>CAKKSB010000157.1 GCA_919903055.1 Gammaproteobacteria bacterium | reverse complement strand
TGGTGAACGTGTGGGAAAACTTCCGCGCCCATCAGGTCTTCCGCACCGATGCCTTGGGCGTGCTGGCCACCGGCGCGCAATGGCTGGCGGCGATGATGTTCGGCGGCCTCGGTAAACACAATCCCCACGCACTGCTGGATCGTACGCCGCTATCCGAACTGTTGGGCGCCAAGCTCGCCTTCAAACACATTCAACACGCGGTGGACGAAGGTCATTTACACGCGCTGGGCATTACCTGTTCCGGCTACAGCTCGGGGCAATCGGTGACTTTTTATCAAGGCCGGCACGAAATCACCCCGTGGCGGCGGGTCCGCCGCGTCGGCTGTCCCGCGCAAATCGACATCGAACATTTGATGGCCTCGTCCGCCATTCCGCTGGTCTTTCAGGCCGTCATGATTCATCGCGAATATTTCGGCGACGGCTCCATGCGCCAGATCGCGCCCATCAGCCCATCACTGCACATGGGCGCCGACCGGCTGTTCATCGTCGGCGCGCGCAATCAACCTTATGAAGCGGCGGAACGGGTCAAAACCGAGGAATACCCTTCGGTGGCGCGCATCGCCGGCCATGTGTTGAGCAGCATCTTTCTCGATACCCTGGAAGCGGATTTGGAACGTCTGCGGCGCATAAACAGCACCATTAGTCTGATTCCCGCCAGCCAACGCTCCGAAGGCGGCGTGACGCTGCGCCATGTCGACGCCTTCGTCATCGCGCCCAGTGAGGAGTTGGAAAATATCGCGGCGCGTCACGCTAAACGTCTGCCGCGCACCATCCGCTTCATGCTCGAACGGATCGGCGCACTCAACGCCAACGGTTCCAATCTGCTGAGTTATCTTTTATTCGAGCAGGACTACTGCCGCGAGCTCATCGCGCTGGGCTATCAGGACGCCATGGCACGCCACGAAGAAATCGTTCAATTCCTAGAAATGAAACCCGCTCTGGAGATACGCGGCAACGCCGCCTGAGTGCTTATAATTTCGTCCGCAGATCCCGCCACGCGAAGCCTAGTAGCGGTTCGTCAACGCCGCGCGTAAGCGCCATCACTTTAAACAACTCGCCCATTTCGTGGGGCAGGGTGAGCTTCTTCACTTCTTGCGCGCGCTGCAACTGTTGCGCCGCAGCGGTGGCGGCAAGTTGTTCGGTGATGCCGGTGGCCAATAAAAACGCGCCTTGCGTGGTGTAACCCGCCACCGTCAAATCCACTTCCAACGCCGCCTCGGCCAGCGCGGTGAAATCCAGGTGAGCGGTGATGTCCTGTAAACCCAGCATGATCAGAGGATCGCCATGGGCGCGATGGCGGTAGTGGCACATCAGCGTCCCGCCCGCGCGCTGCGGGTGATAATACTCGCGGCGCGGGAAACCATAATCAATGAGTAAAATCGCGCCGGCCTGCAACACATCCGCCATGCTGCGCAGCCAGGCTTCGGCGGCGAGATTGATCTCGGAGGTATAGCCCGCCGGCAATTGCTCTTCACTTAGTTCCTGGTGTATCGCGTCAATACGTGTTTGCAAGCGCGCGTCAGTCAGCGGCGCAAGGCGCCATTGCAATGTCCCGCCGGTCTCGCCGACCAGTAACTCCCGCGGCCCCATCTCGGCAATGGTGAATAAATGTACCGGCAAGGCGTCCAATAACTCATTGGCGAGCACCACGCCGCGAAACGGCGCGGCGGGCAAGCGGTTCAGCCACACCACCCGCGACGACCACTCTGGTACTCGTTCACGCAACAGCCGTTGCTGACGCTCGCGTAAATCGGCGCTGAGTTCGAGTATGAAATACTGTTCGGGCAGACTGCCAAGCTCCGCCAGCGCCGCTAATAAATCCGCGGCCAACACACCGGAGCCCGCACCGACTTCCAAAACGTCGCCCTGTCCCAGCCCGTGTAATACTTGCGCGCATTGCCGCGCCACGCAGCGCGCGAACAACGGCGACAACTCAGGCGCGGTGATGAAATCCCCCGCCGCGCCGAACTTGCGCGCGCCGGCACTGTAATAACCCAGACCCGGCGCGTACAAGGCCAGCTCCATGAAACGCGCGAAGGAAATCGCGCCGCCCGCGGCGGCGATCTCCGCCACGATTAGTTCGCGCAAACGCGCGCTATGGGCCTCGGCCTCCGCGCCGGGCGGCGGCAAATCCGCCACCGATTTATTCGATCGCTCGCTCATGACTAAATTTCGTTTTACCGCGTGTTGCGTTACAGTGAAAGCCTATTCACCGGGAGCCGCCATGGACACGCATCATACACTCACCGACCAGGTGGCGCTCATCACCGGCGCAGCGCAGCGGGTGGGCGCGGTGATTGCCCGCCACCTGCATGGTCACGGCATGCGGGTGATGATTCATTACCGCAGTTCGGCGGATGACGCCGCCGTCTTGCGCGATGAACTGCTCCAACAGCGCCCCGATTCCGCGGCGATAATCTCAGGCGATCTTCTCGATACCGCCGCGCTGCCCGCGCTGGTCGAACAAAGCCACGCCCGCTGGGGCCGGCTCGACGTTTTGATCAATAATGCGTCGAGTTTTTATCCGACCGCGCTGGGCACCATCAGCGAACAGCATTGGGATGATTTGCTCGGCACCAATCTCAAAGCGCCGTTGTTTTTATCGCAAGCCGCGGCACCTCTGCTGGCGGCGCGACAAGGCTGCATCGTCAACATCGCCGACATCCATGCCGACCGTCCGCTCAAAGGTTATCCGGTTTATTGCATCGCCAAGGCCGGCCTGGTGATGCTCACCAAAAGCCTGGCCCGCGAACTGGCGCCCACGGTCCGGGTCAACGCGGTGGCCCCCGGCGCGATTCTGTGGCCGCAACACGCCGGCGAAGCGACCCGCGAGCACATCCTCAAACGCATCGCCCTCAAGCGGCAAGGCGAGCCGCGCGACATCGCCGGCGCGGTGCGCTTTCTCATCGCGGAGGCGGAGTACATGACCGGTCAAGTGTTGACCGTGGACGGCGGGCGTTCGCTGAACAATTAGCCGCGGTTTTTGATTAAACGAACGTGAGCCGCCAAGTACGCCAAAAAATTCTTGGAAGAAAATAAAACTTGGCGGCCTTGGCGGGGCCTTAAGCGACTCCCATCTCCACCGGCCACATCGGCTGCGCCTCTTTATCGGCGAAGTCCCGCCACAGTTCCGCGTAACTTTGTCCGATCAGTGGATGGCGCTCGGCGCCGGCGATCTCCGCCAGCGGACCCAGCACGAAGGCGTAGCGGGTGATCTCGCCGCGCGGCAGTTGCAGGGCGCCGTCGTTCACCACCGCGTCGTCGTAGAGCAGCAAATCGATGTCCAAAGTGCGCGGACTGAAGCGCGGCGCGCGGCGGTCGCGGGCGTGTTGCCGTTCGATGTCGCGCAGCGAGGCCGCCACCACCCGCACCGGCTGTTCGGTATCGAAGCCCGCCGCCAAGTTGTAGAAATGATCGCCCGCGAAACCGACCGCTACGCTTTCGTACACCCGCGATAAAGACACTATTCCATAGTGTTCACGTAAAGCCGCGATCCCGGCGCGAATGTAATAGTCGCGATCGATATTGCTGCCGATACTCACATAAACCCGTGCCATATCACTGCCGCGCCCCGCGCTCGATCACCACGCCCACATCGCGCGCGCCGCGCACCGCGCCTTGTTTGTTGAGCCGCAGCCGCAGCCAAGGCACGCCGAACTCGCTCAGTATCAACTCGGCGATCCGCTCGGCGAGGGTCTCCACCAGTTGAAACTCGCTGTGTTCGACGAAATCGATTACCCGCTTGGCGACCGCCTTGTAATTCAAGGTGTCGGCAAGGTCGTCGGAGGCGGCGGCGCGGCGGATGTCGCTGCCCATGTCCAAATCGAGGATCAGGGTCTGCTTGACCTGGCGTTCCCAATCGAAGACCCCGATTACGGTGTCGATCCGCAGATCATGTAGATATATAATGTCCATCGCTGCAAGAGTTTGGAAAACACTCACTATAATTGGATTGGCCCGCCGATAAAAGCGCGGCCGCGCCGCTGCCCCTACATCATTCAGAGTTCGACGTTTCCCGCCATGACCACCGCCCTTTTGCTTACCCTCGGCGCCTATTTAATGGGTTCGCTGTCCACCGCCATCATCACCTGCAAACTCCTCGGCCTGCCCGATCCGCGCACCCAGGGCTCGCGCAACCCCGGTGCCACCAATGTGCTGCGTATCGCCGGCAAAAAGGTCGCGGCCGTGGTGCTGGTCGGCGATGCGGTCAAAGGACTGATTCCCGTGCTGGCCGCCCGCGCCTTGCAAGTGGACGACAACGTGCTGGCGGCGGTGGGCATGGCCGCCTTCCTCGGCCATCTCTATCCTCTGTATTTCGGTTTTCACGGCGGCAAGGGGGTGGCCACCGCTTTCGGCGTGTTATTGGGCGCGGCCTGGCCGGTTGCGGTGGCGGTGCTGATCATTTGGCTATTGGTGGCCAAGGTGCTGCGCATCTCCTCGCTGGCCGCGGTCAGCGCCGCCTGCCTGGCGCCCTTCGTGGCCTGGTACATCCACAGCGGCTATTTCCTGGTGATGATGACCGGCGCCATGAGCGTGCTGTTGCTGTGGCGTCACCGAGGCAACCTCCATCGCATGATGAGCGGCGGCGAAGGCCGCATCGGCGGCTAACTCCGGCAGAGTAGAAAATGGCAGTGCCGCTGCCGCGGCGTCAGCGCGGCCGGGCAGCAATAGAACGATAAATCGCTGCTGAATCGTGGCAAGCGCGCGTTACCTTAATCAGCCGTCGCGCAGCCAGCCCGCCACCCGGTCGGCGTAATAGGTGAGGATGCCGTCGGCCCCGGCCCGCTTGAACGCCAGCAGGGATTCCAGCACCACCGCCCGTTCGTTCAGCCAGCCGTTTTGCGCCGCGGCGGCGAGCATCGCGTATTCGCCGCTCACTTGATAGGCGTAAGTCGGCACTTTGAATTCGTCTTTCACCCGCCGCACGATGTCGAGATAGGGCATGCCGGGTTTCACCATCACCATGTCGGCGCCTTCGGCGATATCCAGCGCGACTTCGTGTAAGGCCTCGTCGGAATTGGCCGGGTCCATTTGATAGCTGTATTTATTGCCCGCGCCGAGATTGGCGGCCGAGCCCACCGCGTCGCGGAAGGGGCCGTAAAAGCTGGAAGCATATTTGGCGGAATAAGCGAGGATGCGAGTGTGAATATAGCCGGCGGATTCCAGCGCGCCGCGGATAGCGCCGATGCGGCCGTCCATCATGTCCGACGGCGCCACCACGTCGGCACCGGCCGCGGCGTGCGACAAAGCCTGCCGCACCAGCACCGCGACGGTCTCGTCGTTGAGCACGTAACCGCCGGCGTCGATCAAGCCGTCCTGGCCGTGGGTAGTGAAGGGATCGAGGGCCACGTCGGTGATCACCCCCAACTCGGGATAGGCCTGCTTCAAGGCCCGCACCGCGCGCTGGGCCAGACCGTGCGGGTTATACGCCTCGCGGGCGTCCTCCGATTTGGCTTCCGGCGGCGTCACCGGAAATAAAGCTACCGCCGGCACGCCCGCCGCGACCGGCGCCGCCAAATGCTCCACCAGCACGTCGATGCTGCGCCGCTCGACACCGGGCATGGACGCCACCGCTTCGCGCCGTCCCTCGCCCTCCAGCACGAATACCGGATAAATCAGGTCATCCACACTGAGACGGTGCTCGCGCATCATGCGCCGCGAGAAAGCGTCCCGCCGCATGCGTCGCATCCGGCGGGCGGGGAAGCCCGTACTGACCAACTGCTTATCAGACACGTTCAATCAACTCCTGGACCGCGGCTATCAAGCCGGCGATAAATCCATCCCCTTTCCCCTCGCGGCGAGGAGGCGCAGCCGGTGGGGGAAAGGGGAAACAGAATGCTGTTTCGATCAACCCCCTCTCCCTGACCCTCACCCACTGGGAGAGGGGATGCTTTGATCAAATCTATTTTTGATGCCGGCTTAATCAGCCGGCGGTGAATTAAATTTACGTCCTGCGTTTGGCGGCGGCCTTCTTTTTAGAAGAAGCCTTTTTCACCGCGCCCTTCTTGACCATCGCCTTTTTGGCCACGGCCTTTTTCTTACCTACCGATTTCTTGGCCGCGGGCTTTTTCGCCACGGTCCTTTTCTTGCTCACGGCTTTTTTCACGGCCGGCTTCTTTTTGGCCGCCGCCTTCTTTACCGGTGTTTTCTTGGCGACGACTTTTTTCACCACTGCCTTTTTGGGCGTAGCCTTGCGCTTGATCACGGCTTTTTTGGCGCCGCCTTTCTTGGCCGTCGCCTTTTTGGCCACGGCCTTTTTCTTACCTAGCGATTTCTTAGCCGCGGGCTTTTTCGCCACGGCTTTTTTGGCCGGGGCTTTTTTCACGGCGGCCTTTTTAGTCACGGCCTTTTTAGCGGGCGCCTTTTTAACCGGCGCGGGCTCAGCCGCCGGCGCGGCGGCCGCCTTCACGACGGGGGACTGAGCGGCGGGTTTTTTGACCGGCGCCTGCTTCGGAGCAGCCGACGGCTCCTTGCCGGTAGTTTTGGCCGCGGCGGCCATGACTTTTTTGCGCAGGTCTTCCAATGAAGGTTTTTCCTCGGCCGGTACCGCTTCGACCGGACGGGCGGGCGCCGCCGGCGCGCCGGACGGCAGCTTGCGCAATAATTTTTCGATCTCGGCGAAAATGCCGGCGATGTCGCCCTCGCCGTTCACGGTCTTGAGTTTGTCCTGAGTACGGTAATAGGAAATTAACGGCGAGGTCTGCTGATCATAGACCCGCAGACGGTTGCTGATGGTTTCCTCGTTGTCGTCGGCGCGGTGGCGCAGATCGCCGCCGCATTTGTCGCAGCGGTCGTCGAGACGGGGCGGCGAGGTGTAGACATTGTACATCTGGCCACAGGATTCGCAGGTGCGCCGGCCGGTGAGCCGCTCGATCAATGCCTCCACTTCCACGTTGATGAGCACCGCCGCCTGCAAAGGCGTACCGCGCTCGACCAGCATATTGTCCAAGGCCTCGGCTTGCACGATGTTGCGGGGGAAGCCGTCAAGGATGAAACCCTTGGCGGCGTCGCGCTCGCCGAGGCGTTCGCCGATGATACCCAGGACGATTTCGTCGGAAACCAGTTGCCCCGCATCCATCGCCGCCTTGGCCTGCCGGCCCAGGGCGGTGCCCGCGGATACCGCCGCCCGCAACAGGTCGCCCGTCGATATTTGCGGGATACGGTGTTTAGACGACAGCAACTTGCCCTGGGTACCTTTTCCGGAACCGGGCGCTCCCAACAAAACAATTCTCATGGCGGTGTCCTCGCGCAAAGCGGTGAATGATGTGGGTTAGGCTTCTGAGGCCGTGATATGGGTTTTTTATGCGGCGGCACTGCCCACGACGCCGTGCCGGGCCCCTCCTGGCCGTGGCCCGCTTAACCTACTCTGAGTCACGCAACCGAGTCAACGGAAAGTGGACGGTGTTAAGATCAATTCAGCGAGCGGACGTGAACCACGTCCAACTTTAAATCAGGCAGCACGAGGAAAACCCATGGCGAAACGCAATGCCTTTTATGCTCAGTCCGGCGGCGTGACCGCGGTGATCAACGCCACCGCCTGCGGTCTGATCGAAACCGCGCGCCGCCACCGCGACCGCATCGGCAAAGTCTACGCGGGACGCAACGGCATTCTCGGCGCCCTGCGTGAAGAACTGATCGACACCGGCAAGGAATCCGCCGCCGCCATCCGCGCGCTGCGCCACACCCCCGGCGGCGCCTTCGGCTCGGCGCGTTATAAATTAAAAGGCCTGGAGGAAAGCCGCCCCGAATACCAGCGACTGATCGAGGTGTTCCGCGCCCACAACATCGGCTACTTCTTCTACAACGGCGGCAACGACTCGCAGGACACCGCCCACAAGGTGTCCCAACTCGGCGCGAAAATGGGCTACCCGCTTACCTGCATCGGCATTCCCAAGACCATCGACAACGATCTGCCCATCACCGATACCTGCCCCGGCTTCGGCTCGGTGGCCAAATACGTCGCCACCTCCATCCGAGAAGCCGCCTATGA
Source organism: Gammaproteobacteria bacterium (assembly GCA_919903055.1). Taxonomy (GTDB): domain Bacteria; phylum Pseudomonadota; class Gammaproteobacteria; order DRLM01; family DRLM01; genus CAKKSB01. Next base: position 964 of record CAKKSB010000157.1, on the reverse strand, counting down.
CGTCGCCTCCATGGCCGAGACTTCCAGCAAGGTGTTTATCTTGGAAGTGATGGGGCGCCACGCCGGCTGGATCGCCGCCGCCGCGGGCCTGGCCTGCGAAGCGGCGGGCGATGCGCCGCATATTATTCTGTTTCCCGAAATCGCCTTCGACGAGGCCGCCTTTCTGGCGCGGGTCGGCAAAGCGGTCAAACAGAACGGCTACTGCGTGATCGCCGTGTCCGAAGGCATCAAAACGCCGGACGGTGTTTTCCTCGCCGAAAATGGCGCGCGCGATGCCTTCGGCCACGCCCAGTTGGGCGGGGTGGCGCCGCGGCTCGCCCAGTTAATCAAAGACCGCCTCGGCTACAAATACCACTGGGCCGTGGCGGATTATCTACAGCGCTCCGCCCGCCACCTCGCCGCCAAAACCGACGTCGAACAAGCGTATGCCGTGGGCAAAGCCGCGGTGGAATTGGCGTTGAAAGGCCATAACGCGGTGATGCCCACCATTGTCCGTGTCTCGGACCGGCCTTATCGCTGGACCATCGGCGTCGCGCCGCTGGCCAAGGTGGCCAACGTCGAAAAGAAAATGCCGCGCAACTTCATCAGCCGCGACGGCTTCCACATCACCGCGGCCTGCCGCCGTTATCTGCAACCGCTGATCACCGGCGAAGACTATCCGCCGTTTAAAAACGGTCTGCCCCGGTACGTGCGGCTAAAAAATCTGGCGGTGGCGAAAAAACTGGCGGCGGGGTTCGAGGTGTGGAAATGATCCGGCCGATTAACGCGTACGCTGAGCCTATGAACCCGTCATTCGGCTATCGCCGGTCCTGACCAGCCTTATTTACCATGCGACTGAATAAATTCATCAGCGAAACCGGGATGTGTTCCCGCCGCGAGGCGGATCAGTGGATCACCCAGGGACGGGTCACCCTCAACGGCCAGCGGGCCGTTCGGGCCCGACTCCCCGACAGTCACCTCACCG
>CAKKSB010000156.1 GCA_919903055.1 Gammaproteobacteria bacterium | reverse complement strand
CATGGACGGCGTGGAACAGGTGCAGATCTCGGTGGTGAAGGGGTATACCTTCGCCCAGGCCTTGCGGCAGTTTCTGCGCCACGACCCTGATGTCATCATGGTCGGCGAAATCCGCGACGAGGAGACCGCTCACATCGCCAACAAAGCCGCGCTCACCGGTCACTTGGTGTTCAGCACTCTGCACACCAACGACGCGGCCAGCACCGTCACCCGCCTGGTCGACATGGGCCTCGAATCTTATTTATTGAGTTCGACCCTGTTGGGCGTGATGGCGCAGCGGCTGGTGCGGGTCAATTGCCCGAAGTGCCTCGTCCCGGAACAGGTAGAAGATTATATTCGCCACAGTCTCAATCTGCAGCCGGACGAGGTGTTTTACCGCGGCAAAGGCTGCGAGGCCTGCAATCAAACCGGCTATCGCGGCCGCATGACGGTGTGCGAGCTACTGGTGGTCACGCCGGAGATCGCCCAGCTCATCAACGACGGCGGTTCCACTCAGCAAATTCAACAAGCCGCCGTGGCGTCGGGCATGAGCAAGCTGGGCGACAACGCACTGACCCTCGCCCGCACCGGCAAAACCTCTCTCGAAGAAGTCTTCTCCGTGCAATTGGAAGGATGACGCTGAAAAAATATTGACCACGGAGGACACCGAGTCCACGGAGGGAAATCCGATTTCGCGTCCGACGTCATCCAAGGGCTTAACTCGCGACTACCACAATAGGGTGTTCTCCGTGGCCGGTATCCGCTACGGTGTGTCCGTGCCGTTGCGCAGCGCGATGATGTCTTGCGCGCAGGACACGCCGCTGCGCACCGCGCCTTCCAAGGTGGATGGATAGCCGGTCGCGGTGTGATCGCCCGCCAGCCGGCAACCGGCCAAGGCCGTGTGCGGCGGGAGGCGCAACGCGTTGATGCCCGCCTCGCAGGAAAACGTCGCGCGTTTTTCCCGGATCACGAAACCTTCTTGATAACGCGCCGGGCCCGGCCACAACGCGGCGATTTCCGCGGCCAGCGCGTTCAACAAGCTTTCATTGTCCATCGCCATATGCCGGCCCGGGCCGCTGATCACCACCGCCACCCAGCCCGGTTTGTCCATCACCGTCAAATCGAACAGCCACTGGCCGAGGCCGCCGGCCATGCCGGTCATGGGAACGGCTAGCGGCAAGTCGGGGGCGTAGCGCAGATACGCGGTGCAGATCGGCTGCGTGCCCAGCGCCGCGAGCGGCGCCAGCAAAGACGCCAAGGCCGGGTGGCCCGCCAGCAAGGCCGCGCAAGATTCCGGCGGTACGGCGAGGATCACTTGTTCGGCCGGATAATCGGCGCGGCGGGTACGCACGCCGCTGATGCGCGCGCCGTCGCTGAGCAGGGCGTTCACCCGTTCACCCAATTGAATGTGTCCGCCGTGGCGCCGGATGAACGCGGCGGCGGGCGTGGGGAACACGCCGCCCAAATCGCAACGCGGGATCAGCAGATCCGAATCGGCGCGGCGTTCCAGAAAGGCATCGCGCAACACCCGCACGAACACCTCCGCCGAGGCCTGTTCGATGGGGGTGTTGAGGGCGGCGAGGCATAGCGGCGACCACAAGGTGTCGATGACCCGCTGTGGCTGCCGGCTTTGTTGCAGCCAGGTCGCCACCGTGACGTCGCCCGCCGTGGCGGGCGGCCGCAACACGCGGACGCAGGCGCGCAAGGCGGCGCGGCGTTCGGCGAAGTGATAACCCCGCGCCCGCAGCAGGGCCCAGGCCATGTGCAGCGGCGCGGGCAAATGCGGCGCGCTGATTTCCACGCTGGGCGCATTGGGATGACGCATCAACCAGTGCAGGGGACGGCGTAAAAATACCCGCTCTTCCGCGACGCCGACGATAGTCATCAAACGCAGCACTTCCCGATAAGCGCCGATGAACAGATGCTGGCCGTTGTCGAAGACCACTCCGTCGCGCGTCACCGCGCGGGCGCGACCGCCCAATTGCGGCGCGGCCTCGATGAGCGTGACGTGAATATCATGACGGCACAACTCGACGGCCGCCGCCAGTCCCGCCCAACCGCCGCCCACCACCACGACCCGCATGCTCAGCCGGCCCCTTGAACAGGGCGCGTCGTTAATGACGCGGCAACTAAGAAGCGCAGCGAGGGGTGCATTCCCCGTGCCCAGCCGGACCCATTTAATAATAACGCGGCCTTACGAGCGGCGCTTGCCCCGGCGCGATGCGCGATGAGTACGGCACGGTTCATTTTTCCCTCGATATATTCCATCGAGCCCATCGAGCGAGAGAAAAGATCGTTCGCCGCGGGCTGTATGCCGCGGCGTTTTCCGGAATACGCGAATAGCGGCGGGTGGTGACGGCTCACCATGTGCGATGGATTGGCGAGATCGGAATTCAAACCGCGCGGGCAAGCTGTTGGCGTTTTTCCCGCCGCGCGGTCTGCCAGGCGATCCATATTTTGCGCGCCGGACTGAGGCGGACGCGTTCCGCGAAGATTTGAAAATTACTGTCTTCGATGGCTTGTAGCAAGGCTTGATAAACCGAGGCCATGATGATGCCGCTGCGCTGGTGATAACGGTCGGCGTCCGGCAAATGGCTGAAGGCTTGCGTGTAATAGCGGCGCGCGCGGTCGGCCTGATGGCGCAACAGCCCGCGCATGGCGTCGCTCATGCGGCCGTGCAGGATGTCGTCGCGGCTGACGCCGTAGCGGGCCATCTCGTCTTCCGGAATATAGACCCGGCCGCGCTCGCCGTCTTCGGCCACGTCGCGCAGGATGTTGGTGAGTTGGAAGGCCATGCCCAGATCGTGGGCGTATTTCAAGGTGCGCGGGTCCTGGTAGCCGAAGATTTCCGCCGCGAGCAGGCCCACCACCGAGGCGGCGCGATAACAGTACAGCGAGAGTTCGGTGAAACTGCGGTAGGCATTGCAGTCCAGATCCATCTCCATGCCGCTGATGATTTCGAGGAAATATTCTTGCGGCAACTTGTAGCGGCCGGTGGCCCATTGCAGCGCCTTAGTCACCGGGTGCTGCGGCTGGCCGGCGAAGCCGCGGGCGATTTCCTCGCGCCACCAGGCGAGCTTGACGCGGGCGATGGCCGGATCGCTGCATTCGTCCACCACGTCGTCCACCTCGCGGCAAAAGGCGTAGAGAATAGTCATGGCACGGCGCGCGTCGGGCTCGAGAAATAAAAAGCTGTAATAAAAGCTCGAGCCGGCGCCGGTGGTTTTCTGTTCGCAATATTGGTCGGGAGTCATGGCAACGGCTTGGGGTTTCGATTATTCATGATAGCAGAGCCGCCAGCCGCTTATGGAATCAGCGCGCGCCGGAGTACGCGCAGCCAGTCGCGGCGGCGCAGGCGCGGCCGCGCGAAGACGTCGTCGCGCCGGCGGGCGAGAGCGTCGAGCACGCACAGGCCGCCGTGTATCGTCGCGCGAATCTCGATGCCGAGCCGTCCGCGCAGGCGTGTACCCAGGGGCGCGCCGTCCAACATCAAGGCCCGGCTGCGCTCGATCTGTTTATCCATCAAGGCGCGCAGCGCCGGGCTGTTGCCGCGCCGGCCCAATTGCTCCTCGGCGACGCCGTAGGCCGCCAGTTCGTCTTGCGGCAGATAGACACGACTGCTTTCCAGATAATCCTGTTCGAGGTCCTGCCAAAAGTTGATGAGCTGGAGCGCGGTGCAAATTTTATCGGAGTCGCGCAGATTGTCCGCGCCGGCGTCACCCGCCAAATGCAACACGATGCGGCCGACCGGATTGGCGGAGTAACGGCAATAGGCCAGCACTTCATCGAAATTGGCGTAGCGCGATTTGACGACGTCCTGGCGGAAGGCGGTGAGCAAATCGTAAAGCAGTTGCAAGGGCAAGGCGTGACGTTGCGCCACATCGGCCAGGGCGATGAAGATCGGATCGCCCGGTGTCCGCCCGGCGGCGATGGCATCGAGCTGGCGCCGATACCCGTCGAGACGGGCCAGGCGTTCGGCGGGGACAAGCTCGCCTTCGTCGGCGAAATCGTCGGCGCTGCGGGCAAAGGCGTAGATCACGCTCACCGGCGTACGCAGCGCGCGTGGCAACAGACGCGAGGCCACCGGAAAATTTTCGTAGTGGCTGCGCGTCATGCGCATGCAGTGTTGGTAGGCCGATTCAAGCGTGTCGGGCATCATGATGGCAACGTGTCGTGCTGTTGGCCGCGCAGTATAGCCGGTCTTTTCGCGGGGATGAATTAATGCGGCGGGGATGATGGAGGCCGGGTATATTTTCCGGCGCCCTTACCGCCACGTTCCCCGTTCGCGGGAGATGGAGGCACGGCCCGCGTTTCCTGTCGACGAGGATTTAATGTTTGGCGAGCGGATCGAGTTCTCCGGCGGTTTCTTCGGGCGGTGCGGTCGCGGTGGCGCTCTCCATTTGCCGCACGCCTTTTTCGATCTGATCGAGATCAGGCATCGGTTTGCGCGGGGTGATGCCCATTTCGGTGAACTTGCGCGCGCCGGGCATGACTTGCCGTTCGAAGGAACCCACCGCCTTATTGTAGTGATCGAGGCTGCTGCTGAGATTCTTACCGAGCTTGGCCAAGTGATCGGTGAAAGTGCTGAGACGTTGATAAAGTTCTTCGCCGAGGTCGCGGATTTTTTCCGCGTTCTCCGCCAGGCTGAGTTGGCGCCAGCCGTAGCCCACCGCGCGCAGCAGCGCGACGAAGCTGGTGGGCGTGGCGAGCACCACTTTTTGGCCGAGGGCGTATTCGAGCAGGTCGCGGTCGACGTCCAGCGCGGCGCTCAAGAATTGATCGCCGGGAATGAACATCACCACGAAGTCGGGACTGTGTTTGAACTGCGCCCAGTAATTGCGGCCGGCCAGTTCGCGCACCCGGTCGCGCACCTTGCGGGCGTGGCGTTCGAGATGCCAGGTACGCACCGTGTCGTCCGGCGCTTCCACCGCGCTCAAATACGCGTCGAGCGGGGTTTTGACGTCCACCACGATTTCCCGGCCGTCGGGCATGCGCACCACCATATCGGGGCGAAGATTGCCGTTCTCGCCCTGCACGGTTTCCTGCTCGACGAAATCGCAGTATTGCACCATGCCCGCCAGTTCGGCGAGGCGCTTCAGCGTCATCTCTCCCCATTGGCCGCGCACCTCGGGGCGGCGCAGCGCTTGTACTAGATTGCGGGTCTCGCCCTGCAGAAGCTGCTGGGTCTGCGCCATGCTTTCCAAGTGTTTGCTCAGCGAGCCGTAGGCCTCTTTGCGTTCTTTTTCCAGCTCGCGCAGTTGTTGTTCGGTGCGGGTGAGCGCCTCTTTGACCGGCTGCATCAACACGCCGATGGATTTTTCCTTTTGCTCGAGATCGCCCTGGGCGCGCACGTGAAATTGCTGCATGCCTTGCTGGGCGAGCTTGAGGAATTCTTCCGTGCTGTTGCGCAGCGCCTGGCTGGATAAGGCGGCGAAGGTGTCGGTGAGTTGATTGCGGGCGCTCTCGATCATCGCGACTTTTTCTTCGGTGGTGCGGCGTTCGATGTTGACGGTGGCCTTGAGGCTGGCGTTCTCCTCGCGCAGACCGGTGATCTGGCGTTGGGCGCGGATGTGGGCGTAGAAAGCCCCGCACAGCGCCGCCAGCGCGGTGAGCAGGGCCAGGGTGATGTAAGAGGCGGCTTCAGTCATGGTGAAAGGTACTACTCCGGTAAGCCTAGCTGGGTGCCAGTGTAACCCGCTTCCGCGCCGCGGGGGCCTGCACTGTGTCGGCCGCCGGGACGGGGAGATTGAGTCAGGGCGCGGCGGCGCGGGTGTCCAGCCAGCGGATGATGTCGGCCGGTTGGTGTACCAGGCCGTCGGCGCCCCACGTGTCGGGCCGGTCGTCGGCGCCGAGGTAGCCGAAGGCGGCCACCAGGGTGGGCATGCCGGCGTCGCGGCCGGCCTGGATGTCCCGCTCGGCGTCGCCGATGTACAGGCATTGCGCCGCCGCGCTGCCGGCCAGCCGGCAGGCGTGCAGCAGCGGGTCGGGGTGGGGTTTGCGGCGGGCGGTGGTGTCGCCGCTGACGATGCAGATCGCGCGGGTGGCGAGATCCAGCGCCCGCATCAGCGGTTCGGTGAGGAAGGCGGGTTTGTTGGTGACCACGCCCCAGTTGAGGCCCGCGTCTTCAATGTGCCGGAGCACGTCCGGCATGCCGTCGAACAGCCGGGTCTCGCGGGCGACGTTGTATTGATATAAATCCAATAGCCGCTGGCGGAGGGCGCTGAATTCCGCGCTCTCCGTCGCCACCGCGAAGCCCAGCCGCACCAGCGCGGTGGCGCCGTGAGAAACCACCGGCCGGATCGCGGCATACGGCAGCGGCGCGCGGCCCTGTTCGGTCAACAGGGCGTTGAGGGCGTAGGCGAGGTCGGGCGCGGTGTCGGCCAGGGTGCCGTCGAGATCGAACAGCACGGTGCGTAAACCCGGGAGGTGAGAGGGCGAGGTCATGAGGAGAACCGTTTTATTTAAGGAAGCCCTGAAAAATCCATCCCTGGATTTTTTCAGGGACGAAAACCAAAAATGTGATTTTTATTTTTCTTCATTCTCGAACACTTGCGTGTTCGAGAAATGGCGGCGCATCCCTGCACCGCACGGAACCTCTAATAAATCAGAGGTTCCTTAAATTTAGTCACGCCCCTGTCTCGATGAGCCGGGGGCCGGGACGCGCGCACGAAGCCCATCGCCAGCTCAGCCGGCGCCACGCGGTTTCGTCATGGCCGCAACGGTCCGCCGCCGTTTTCTTTGACGGTGTGGGCCAGGTAATTGACCGAGACGTCGTCGTTGAGCTGATAGTGTTTGGTGAGCGGGTTGTAGCTCAGACCGGCGAGGTGGTCGAGGTGCAGGCCGGCGTGGCGGGTCCAGCGCGCCAGCTCGGCGGGGCGGATGAATTTGGCGTAGTCGTGGGTGCCCCTCGGCAAGAGTTTCAATAAATATTCCGCGCCCAATACCGCGAACGCGTAAGCCTTCGGATTGCGATTGAGGGTGGAGAAAAACACCTGTCCGCCGGGTTTGGCCAAGGCCGCGCAGGCGGCGATCAGCGAGGCCGGATCGGGCACGTGCTCCAGCAGTTCCATGCAGGTCACCACGTCGAAGGCGGCGGGATTTTGCGCGGCGAATTCTTCGGCGGTGATCCGCCGGTAATCGACCTTCACCCGCGACTCCAGCGCGTGCAGCCTGGCCACCGACAGCGCGCTGTCCGCCATGTCGATGCCGGTGACCTCGGCGCCGCGCGCCGCCATGCTTTCGGCGAGGATGCCGCCGCCGCAGCCGACGTCCACCACCTGTTTGCCGGTGAGGCCGACCCGCTGGTCGATGTAGTCGAGGCGCAGCGGATTGATGTCGTGCAGCGGTTTGTATTCGCTGTTGGGGTCCCACCAGCGCATGGCGGACTGATTGAATTTCGCCACCTCGGCGGGATCGATGTTGAGTTGGGGATTGGGATTCATAACGCCACCGTTAATCGTATTTGCGGATCTTTTGTTGCCATGCCGCGGCTTTGGTTTTCAATTCGGTTTCGTCGAGTGTCGTGAGCGCGCGGTCCTTGAGCAGATGGCGCCCGGCCACCCACACGTCGCTGACCTTGTCGCGGCCGGTGGCGTAGACCAGTTGCGAGACCGGATGATACAGCGGCTGGGTCTCGATGTCGCCGAGGCGCACCGCGGCGATGTCCGCCGACTTGCCGGGCCTGAGCGAACCGGTCTCATCGTCGATGCACAGCGCCTTGGCGCCGTTGAGCGTCGCCATGCGCAGCGCGGCGGCGGCGGGCAGGGCGCTGGCGTCGCCGGCCACCGCCTTAGCGAGCAGGGCGGCGGTGCGCATCTCGCTGAACATGTCGAGGTCGTTGTTGCTGGCGGCGCCGTCGGTGCCGAGCGCGACGTTGACGCCGGCGCTCACGAGTTTATGCACCGGGCAAAAACCGCTCGCGAGTTTGAGATTGGATTCGGGGCAGTGGATGACGCTGACACCGGCGCGGGCGCAGGCCGCGATCTCGTTGTCGCTGAGCTGGGTCATGTGCACCGCCAGCAATTGCGGGGTGAGCAGGCCGAGTTTTTCCAGACGCGCGAGCGGCCGTTCGCCGAGTTTGTTCATCGCTTCCTGCACCTCGAAGGCGGTCTCGTGCACGTGCATGTGGATGGGTACGTTCAACTGATCCGCCAGGGTCCGCATGTGCTCCAGCGGTCCGTCGGACACGGTGTAAGGCGCGTGCGGCGCGAACAGCGTGCGGATCAGCGGATGATTCTT
>CAKKSB010000155.1 GCA_919903055.1 Gammaproteobacteria bacterium | reverse complement strand
TCCGGAGTGTTTTGCTTGCCCATGCTGGTTAAGGTACCGCCAGCGACGGGAACCAGGACGAGAGACTGCTCATGAATACGACCATTAAAAATGCGGCGCGGGCAGCGGCAACCGCGAACGATCCGCGCTGGGCGGCGGTGCTGGCCCGTGACGCCAAGGCCGACGGCGGATTTTTCTATTCGGTCAAAACCACCGGCGTCTATTGCCGGCCGAGCTGCGCGGCGCGCACGGCCAAGCCTGAAAACGTGAGCTTTCACACCACGGCGGCCGATGCGGAACGCGCGGGTTTCCGGCCCTGCAAGCGCTGCAAGCCGGACCAGCTTACACTGGCCGCGCGGCGCGCCGCCCAAGTCGCCGACTTATGCCGGTTCATCGAGCAGGCCGAACGGACGCCGACGCTCGCCGAACTGGCGCAGCACGCGCGGTTGAGCGCCTATCACTTGCATCGCGTGTTCAAAGCCGTGACCGGCTTGACGCCGAATGCCTACGCCGCGGCGCAACGGGCGCAGCGCGTCCGGCGGGAACTCGGCCGCGGCGGCACGGTGACCGACGCCATATACGATGCCGGTTACAATTCCAGCGGTCGCTTTTACGAAGAAGCCGATCGGGTGCTCGGCATGACGCCCAGCCAATATCGCGCGGGCGGCGTTGATACCGACATCCATTTCGCGATCGGCGCATGTACACTCGGCGCCATTCTGGTGGCGCGAAGCGAACGCGGCGTCTGCGCCATCTTGCTGGGCGATGATCCCGCCGCGCTGGCGCACGAGCTTGAGGACCGGTTTCCGCAGGCGCGCTTGCTCGGCGGCGATGCGGGATTCGAACAACTCATAGCCCACGTGGTTGGTTTCGTCGAAGCGCCGCGGCTCGGTCTCGATTTGCCGCTCGACATGCGCGGCACCGCGTTTCAACGGCGGGTGTGGCAAGCCTTGCGGGCTATTCCGGTGGGGCAGACCGTCAGTTACGGCGAACTCGCCAATAAGATTGGCGCGCCGACTTCGGCGCGGGCGGTGGCGCGAGCCTGCGCCGCCAACGCACTGGCGATAGCGATACCCTGCCATCGCGTAGTGCGCGCCGACGGCGGGCTATCGGGTTATCGCTGGGGCGTGGAACGTAAGCGCGCCTTGCTCGAGCGCGAGACCGAATCATGAGCGCGCGGGCCTCATCCGCCGATCGTGTTGCGTCGGAGAACGCGGCGCAACGCATCGCCATGATCGATTGGCGGCGCGTCGCCGCCGATCTCGACGCCGAAGGCAACGCGGTGATCGGTCCGGTTTGGGATATATCCATTTGGGATATATCCAATTTTGAGATAGGTTGTAATGAAAGGCGGTGCAAGAATGCACCTCACGGCCTCAATAAATCAGGTGTCTCAACAGCAGGCCAAGTGCGCATGACGATAGACTTGTTCGAATCCAGCGACGACACCATGGCGCCTCCGGAAATTTTGGCGCCCGGCGCGATGGTATTGCGTGGCCATGCCACCGCGGATGCGGCCACTTTGCTGGCCGCGCTGGACGGCGTGCTCGCGCAAGCGCCGTTTCGGCACATGGTCACGCCCGGCGGTTTCCGCATGTCGGTGGCGATGACCAATTGCGGCGCCTACGGATGGATCACCGATAAAACAGGTTATCGCTACGGCCGCGTCGACCCGGACAGCGGGCGCGATTGGCCGCCGACGCCTGCGCCGTTGCTGCGACTTGCCGCCCGCGCGGCGGCGCAGGCCGGCTATAGCGAGTTCGTGCCTGACGCCTGCCTGATTAATCGTTATGTACCGGGTACGCGGCTGTCGTTGCATCAGGACAAGGACGAAGCGGATTTTACCGCGCCCGTCGTGTCGGTCTCCCTCGGTCTTCCCGCGATTTTTCTGTTTGGCGGCATGCGGCGCGCCGACACAACGCAACGCGTGACTCTGCTGCACGGTGATGTGGTGGTGTGGGGCGGTGCGGCGCGGCTGCGTTATCACGGCGTGCTGCCGCTCAAGGCGGGTCATCACGCTCTGCTCGGTGAACAGCGCATCAATCTGACTTTCCGCAAAGCGGCGTGAGTGACGGAACGACAAGTTGACGGATATGCGAGAGGACGTTGGTCAAGTTTGCCTGATCGAATTGCCGCGGGATTTCCGCGCCGGCGACGTTCTGGCTTTTCACGGCCGCGATCCCTTGTTGCTGGCCGAGCGAGTCAGCGCCGACATGCTGCAAAAAGGGCTGGCCTGGCGGGGACGCGCCGCCTGTCTCATGCTTCGCTTTCAGCCGCGTCACGTCGAGGCGGAACTCGCCATCGACGGAGCAGCGGGTCACCGTGATACGGTTGCGCTGACAAGCATGGTGCGGCGCATGCTGGGTTTGACGCAGCGAGTCGACGACTTCGAACAAACTTACCGCACCCATCCGCAGCTCGGGCCGCTGATCGCGCGGCGGCCCGGTCTGCGGGTGCCGCTTTCGCCCACGCCGTTCGAGGCGCTGACCTGGGCGATCATCGGTCAGCAAATCAGCGTCACCGCCGCCGTTGCGCTGCGTCGGCGGCTGATTCAGGCCGCGGGCTTGGTGCATTCGAGCGGCTTGGCTTGTTATCCCGATGCACGGCGGCTGGCTGGCCTAAGTGAAGCGGAGCTGCGTCAAACCGGACTGTCAGGCACCAAGGCTCGGACTTTGAGTGCACTGAGTCGGCTGGTGCAGGAAGAGCTGCTCCCGCTGGAGGCATGGACGGAGACGTTGCCCGTCGATGACATCCGCGCCCGGTTGCTGGGCGTACGCGGCATCGGTCCGTGGACCGTCAATTACGCGCTGCTGCGGGGTTTCGGCTGGCTGGACGGTTCGTTGCACGGTGACGCCGCGGTTCGCCGCGGCCTGCAAACCTTGCTGGGGGAAACGGTGATCGTCACGGTGGACTACGCGGAGCGCTGGCTGGCGGAGTTTTCACCTTGGCGGGCTTTGATCGCCGCCCATCTCTGGGCGATGCGGCCGTCTGATGACGATTCCAGCGTGTCGCCGGGCTGAGGCCGCCGCTGACGCTCGCTGGGAGAGGATTGATGGTGCTCCCTAGGGGACTCGAACCCCTGTTCTCGCCGTGAGAGGGCGATGTCCTAGGCCACTAGACGAAGGGAGCGGATGATGCGTTGCGGCTGGGCGCGGAAAACGGATATTATACGCGGCGTCACAAACTACACAAGTTCTTGAAAAGAAGCAGTTAGCCATCGCACGCCTTGGAAGGTCGCATCATTAACGCACGGTCACGCATCATACCCCGCTCGGAGCACGCGATCTCGCGGTCCAACATCAACCCCAACGCCTTGAAGGTGTTGTATCGGTTGAAGGGCGCCGGCTTCGACGCCTATCTGGTGGGCGGTGGCGTGCGCGATTTGTTGCTCGGCCGCGAGCCCAAGGATTTCGACATCGCCACCAACGCCCTGCCGGAGGAAGTGAAGAAACTCTTCCGCAACTGCCTGCTGATTGGCCGGCGCTTCCGGCTCGCCCACGTGCGCTTCGAGCGCGACGTCATCGAGGTGGCGACCTTCCGCGGCCAGGGCGACGGCGACAGCGCCGACGAGGCGCGCACCGAAACCGGCCGCATCTTGCGCGACAACGTTTACGGCACGGTCGAGGAAGACGCTTGGCGGCGCGACTTCACCATCAACGCCCTCTACTACAACATCGAGGATTTCTCGGTGGTGGACTTCGTCGACGGCATGAAGGATTTGAAGGCCGGTGTATTGCGCATGATCGGCGACCCCGAGCAGCGCTTCCGCGAAGATCCGGTGCGCATGCTGCGTGCGGTGCGTTTCGCCGCCCGGCTGGGCTTCCGCATCCATCGCGACACCGAAACCGCCATGCGTACCCACGGTCATTTGCTGGAGGAGATTCCCGCCGCCCGTCTGTTCGACGAGAGTCTCAAGCTTTTGCAGAGCGGCAACGGGGTGGCGACCTTCGAACAGCTGCGCCGCTACGGCCTGTTCGCTTATCTGTTTCCACAGACCGAGGCCTGTCTCGCTCAGGAAGAACACGGTTTTCCCAAGACCCTGGTGGTGCGCGCGCTGGCCAATACCGACCAGCGCATCGCCGAGGGCAAGTCGGTGACGCCGGCCTTTTTATACGCGGCCTTGTTGTGGGAGCCGGTGCGGCAGGCGCTGGCGGAACGCGAAGCCGCCGGCGAAGGCGAGTTGCAGGCTTTGCAGGATGTCGCCAGGGATGTCGTGGACAGCCAGCTGTCGCGTATTTCATTGCCGAAACGCTTCAGTCTTCCCATGCGGGAGATCTGGGCGATGCAGCCAAGGTTGAAGAAGATCACCGGCTTACGGCCGGTCAAATTGTTGGAGCATCCGCGTTTCCGCGCCGCCTATGATTTTCTGCTGTTGCGCGCGGAAGCCGGAGATGACGTGGGGGAATTATCCCGGTGGTGGACAGAGTTTCAGACCTTGGATGAGAATGGGCGTCTGAGCCGGGTCCGCTCGGAGGAGAAGACAGGGAAAAAACACCGTGCTCGTCGGACCAAACGGAAGCCAGTCGTTCAAGACAAACCAATAGCCAACGACTGATGTCAGGGTGTAGGGGTCGCCAATAATCAAGAGGGGAACAACATGAATTCCAGTCTGGTTCGCGCTTATGTAGGGCTTGGCAGCAATCTCAATAATCCGGTGCGGCAAATCCGTAGCGCCCTGACCGCGCTGGATGCCATCGCCGGCACTTGTTGCGTGGCCTATTCGTCGTTGTATCGCAGCAAACCGCTGGGCGACATGATACAGCCCGATTACGTCAACGCGGTGGCGGCGGTGGATACCCGTCTGACCGCTCATGAGTTGTTGCAGGAGCTGCATCTCATCGAAGCGGAACATGGCCGGGTGCGCACCGAGCGTTGGGAGCCGCGCACCTTGGATTTGGATTTATTGCTGTACGGCGATCAGCGCTATGAAGGTAAAGCCCTTACCGTGCCCCATCCCGGTTTGCCGGAACGCGACTTCGTGTTGTTCCCGCTGCATGAAATCGCCCCCGAACTGCACATTCCGGGTGCCGGCAGTCTGCGTCACTTAATGGAGCGGTGTCCGCCCCCGGCCTTGCAGGCCATTTCCGCCGCGGTATGAGTCAGGACGCGCCAGGCTACATCATCGTCGAAGGTCCGATCGGGGTAGGTAAGACCAGCCTGGCGCGGCGATTGGCGGCGACTTTCGACAGCGAGATGCTGCTGGAGCGCGCCGAGGATAATCCTTTTCTCGAGCGTTTCTACCAGCATCCGCGCCAGGCGGCGCTGCCTACCCAGCTGTCGTTTTTGTTTCAGCGTATTCAGCAGGTCGAGCACCTGCGGCAAGGCGACATGTTCCGCGGCCGTCTGGTCAGCGATTTTCTGCTGGAAAAAGACCGGCTGTTCGCCCAACTCACTTTGGACGACGATGAACTGCGTTTGTACGAGCAGGTCTACGCCCACGTCTCGGTGGCGGCGCCGCAGCCGGATTTGGTGATCTACCTGCAAGCCCCGGTCGACGTGTTGTTGGAGCGCATCAAACGCCGCGGTATCTCTTATGAGCGGCTGATCGAATCGGCTTATCTGCAACGGCTGGCCGACGCCTATGCCCAGCTCTTTTATCACTACGACCAGTCACCGCTGTTGATCGTTAATGCGTCCAACATCGATTGGGTAGAGAACGAATTGGATTATCAATCCTTGGTCGAGCACATTCGCCGTACCCGCAGTGGTCGCCACTACGTCAATCCTTTGCCGACGGACATCCTGGCATGAGCGGTGAGGCGGCGCCCATGAGCCCGATCACCGTCACGACCTTGCGCAAGATGAAGCGCAACGGCGAAAAATTCGCGTGCCTGACCGCCTACGACGCCAGCTTCGCCGAGCTGCTCGACGCGGCCGGCGTCGAGGTGCTGCTGGTCGGCGATTCGCTGGGCATGGTGGTGCAAGGCCGGGAGACCACCGTGCCGGTCATCATGGACGAGATGGTGTATCACACCGCCGCCGCCGCGCGCGGCCGGCGGCGCGCCTTGCTGATGGCCGACATGCCCTTCATGAGTTACGCCACGCCGGAACAGGCCCTGCGCAACGCCGCGCGCCTGATGCAGGAAGGCGGCGCGCACATGGTCAAGCTGGAGGGCGGCGCCATTCAAGTCGAAACGGTGCGCCAGCTCACCGCGCGCGGCATTCCGGTGTGCGCCCACCTGGGTTTGCAGCCGCAGTCGGTGCACCGGCTGGGCGGCTACCGGGTGCAGGGCCGCGACCCGGCCGCGGCGCGGCAGATGTTGCAAGACGCTCAAGCCCTGCAGACGGCGGGCGCCGATGTGCTGCTGGTGGAGAGTATCCCCGGCGCCCTGGCCGCCGAGATCACCGGCGCGATGGACATCCCGGTCATCGGCATCGGCGCCGGCCCGGCCTGCGACGGCCAGGTGCTGGTGTTGTACGACATGCTGGGCATCACCCCCGGCCACCGGCCCAAGTTCACCCGCGATTTCATGCAGGGCCAGGCCAGCGTGGCGGCGGCGGTGGAAAGTTATGTACTAGCGGTGAAGAGCGGGGCCTTTCCCGCTGCGGAACACGGATTCAACTGATGCAGACCGTACACACGATCGCCCAATTACGCGCCACGGTGGATCAATGGCGGGGCCGCCGCGAGCGGGTCGCCTTCGTGCCGACCATGGGTAATCTGCATGCAGGCCACCTGCAACTGGTCAAACGTGCCGGCCGCGCCGGCGACAAAGTGGTGGTGAGCATCTTCGTCAATCCCACCCAGTTCGGCTGCGGCGAGGATTACGGGACCTATCCCCGCACCTTGAAACAAGACAGCCTCAAACTGGCGGAGAGCGGCGCGCATTTGTTGTTCGTGCCCGAGGTGAGCGAGATCTATCCGTTCGGGGCCGGACACACCACCCAGGTGGACGTACCCGATCTCTCCACTATTTTGTGCGGCGCATCGCGGCCGGGTCACTTCACCGGGGTGGCCACGGTGGTGACCAAGTTGTTCAACGCGGTGCGGCCCCATGTCGCGGTGTTCGGCGAAAAGGACTATCAGCAGCTCTTGCTGGTGCGGCGCATGGTGGCCGACCTCTGTTTGCCCATCGAGATCATCGGCGTGCCCACCCTGCGCGAGCCCGATGGCTTGGCGATGAGCTCGCGCAACGGCTATCTCTCCGCCGAGGAGCGCGAACGGGCGCCCGCTCTCCAGCAGGCCCTCGCGCGCGGAGGCGAGGCCTTGCTGGCGGGTGAGCGCGATCACCCCTCCCTTTGCGCGCGAATCAGCACGCTGTTGCTCAAGAGCGGGTTCCGTCCGGATTACATCAGCATTCGCCGCGCCGAGGATCTGGCCGAGCCTCAAGCGGCTGATTCGCGTCTGATAATCCTGGCGGCGGCCTGGCTCGGATCGACCCGGCTCATCGATAATCTACCCGTGACATTGAAGAATCCCGAGTAAATCCCCATAATTACTTGTCGAACGATCAAGCACCCGCCGCGCGTGCGGCGGGTGCCGATGTCATCTGCTGAGGATAAGCGGTTTATGCAGTACACGATGCTCAAATCCAAACTTCACCACGCCCGGGTCACCCACTCGGAGCTGGAATATGAAGGCTCCTGCGCCATCGACGGCGCCTTGTTGGACTTGGCGGGCATCCATGAGTACGAGCAGATCCAAATCTACAACAAGGCCAACGGCGAGCGTTTCACCACCTATGCGATTCGCGCCGAAGAGGGTTCGGGCATGATCTCGGTAAACGGCGCGGCGGCCCACAAGGCCAGCCCCGGCGACCGGGTGATCATCTGCACCTACGCCATGCTCAACCAGCACGAGCTGGCCAACTTCAAACCCGTGCTGGTGTATCTCGACGAGAATAACCTGGTGGTGCGCACCAGCAACGCCATTCCGGTGCAGGTTGCGTGACGCGTTAAGACGCGTGTACGACGAAATGAAAACGGCCCTGTCAGGGCCGTTTTGGTTAACGCGGGGAGTCCCCGCCCCGCCGAATTTCCGCCAACTTCGAGCCGCGAACAAGCATGCGCCTTCCGAGAATATTTTCCCGGCGGCCGATGCACGCTCGCCATACGATCTAGGTTTTCAACCGCGCGATCAATTCCAGCACCTTGGTTTCAATGAGGTCGCGGGTAACGCGAAAACCGGCGTCGTCTAAATGCTTGGGATCGGGAATCCTCCAATCGACGCGCTGTTTGGCGCGCACATACGGGCATTCATCGCCGCAGCCCATGGTGATGGCGTAGTCGTATTCCACATCCGGAATATCGCTGAGCGATTTGGAGGCGTGTTGTCCCAAGTCGTAGCCGCGTTCCCGCATGAAGTACACCGCCCGTTCGTTGACTTGGCCCGAGGGACGCGAGCCGCTGCTATAAGCCTCGATCACGCCCGCGCCGTGCAGGCGGGCGTAGGCTTCGGCCATTTGGCTACGGCAGGAATTTTCCACGCAGACGAACAAAATCTTTTTCATGTGCAACAGCCTTCCTCACGCAAACAACGACAGGCGAAGATCGCCAGATAAGCGCCGACCAACGGCGCGCTCACATATACCCACAGTGCATCGAGCCGGCCGCTCACCAGCGCCGGGCCCAAAGAGCGCGCCGGGTTCATCGACGCACCGGAGATCGGACCGGCGAACAAGGCTTCCAGCCCCACCACCGCGCCGATCGCCACGCCGGCCATCATGCTTTTTTCCCGCGCAGCGGTGGCGACGCTGATGATGGTCAGCATCAGGATGAAGGTCAAAATCACTTCGAGTAAAAAACTTTGCGGCGCGCCGCCTACCGGCAGGGTGGCACCGAGATTGGTGTGATCGCCGAACAGCAGCCGCACCGTGAGGCTGGCCAATAAGGCCCCGCTGATTTGACTGAGCGCGTAAGGCGCCACCTCGCGGCCGGGCAGGCGACCGGCGGCCCAGAAGCCGACGCTGACCGCGGGATTGAGATGCGCGCCGGAAATATCACCCAGGGTGTAAATCAGCGCGGTGACCACCAGACCGAACACCAGAGCGATACCGAGCTGGGTGACCGCGCCGCCGCTGAGGTCATTGACCACGATCGCCGAGGTGCCGGCGAACACCAGTATGTAGGCGCCGATCAACTCGGCCAGATAACGCCGTATGGCGGGAGTGAGAACCAGCATAATGGCCGCTGATTTTAGAGTGCCTATGTGAAGGATTTATGACGAGATGCGTCGTTCATACACACTTCTCCCGCTGGCGGGGAAGGAATGTGCCCCGAAGTTTTTCAGCATCGCATTGCCGAACGCCGTTCTTAGGCGGCTATTCAAGCTTGCCCAAAATCACAGCTAGAACAGTTCGCCATGCCTGAGCGGATCAAAGCCGCTTCAGCGTCACGGCGTTGTTTCCCGGCGCCGCGCCGCAAGCCGGCACTTTTTTCTGCGCGATCACCGCATAACCGGACGGAATGGGATTCAGCGGCATGCATGCCGTGAACGTCGCGAGTCCTTGGTACTTGGAGACGGTCAAGGTATTCCACGGCGTGAGTCCGCCTTGGAGGGGTTTGCAGCCGGGCGTTGTGCTGTAAGCGGTCGCGACATAGCCGCCGGGGATGTTTAACGGCGCGCACGCTTTGAAAGTGCTGAGACCTTCA
>CAKKSB010000154.1 GCA_919903055.1 Gammaproteobacteria bacterium | reverse complement strand
TCCACTTACAAATCACGCGGAAGCTCATGCCGTGATTTTTCTGACGCGAGTAGGTCGAGTTACCGGCGCGGTGCAAGTGCAGAATCATGTCGTTCTTACGCGCCCACTTGGCCATCGACTGGATCGCGGTGTAGCCGATAACCAGATCGATCATGATGATGACGGAACCGAGTTGCTTGGCGAATTCGGCGCGCTCGTACATCTCTTCCATGGTGCCGGCGGTGACGTTGAGGTAGTGACCTTTCACTTCACCGGTGGCGGCGGACGCCTTGTTGACCGCTTCCATGCAATACAGGAAACGATCGCGCCAATGCATGAAGGGTTGCGAGTTGATGTTCTCGTCGTCCTTCATGAAGTCGAGACCGCCCTTCAAGCCTTCGTACACCACGCGACCGTAGTTGCGGCCGGAGAGGCCGAGCTTGGGTTTGGTGGTGGCGCCCAGCAAGGGACGGCCGAATTTATCCAAACGCTCGCGCTCCACCACCACGCCGGTCGCAGGGCCCTGAAAGGTTTTGAGATAGGCGACGGGGATGCGCATGTCTTCGAGACGCAAGGCTTTCACGGCCTTGAAGCCGAACACGTTGCCGATGATCGACGCGGTCAAGTTGGCGATGGAGCCGGGCTCGAACAGGTCCAGGTCATAAGCGATGTAGGCGAAGTACTGGGCTTCGTTATTGGTGCCGGGACCGGTATTAGGTACCAGTTCGGAACGATATGCTTTGGCGCGATACAATTCACACGCCGTCAGGCGGTCGGTCCACACCACCGTCCAGGTAGCAGTGGAGGATTCGCCGGCCACCGCGGCGGCGGCCTCTTCGTGATCCACACCTGGCTGTGGGGTAATGCGGAACATGGCCACGACATCGGTCTCTTTGACCTTATAGTCGGGTTCCCAATAACCCATTTTCTTATAGGGCAGCACCCCTGATTTGTAGCGATCCTTACCTTCTTTCATCGTCTCAGACTTTGCCATAATGCTCATCTCCGATGTTATTTACGGCCCTACGGCCGACCCTATCCCATTGCGACGTCATCCTCGGCATGGCCTGCGGCAACGTCGTCTTCGGTATCCTGCGCCCGGGCATCTATCAATAACAGTCAATTTTTATGATGCTGACGATAGACGAATGTCTATCGTTTTTTAACGGATGGGCGTAGATTAGCGGCCATGCGCCACACCACTCTGCGCCAATTGGAAGTCTTCGCCGCCATCGCCCGGCTGGGCAGCTTCACCCGCGCCGCGGAGGAACTGCACCTCACCCAGCCGACGGTGTCGATGCAAATCAAGAAACTCAGCACCGCGGTCGGCCTGCCGCTGTTCGAGCAGATCGGTAAAAAAGTCTATCTCACCGACGCGGGGCGCGCCTTGCAAACCTTCGCGCGCGCGATCTTCGAACAATTCACCCGCTTCGAGATGGTCACCGCCGACATGAAGGGCCTCAAACAGGGCGCGTTGCGGCTGGGCGTGATCACCACCGCCAAATATTTCATCCCGCGTCTGCTCGGCAGTTTCTGCCGGCAATATCCCGGCATCGACGTGTCGATGAAGGTATCCAACCGCGAGCGCATCCTCGAACGTCTGGCCAACAACGAAGACGATCTCTACATCCTCGGCCAGCCCCCGGAAGAGATCAACGTCATCGCCGAACCGTTTCTGCTCAATCCGCTGATCGTGCTGGCGCCCGCCGATCATCCGCTGGCCCACCGTAAAAACATTTCGTTACAGCGCCTCGCCGAAGAGCCGTTTCTGTTACGGGAACCCGGCTCCGGCACACGCAAGGCCACCGAACAGCTGTTCGCCCAGCACAATCTCAAAATCAAAATGCGCATGGAACTCGGCAGCAACGAGGCCATCAAGCAGGCGGTGGTGGGCGGCTTAGGCATTTCGGTGCTGTCGCGCCACACCCTCGCGCTGGACATTCCGGCTGACCAAGTCGTGATACTGGATGTGGTGGGATTTCCCATCGAACGCCATTGGTACGCGGCGTATCCCAACGGTAAGCAGCCTTCAGTCGTGGCGCATGCTTTTCTTGATTACCTCAAGCAGGCGCAACGCTACATCGGCGAAACGCCTCATCAGTTCGCCGTCGCGACAGCACGCCGCAAACCACCGCACGCTCCAAGAAAAAAGTCGCCAGATAATCCCTAGGCCGTAGCGACCTTTTTGGCGTGCTCGGTTCGCATGATCCGCCATAAATTAGCGGCCGAGCCGCCGCTGTCAGGGCTAAGCTCATTTTTTCGTGGTCGGAGCGGGTGCGTTCTCCGCGGGAAGATTCTTATCCGACGCTTTAGGCGCTTGCGAGGCGCGCGCCGTGGCAGGGCCGTCGGCATCGCGCAGCTGCCGCAAGGCGCGCTGACATCCGCCCGCCGCATCGTTGTCGCCAGCATCGAAAAGCGGAATCAGCGCGGCCAGCGGATGTATCACCCCCAGCGCTATGGCGGCGAGCACTTTACCGGCTATCGGTTTTTTCTCGAGCGCGAGTTTCGGCTTCGCGAAACTGCCTTCCACCCGTAGCGGCGAACGCAGCGTGGCGGGTGAAATGTCCTTCGGCTTCGAGGTCACTTTGAGTGCCAGCTGCTCATCGGCCAGCGAGACGCTGCCTTCTATAAACAAGGTCGAATCCTTCGTATCAATGATGGCGGCTTCCGGGGTGAGCTTGCCGTCCTGCGCGTCCACTTTCATCACCGCGCAGTACATGGGTAAGGGGTTGTCGCCGACTACCAGCAAACCCAGGCCTTGGGCAATATCGAGGCCGACCGCTTCAATCACCAGATGTGAAATGGTGCCGTCGCGGACCCAGGCCTGCACGGTGCCGTCGGTGCTGGCGATCATTTTCTGGGTCGACTTTCCGCGCGCTTCGAGTTTCGCGTGACCGCCGAGCTTGCCCGAGACATAACCCGGTTTTTCGCCGGAAGGCTTAGTCGATTGTGACGTGGTATTGCGCGGCCTCAGCCACTGCTCGAGTTCGATACCGGCCCAGCGCAAGTCGACCGTCCACAGCGGATTGTCCTGCGTGCCGTCCAAACCTAAACTGCCGCTGACTTCACCGCCGGCCGCTCGCGCCAATACATTGGTCAACCTCAGCACGCCGGTCTTGAGCGACAGATCGCCTTCCAGCGGCGCCAGCGGCTGGCGGAAAAGATTGCCAAGATCGGCGCGCTGCAAGCGCACTTTCACGTCAGCATCCATCGTGCGCAAGGAAGGAATATCGAATTCTTTTTCGGGCACCACTTGCCCAGACGGGGGCTTGGGGTTACCGGTGCCGGGCCTCGCCACGCCGAAGGCCGGCAGTAAGTCGGCCAATATCAATCGTGAACCGGTGAGCTCGCCGGTGAGCAGCGGCACCTCGGGGCGGCGATCCACTGTGAAATCGCCGCCGAGATGGCTATCGCCTACACCGAGCACGGCTTGCCGGAGAGACCAGACTTGGCCCGCTTTGCTCAAGCGGCCTTTGAGCGTGAACGCTTCGGTGGTGGGCAAAGTGAGACCGAGCACGTCGCCTACTTTGGCCAGCGACAAACCCGACAGCGTCGCCTCGCCGCTGATCGCCTGGAAACTGAGCAGGTCGGCGCCGCTGCCGTCGAAGCTGAATTTTGATTCGCCGCTGCTGAGGCGGATCGTGATGGGCACCACGCTGGATGCATCGCGCGCCACCAGTGGCAACACGCCGGAAGAGGTGATGTGGAATTCGAACGGACGCTCTTCGCGTTGACCCTGACCTTGCACGAGCAGGCCGCTGGAGGCGTTGCCTCTCCCAGCTTGCGCGCCTTCATGCGTGCTGACGTTGGCATCAAGAGCGGTCTTGAGTATGGCGTCGTCGAAAATCAGGTGCCCACGCTCGACCACCAGCTCGTCGACGATGGGCAACGGCGTGGGTTGTTTGGTTTCTTCCGGCGTAGGCTTTGTGAAAATCCAGTTGGCGCGCCCATCAGCCGTGCGCTTAAGCACCGCATCGATTTCACTGAAACGCAGCGAGGTTATGCGCAGCGGTTGCTGCTGACTCTGCTTGCGCATGGCCTGCCAGACCGTGGAATAGGGAATCTCCAAGTGAACGATCCCCGCCTTGACGAGGTCACCGCCCAGCGGCGACTCGGCGGGCAGATCGTTATGCGGACCGATGCGGAAAGCGCTGGTATCGAGGCGTATCGAACCGAAAAGCTTGAGCTTGAATTGACCGCCGAACTCGACCGGTCGTTCGAGTCGCTGAGTAAGGGTATTCTGCAAAGGGCTTTTTAAAAAAGGCCAGCCTATCAATTCACACACCACGACGCCGACAACTAGGACGCTAAGTATGCCCAACGGCCATGCCGCGATGCGCAGTCGCTTACGGGTTTGTGGCTTCATGTCGCGGTCCTTTATTAATGCGAATATCTGTAAGCGGGCTGCCGATGACCGGTGAGTGTCAATCGAGGATGAATACGGGCTAGCATTGGGGCTGGCTTGGTTCAACAGGCCCGGGACGGTCAAGCGGATCAGGTATCCACGAGATGCGCGGGCAGGCAACTCATGCGCTACGTCAGAACTTTGAATGCCGTGAGAGGCCGGCGCTGCATGCCGCCCGGCTAAAACCTACACCTGGAATCACCGAGACGGCACTGTGGTGCCAACCACTGCATCGCAACGGATAATCGACGGCCTGCTATAGAAAAGCATAACCTTTCATTTTGGAAAAGCCAGCCGTATCACCTAAACCGTGTATCGAAATTCGGCATTGCACCCGACGGATACAGCGCAGCGGCTGCAACAGCCGCCGTTACATCAGCCAGCGTTTTTTCATCAAGCGGTGCGATAGAAATAATGTGAAGACACCGATTCCGAACAGGGTTAGCCATTGCACAGGAAACTCAAAGAGGCCGGCGCCTTCCAACAAAATCGATTTAACCGGTTCGTAAAAGGGATATGAGGGAATTAACGGCGCCACTTTGGTTAATTCCTGGGAGAAATCCGAAAGTGCCGAAGGAAGCAGGTGCGGCAGGTAAAACAGTACCCCCAGGGTTCGCGCACTCGCTTGAGTCTGGCATAAAAAACCCACTAGAATTCCGAAAGCGCTGAAACAGAAACCGCCGATCATCAGGAAGGCGAAATAACTCCAGCCGCTTACGAGGTTAAAATCAACGCCCGCCATCAATTGCAGGAGCAACGCCGCAACGGCGATTAAAATCATTCCCAAAGCGACCTTGGCGAGCAGCCATTCCACCTCGCTTATCGGAGTCTGCAACAACCCGAGCAGGAGTTGCTTTTCTTTTTCTTCGGCCACTTGCGCCGGCATGACGATGAAGCCGACCAGCAGCACCAGCATTAAAATCCAGGTCGGCAGCATTTTTTGCTGTATTCCGTCCTCCTGCAGGGAACGTATCTCCGAAATCCAGCTTTTACTTTTTCCCTCCAGCACCCGTTGCAGCTCGGAGACACCTTCGACGATGGCCAGGGTTTGAAAGGAAGCCTTCGCCAGCACGATTAAAGTGGAGCTGTCGGCTTGCCCGGCGGACGGTATTAAAACACCATCGCCGTTTTTTTCCTTGAGCCAGCGTTGCGCGTCCGCTTGATCGGTAAACCAGGAAATCGTAAAGACGCGCTCGGCCGACCGCAGGTTTTGCAGCAACGCCGGCGTATATCGCGCGTGTTCGATCAGCCCGATTTTTATTTTTTGCGCGTTCGCCCGGTTGCCGTCCACCAGCTGCAATACCACGAAGACAAAAAGCGGGATAAATAAGACTAAATAAAGCGTTTTGTTTTTGAAGGCGATGGCCAGGTCATTGGCGATTAATATCGCGACATTTCTGATCATGAATAAAGAGTCTGATGAATGTTCGACGCGAAATATTCCGAAGGTTGCCCGTCGAAAACCAGCGAGCCTTGATGCAGCACCATGATCCGGGTAGCCAGGCTTTTAATTTCTTCGGGCCGATGAGAAGTAAAAAGAATGGTCTTGCCCGACGCGTGGATTTTACCGAGCGACAGGTAAATTTCCCTGGTCATTTCAAAATCGAGTCCCGAA
>CAKKSB010000153.1 GCA_919903055.1 Gammaproteobacteria bacterium | reverse complement strand
CTCGGGTCAGCAAGACGTGTCGTGGGACGCGGGTCTTTATCAGTCCGCGCCGTCGATCACCTTGAAGAAATACGTGTCCGTGTCTTCTGATTCCAAAGGCAATCGGATTTGGGAAGACGCTAATTTCCCGACCGGCCCCATCGCCACTGTCTGCGGCAGCGGCGGCGGCTATGACCATGATGGCTATGACAAAGACGGCCGTGATAAAGATGGTCGTGACAAAGATGGTCGTGACAAAGGCGGCTACGATCATGGCGGTTACAACAAGAGCGGTTACAAGCGCATGTCGTATCTGATCGGCTCGTATTCGGGCGGCTTCTATAAGATGGGCGGCTCCTCCAGTGGCGGCGGTTCCTACGGTGGCGGCTCTTCGGACAAGTGCATTGATGACGTGTTCTTCAAGTTTGTGGTGACCAACACGGGTGACGTACCCTTGACCAATCTGGTGCTAACTGACGTAACGGTGAACCCCGCGGACAAGGTGGATGTAAGCGCCTGCGTGTTACCAAGCAGCTTGGCGGCCGGCTCGACTTACACATGCGTTGTAGGTCCTGTAAAGGCTCGTGCTGGTCAGCATACGGATACAGGTAAGGTAACGGCCGAGGGTGGCTCTACCACTGTATCTGACACCGATGATGCCAATTATTTTGGCGGAAGCGGACAGGCCATAGGGACCGGGACGCCTGGCTATTGGAAGAATCATCCTGAAGCTTGGCCCGTGGATCAGATTGCAATCGGTGGTGTGCTCTACAGTAAGGCCCAAGCGCTCAATTGGCTGAGCACTCCAGATGGTGGCGATAAAACCATCACCATGTTCCGTCACTTAATATCAGCTAAGCTGAATGTGTTCAATGGCACTAACAATAGCTGCATTTCCTCCACTATCGCTCTAGCGGACGAGTGGATGCAGAAGTACGGTCCCGTAGGAAGCAATGTTGGTGGCAGCAGTGTTGCGTGGCAGCAGGGTTCGCCATTGGCCACGAAACTGGACAACTACAACAATGGATTGCTATGCGCTCCTCATCGCGATTAAGCGCGAGGGAATCCGTTACGAAAAAATAGCATTTCTCATAGGGTGAACCGATAGGGCGCTGGTGCTGAACCAGCGCCCTTTTTTCTTTGAGACGTAGGGTGCTGCTCGATTTTATTGACCGCAGGCATGATTGAATAAGAAGATGGCGGCGGCGAAGCGTACGATATGATTTCTGGGAGGGGATGCCAGAGATATGGATCTCGGTAAGAGCAAGGAAAGAGACTAAATGCCTGACGTGTTATTGGCTTTGCGCTCCTTGTTGCGCCAGCCGCGCCGCACGGCCATCGCCTTGTTCGCGATCGGCTTCGGGGTGGTCGCTTTACTGTTGGCCGGCGGGTTCATGGAATGGATATTCTGGGCGATGCGCGAATCCACCATTCAATCCCAGCTCGGCCATGTGCAGGTGGTCCGGCCCGGTTACCTCGAGCAAGGGGCGGCCGACCCTTATCGTTATTTCATGGCCGAGGACGATCCGCAGCGAACCTATCTGGAAAAGTTCGACCACAGCCGCGAAGTGGTGCCGCGCATCAATTTCAACGGTTTGATCAGCCACGGCGATGCCACCGTGTCCTTCATCGGCCAAGGCGTGGACCCGGCCCGGGAGACGGTCTTCAGCCGCGATCTGGTGATACTCGAAGGCACGGCGCTGGCGGTGGGTGACGGACAAGGTTTGTTGCTGGGCGAGGGCCTGGCCGCGAATTTAGGCGCCAAGCCCGGCGATACGGTGGTGTTATTGGCCACCACGCCTTCCGGCGGCATCAACGCGGTGGAAGGCGTCGTGCGCGGCCTGTTCTTCACCTCCAATAAGGAATTCGACGACGCGGCCTTGCGCCTGCCCTTGAATCTGGCGCAGCGGTTATTAAAAACGCAGGGGGTGCACCGTTGGCTGCTGTTGCTGGACGATACCGCTTACACCGATACCGCGGTGGCGAAGATCAAAATGCATTTCGCGGCGGAGGGCGCCGAGCTCGAGGTGGTGCCCTGGTATCGTCTCGCGGATTTTTACAACAAGACCGTGGCCTTGTTCGGACGGCAACTGAGCCTGGTGGCCGGCATCATCGGCCTCATCATCGTCCTGAGTATTTCCAACACCATGATCATGAGCGTGATGGAACGGACCCGCGAGATCGGCACTCTGCTGGCCTTGGGTAACCGGCGGCGGCAGGTGCTGGGTCTGTACGTGAGTGAAGGTTTGTGGCTGGGTATCATCGGCGGTCTCGCGGGGGTGGTGATCGGCGTGGCGCTGGCCCAGCTGATTTCCGCGGTGGGCATACCCATGCCGCCGCCGCCCGGCATGAAACGCGGTTACAACGGCGAGATCATGCTGACCTGGTCTTTGGTTGCGGGGACCTGGCTGCTGGCGGTGGCGAGCACGGTGCTGGCCAGTCTTTATCCGGCGTGGAAGGCCTCGCGGCTGGTCATCGTCGATGCGCTGCGTCATGGGCGTTGACGTGAACTATCAAGAGTGGGCGCGATGCTGAAGTTCGCTTTACGCAATCTGTTCCGCCACAAAAGCCGCACCGCGCTGAGTCTGGCGGCGGTGGTGTTCGGCGTGGTGAGGGTGATCCTCAGCGGCGGTTTTATCGAGGATGTGTTTTTTCAATTGCGGGAAAACACCATTCATTCCCGTTTGGGGCATCTGCAAATCTACAGCGCCGGCTATTACGAATTCGGCCGCCGCGAACCGTTCGGCCACATGATCGAGCAGCCCGCGCAACAGATGGCGGCGCTGGAAAAACAACCGCACGTGGCGGCGGTGATGCAACGGCTGCAATTCTCCGGTTTGTTGAACAACGGCCGGCGCGGCGAGGCGCCGGTATTGGCCGAAGGCGTGGAGCCGGATAAAGAGGCCCGTTTGGGCAGCGCGGTGACCCTGATCGCCGGCCGGGGTTTGCGCAACGACGATGAGTTCGGCGTATTGATCGGCGAGGGGGTGGCGCGCGCCCTGCGCTTGAAGCCCGGCGACAACACGACGTTGCTGGTCACCACGCCGGAGGGCGCGTTCAACACCCTGGATTTCGAAGTGGTCGGCGTATTCCGCACCATGTCGCAGGAGTACGACGCGCGCGCGGTGCGGGTATCGTTGCCGGCGGCGCAGGATTTGCTCGGTATCGATACGGTGCACAGCCTGGTGGTGTTGCTGGACGACACCGATTATACCGATGCGGTGTTGGCCGCGTTGAAAACGCGGCTGCCGTCCGGTTTCGAAGTGAAGCCCTGGTACGAGCTCGCCGAGTTTTATCAAAACGCGGTGGCGCTGTATCGCCGCCAATTCGCGGTGCTGCAAATCATCGTGGTGGTGCTGGTGTTATTGAGCGTGGCCAATAGCGTCAATATGGTGGTGCATGAACGCACCGGCGAATACGGCACCTTGCGCGCCTTGGGCGATCGGCGCGGCGATGTGTTTCGGCTGATCGTGATCGAGAATGCCCTGCTGGGTCTGGCCGGCGGCGTGACGGGTGTGGTGCTGGGCAGCGGTCTGGCGCTGGCGATTTCCAGCGTCGGCATCGCCATGCCGCCGCCGCCCGGCATGAACGGCGGTTATCTCGCGGAGATCCGCGTGGTGCCGGCGGTGTTGGCCGCGGCGTTTGCGCTGGGCGTAGTGGCGACGGTACTCGCCGCATTGCGGCCCGCTTGGCGCGCGACGCGCGCGCCGATCAGCGAGGCCTTGCAGCAGAATATTTAGGAGAGTCCTGAAAATCCATCGCGGCATTTTTCAAGATACCAATGAATGGCGATTTCATTTTTTTCATCCGCCGATTATCCCTGATGGCGCGCATCTCCGTATGCAGCGTAGCTCCACTGCAAGCGCAGATGCTCAAACCGCCGAAACCTATTGCAGTTTCTTGAGATAGTCCTTGGTGAACATTTTGTCCGGCAAATCTTTGAGCGCCATGTCGCTGTAGTCCAGCGTGGATTTATTGCCCTGGTTTAAATTGTCGATCATCACCAGCCGGGTCGGGCGTTGTTCGCCTTGCATCAGGGCGAAGTTTTGATAGAAGCAGGTTTTCATCAGCCGGTTGGAGCGGGTGTAAAACTCGGCTTTATAGGGGCGGTTATCGGTTTGGTTGACCCAGTACAACACACGCTCATAAGTCACCCCGCGATCGACCGCGGTGAGTTCCAGTACCCAATACCAGGCGCCGTCGATGATTTCCTTGCGCAGAATTTTCGGATGGTAGTCGCCGGCGAAGTTGGCCCGCGCCAGATCGCCGTTGGCCACCTGGCCGGTGAGCCGTTGCGCCAGCGGCAGGCGGATGGGTTGCGAGACACTGGGCATGAAAGCCCACAGATCGCGACCCTTGAGCAGCAGGATGTGGCCGCGTTCGGTGGGCGGTTCGGTGGTCATTACCAAGGTGTCTTCGTTGCCCTTGGACAGGATGCGGAACTTGCGCAATTCGGTCGTGCCGTCGGCATCGGTGTTGTTGACGGTGACGTCCACTTGAAAGCCGGCGGCGGGAAAACGGATGCGGTCGGTCCGCTCGACGATTTGCCGGGGATCTTCGTTGCCGTTTTCAGCGAGCAGGGGCGGCGCGATGGACAGGGCGCCGCTACCGGCGATCCAGAGGAGCAATGAAGTGATGAGCCGTTTGGCCGTCGTGGTGGTTATCGATTTCCCTGAAGTCATACTGCGGTGCCTCCATTGTGCTGGTTTTCGCTGTCATGGCCATTCATAATGCGGCGGTGCTGCACGGAATGGTCGTTATGAACGTAGTGCGTGTCGAAAATCTCCATAAGGAATATCAATTGGGCCAGCAACAAGTGCAGGCCCTCAGAAATATCAGTTTAACCGTGCGCGCCGGTGAATTCCTGGCCATCGCCGGCCCGTCGGGCAGCGGCAAATCCACGCTCCTGAATATTATCGGCTGCATCGATACACCCAGTAGCGGCCGCTTATGGATCGACGATGAGGACGTCAGCGGCCGCAGCCCCGACCAATTAGCGGACCTGCGCGCCCGCAGCATCGGGTTTATCTTCCAGACCTTCAATCTGCTGCCGGTGCTGTCGGCGGCGGAGAACGTGGAATACCCCCTGCGCCATTTCAAAGAACTGGACAAGGCCGCGCGCCGCGCGCGGGTGACGCATTACCTGGAGGTGGTGGGGCTGGCTTCGTTCGCCCACCACCGGCCCAACCAGCTGAGCGGCGGCCAGCGCCAGCGGGTGGCCATCGCCCGCGCCTTGGCGACCCAGCCGCGCATGGTACTCGCCGACGAGCCGACCGCCAACCTCGATCACAAGACCGGCGAAGGCATTTTGGCCTTGATGAAAGAGATTAACCGCGGCGCCGGCACCACTTTCATTTTTTCCACTCACGACCCCAAGGTGATCGCCCTGGCGGATCGGGTGGTCGAGATCAGTGATGGTGAACTGCTTGTTTAGCGCGCGATCCGCGATGTTGCGGCTGACGGCGGCATTGTGGCTGTGGGCCGCGGCGTTCGCCGTGCACGCCGATTATGTGGTGCAAGTCGGCGTGTTCGAAAAGCCGCGTTATGCCGGCGAAATCGCCCGCAGCCTGCATCTGGCGGGTTTGACGGTCAAGGCCCAGCCGATCATCGACGTGCCCGGCGGCTTGATGGTGCGGCTGATGGTCGGACCTTATATTACCCGCCGCGAAGCGGAAGACGCCTTGGCCCGCGTCAAAGCCTTGGGTCAGGAAGGTTTCATACGTAAGTACGTCGAGGGGCCGGACGTTAAGCGGCCGGGACAGCCGCCGAGTTCCGTCCACGCGCCTAAAGAAACTCCAGCCGTGCCGCCGCCGTCGCCGGTGAAAGAACCGCCCATCGCTTTGGAACGTTTGAATGCCGAACCGCCGCCTCCGCCGGAGTTGACCGAGCAACAGATCGAGGAATTGCTGGCCCTGGCTCCGCCGGAGATTCCGGTGCCGGCGGAAGATTTATTCGGCTTGGGTGAATTGCCGGTAGCGCCGCCGTCGCGCTTCACAGGTTTCTTCCAAAGTGAGCTGGCCTATACCTGGTCGAAACCGGCGCATTTGTCGAAGTTTCGTCAAACCTTGGAATTGTCCACTCAAGGAGAATGGGGGCAGTGGGCGAAGTGGAAGCTGAGCGGCCGCGCCGCCTATGACGCGGTATTCGATAGCGATGATTTCTATCCGCCCGCCGTGGAGGACGATCAGCGTTTGCAGGCCGACGTGCGCGAAACCTATGTGGACTTCAGCCTCGGCGACTGGGATTTCCGCCTCGGTCGCCAGCACATCATCTGGGGTGAAATGGTCGGCCTGTTCTTCGCCGACGTGGTGTCGGCCAAAGACCTGCGGGAATTCGTCTTGCCGGAATTCGAAATGCTGCGCATTCCGCAGTGGGCGCTGCGCAGCGAATATTTCAGCGGCGACTTTCACGGCGAAGCGGTGTGGATACCCTATCCCAGTTACGACGACATCGGCGTGCCCGGCGCGGAATTTTATCCCTATCCTTCTCTACCGCCGCCCGGTTACGGCATCGCTTTTCAAGATGAGGAAAAACCGGCGGGGGATTTGAGTTACTCCGGCTACGGTTTGCGGCTGTCGTATATCCAATCCGGCTGGGACTTGTCCGGCTTTTACTACAACAGCATGGACGCCTCCGCGGCATTTTTCCGTGACGTGATCGCAACACCGACGCCGACCTTCGTGTTCCGGCCCACTCACGAACGCATTCAGCAATACGGCGCCACCTTGTCCAAGGATTTTCTAAGCATGGTGTTCAAGGCCGAGGTGATTTATACCCAAGACCGCTGGTTTGAAGTGACGCGGCTGAGCGACGCCGACGGCGCGGTGCAGCAGGATCTTTTGGATTACGTGGTGGGATTGGAGTATCCGCTGCCGGCCCGTTCGCGGCTCAATCTGCAATTCTTCCAGCGCTGGTATCCCGATCACGACCCGGACATGACGGCGGAAGAAGTGGAAACCGGCGCCAGCGTGTATCTCAGCACCCATTGGCGTTCGTTGGAACCGCAGCTGCTGGTGGCGGGCAGTTTGAACCGCGGCGATTGGCTGGCGCGGCCCAAGATCGTCTGGGAGCTGGGCCGGCAATGGCGCTGGGTGAACGGCGTTGATATCTTCGGCGGCAGCCGCAGCGGTTTGTTCGGCCGCTACGATAACCTCGACCGGGTGTATAGCGAGATACGTTATACGTTTTGATTGAAGCGATTTTTTTATTGAGCCGCCAAGTCGCCAAGTACGCCAAGAAGTTTATTGCCAGACGTTTTTTCTTGGCGTCTTGGCGGTTAATGAATTTGTTTATGACCGATCGATCATCAGTTCTTCCAGCGATTTGCGGGTGGAGCGGGCGGTCGGCGCGGGGCCGGCGCCGATGCGGCCCATGAACACCGCGCGCCGGCTCAATTCCACGCCGATTACCCCCTCTAATTGCCGGCTCACCCGCCGCGCGCGCGCCCAGCCCTTGTCGCTTTGGGTGAAACGCAGGCCTTTTCTCACGTAGTCGGCGAAGATCAGCGGGGTCATTTCCGGTTGCACGTGCAGGCCTTGCTGGGTGGCGGTGAGCCAGAAGCGTTGCACGGCGCGGCCGGCCGACACGTAGTCAGCGACGCCTTGCGGCGGATTTTGGGCGACGATGACGAAATGAGCGGCGCAGCGCAACGCGGGGATCACGTCCAGTTGCAAGCGTGGCATCAGCGTACCGGCGAGATAGCGGTTGAGAAAAGTGACCCGCTGCCATTTTTGCAGTGTCCATTCCATGAGACGGGTGGTGAACGGATCGAGACCGACGGCTTGGTCGGGGATGCGGTCGGGACTGAACCGGCTGCGCCATTCGATTACCCGGCGATGCACCTCGAAGGCCTCGGGGATGGTGAGGCGGATCGCGGCATTGGCGGAGGTCAAACGCGCCATGGCGATTTTCTTTTGAGTATGGTCCAGCCACAGGATATGAAAATTTGGTTTCACCGCGGTTTGCAGCGCCGCCCGTTCATGGCGGGTCAGCGGCCGGGTACTGAGGGCGCGGCGCTGGGTGCAGCGCACGCGGATATAAGGCAGCAGCGGATCGGTGCTGACCGGCATGTCGGCGCCGAGCGTCACATCGAAGGTCGGATGCGTGTCCGGCATGTCGGGACGCCGGCTGATATTGACGCTCAACTGTTCACCGCTGGCCGCGATGGTAAGTGTTTCCAGCAAGGCGCCGAGGGCGATTTGGCTGGCATGACCTTGCAGGTCGTAGACCACGTGGTCGCGGGTGTCGAAGCCATGGATGACGACGTGGCGCGGGTCACGGATTTCAAAACGCCACGGCTGGGTGTTGTCGCCGCTGGGCGCCCAGCGCGCCAGATTGAGAATGCGTTCCGCGGTGCTGAGGCGTGGCGCCGACGGCGGTGCCGGCGGAACGCGGTCGCGGACACCGAATTGTTTGCGCGCGATATGCAAGGCGAGGCGTTGCACGGGATGATGGTTGCCGCCGGGGCGCCAAGTTTTGACCAGGCGGTTGCGATAAGCATCGAAGTGCAGGCCGTAAGGCGCGGCCAATGCCTTGCCGCGATGCAGCAGCAGCTTCAGCGCCTGCGTGGCGGCCACCCCGGCGCATAATTCGCAGGCCATCGGAGTCGATGGGCCGCGATGGCGGGCGAGGTCCACCGCGTCGGGGTCGACTAAATAGCCGCGTTGCAGCATCGCCGGCGACAAGCCCAGCAAAAAACGCAGCAGTTGTTCGTCTTCGGGTTGACCTTCCAAACGAAAATAATCCTCGAAACTCATGCCGCCCGGCAGAAAACTGAGCAGCGCCGCGCCCATGCCCAGCGGGGCGGCGGTAATCGCTGGAATGCCGGCCTCCGCGCACGCCGCGAACACCGCGCGGCGGATGTCCATGGCGAAGAAATCCAGGCCGTCCACGTAGAGATCCACCCCGTCGAGAAAAGCCGGCAGATTGGCGGTGGTCACACCGTCGGGGAAAATCCGAAGATCGAGTTCGGGATGGATGTCGCGGGCCAGTCGCGCGAGTACCTCGGCCTTGGGTTGCTGCAAGGTGGAACAGGCCGCGCCCGCTTGGCGGTTGAAGTTGGCCAATTCAAAGTGGTCGAAGTCGGCGATGTGAAACGCGCCCACGCCCAGGCGAGTGAGGGTGAGCAAATGGCTGCCGCCCACCCCGCCCATGCCGGCGATGGCGATGCGTTTGTGGCGCAGTATGGTCTGCTCGTCCCGCGTGACCCAGCCGGTGTTGCGGGAAAACGCGAGGCCGTAGTCAAAATCGGCGTGCATCGGATGGGTCTCTCGAGGCAAGGTCCGTGCCTCCCTGGCGTTTTGCTAAGCTTGTGTCACACTGTAACGGCTGAGGTCCGGCTCGCTCAAGGGATGAGAAGTCGGTCACGATTCTACAGTTCGTTAAATAATAAAAGTGTGAACGGGGTCGCTGAGGCAGACTGTTTAACACTATACGGTCTTGAGTGTAAATAGGTTCCAGCCATTCGAATGGTTCAGCGAAAGGGGCAAGGGTAATGGACGCATTGGCGGACAATTTCGCGCGGTTTTTCGATGTTAAACCGGTGGTCACCGACGAGCAGCTGCGGCTGGCCATGGAATTGCGTTATCAGGTGTATTGCCTGGAAACCGGTTTTGAGGACATTAATCAGCATCCCGGCGGAATGGAGCGTGACGAGTTCGACAGCCGTGCGGTGCACAGTTTGCTGATCCATCGCGCCAGCGGGATGATAGCCGGCACGGTGCGCCTGGTGTTGCCCGAGGCGGCTAACCCGCACGCTCTGTTTCCCATCGAAAAGCATTGCGGCGATGCGGTGCGGAGGCCGGTCGCCGCCGCCTTGCGGGGTCAGGTCGCGGAGATTTCGCGTTTTTGCATCTCTAAGGAATTCAAGCGGCGCATGGCCGAGTCGCCTTCTTTATGGGGCAGTATCGACGGCGTGACCGAAGAAGACATGAGCCAGCGCCGCTTGATTCCTCATATCACCGTCGGACTTTTCACCGCCATCGTGCGCATGAGCGCGCAACACGGGATTCGTTATTGGTATGCGGTGATGGAGCCGTCGCTGTTGCGTTTGCTGACCCGTTTCGGTATTCACTTTACGCTGATCGGCCCCGCCGTGGAGTATCACGGGGCGCGGCAACCCTGTTTTGCCGATGCCGATGAGGTGTTGACGGAAATGCACCGGGTCGTGCCGCCGGTGTGGGAGTTGATCACCGAAGGGGGACGGCTCTGGCCGGGGCAGGTTATCCAGCATCGGGAAATAAATTCTTATCGTGATGCTTGGCCGCTGCCGTTTGGCGGGCCGGTCTTTGCCAAGGGATGAAATGCCGGGGTACTCCATGGAAGATGATATTTATTTAGTCTGATAAAACATAGAAATCAATATATTATTTGATTTTTTAAAGTGCCGCCCAGGGATGGACGGATTGCTTAAAGCCGGCCCGGGGATACTTGAAGGCCAGTAGCCATTCCACGAGGTTTTTTGCGGACGCCCCTGCCTGTAAGAACAAGAGCTTGCTATAATCGCGCACTCGCCTTAGCCGATAACTAACGTCAGTAACCCAAGGCTAGCTTTAAGTAATCTTTAAAGTAGCCTTCCCATCTCGAGAGTGATGCCGTGAAAAGACTGCAATCCATGATTCAAAATTTATTAATGGTTCTCGCTTTATTCGCGGGATTCGGGGCTTTGAATGGCTGCGCCACATCCCATGCGCCGCTGCCGCCGTCCTTGGGCGCGCAGCCCTCGACATCGGATCCGGAGCGATACACCTATTTAATCGGTCCGGGTGATTCGTTGAATATCTTCGTATGGCGCAACCCCGAGGTCTCCACCACGGTGACGGTGCGGCCGGACGGCATGATCAACACCCCGCTGGTGGAAGATATGCCGGTCAGCGGCAAAACCCCGTCGCAAGTCGCCCGGGATGTCGAGCGGCAATTGGCCAAGTTCATCAAGGATCCGATCGTGACGGTCATGATGGGCGGTTTCGTCGGTCCTTACAGCGAACAGATTCGGGTGGTGGGCGAAGC
The DNA here is from genome assembly GCA_919903055.1 of Gammaproteobacteria bacterium. Lineage (GTDB taxonomy): Bacteria > Pseudomonadota > Gammaproteobacteria > DRLM01 > DRLM01 > CAKKSB01. The sequence goes on along the minus strand of CAKKSB010000153.1, from coordinate 2,685 downwards.
GGCCCGGCCGCAAGCCCTGCCTTACCGCCAGCGCATGACCCTGCTGGACGTGATGATCTCGGTCGGCGGCTTGACGCCGTTCGCCGCCGGAAATCGCGCCAGCATCGTGCGTTTTGTCGGAGGCGAGCAGCGCCAATTCGGCATCCGTATCGAAGATCTGATCCGTGAGGGAGATATTAGCGCTAATGTCGACATACTTCCGGGCGATACATTAATCATTCCGGAATCCTGGTTCTAACGGGGTTGCCGGACCAGCAAACCGCCTGAAGGGATCATCGTCGATGCAAGACGTTATTGCGCAAATTCTCCAGCACGTTCGCGCGACGTGGCGTTATCGCTGGTACATGGTGCTGGTTGCCTGGCCGGTCTGCGTGGCCGGCTGGGTGTTCGTGCAAACCCTGCCCGATCAATATCAAGCTTCCGCGCGGATGTTTTTGGATACTCAATCCATCCTTAAGCCCCTATTAAAAGGTTTGACGGTGGATTCCAGCGCTCAGTCCGAAGTCGAGTTGATGAACCGTACCATCTTGAGCCGCCCCAATATGGAAAAAGTGGCGCGCATGACCGATCTGGATATCGAGGCGAAAACCCCGGAGCAGATGGACGCCTTGATCAGCAAGTTGATCTCCAGGATCAATATTGAAGATGCCCGCCGCCAGGCGGGATTGTTCCGTATCACCTATGAAGACAGCAACCCGCAAGTGGCTAAACGCGTCGTCCAGGCTCTGCTGACGATTTTCATGGAAAGCAGTCTCGGGGAAACTCGTAAAGATACCGACGTCGCTCAGCGCTTTCTTGATCAGCAGCTCAAGGAATACGAGACGCGCTTGGTGGCATCGGAAACCCGCCTCACCGAATTCAAGCGCGAGAACCTGGGGCGTATGCCCAACCAAGGCCGCGATTATTATGAAAGCCTCCAAGCGGCTATCTCTGATTCAGAGCAGGCGCAGTTACAATTGAAAGAAGCCGAAAACCGCCGCCAGGAATTGCAGCGTCAAATCGAGGATAATGAAACACCGTCTTTCGGGTTGGGGCCGGCTGCTCCAATGAGTGATACACCGGTCTTGAATGCCCGCATTCAGAACTTGCAGACACGCATGGACGAATTGCTGTTGAACTTCACCGAACAGCATCCCGATGTTCAGGCGGTGAAAAACACCATCGCGGATTTGGAAAAACAGCGCGCCGAAGTAATCGCAACCCAAGCCAAATCCGCAAGCAAGGCTCGTCCGGCGGCCGATGATGGGATAGCCAACCCTTACCAATCGCAAATGAAATTAGCCTTGAGCGAGGCCGAGGCCAATGTCGCTTCCTTGAAGGCGCGCGTCGGCACCTACCGCAAACGGGTTGATGAATTCAAAAAGCTGGTCGATATCATTCCCGAAGTCGAAGCGCAATTAAAACAATTGAATCGTGATTATGACGTCACCAAAAGCAATTATGAAACTCTGCTGGCGCGCCGCGAATCGGCAACCATCTCCGAGCAATTGGATCAAAGCGCCGAAGCGGTGAAATTCCGGGTGGTCGATCCGCCTTATGTGCCGGGTGTGGCCTCCGGCCCCAATCGGCCCTTGTTGATTTCCGGTATATTACTGGGTGGTATCGCCGCCGGCATCGTGTTCGCGTTTTTCCTGGCGCAGCTGAATCCAACCTTCAATAGTCGCCGTACCCTGATGGAGGTGACGGGATTGCCGGTGCTGGGGGGTGTCTCCATGATATGGACAGCGGCCCAGATCCGCCGGAAGCGTGTCGAACTGCTCGGGTTTTCAGCCTTGATGGGTACGTTGGTAGCGTTGTATGGCGGCATCATGGCTATTCAGCTGCTTGACATCAACCTCATGTCCCACGTCAAAGCCCTAATCTAGGTGAAGTTGCCAGTATGAGTACTATCGAACGGGCGATACAAAAGCTGGGTCGAACCGCGCAAAGTCCCCAAGACGGTTCGACGCTGGATGACGTCCCCTCCATCACTGTTCCGGAGCCCGGCCCGGCGCCGTTGAGGGATGAGGAGGCGATGCCGCCTGAGTTCGCCATGGCTGCACCGGGCGATAGCGAACGTGATAACGAGGAATCGTCGTCGCGCATTCAGCTGGATTACGATTACATGGCTTCCTTGGGGATGGTGACGCCCGACGGGGAGCGTAACCAAGTGGCGGAGGAATACCGTCACATCAAACGTCCTTTGTTGTTGAATGCTTTTGGCGAAGGGGCGCTGTCGCATACCAATCGCAATCTCATCATGGTGTGCAGTGCCCGGCCGCATGAAGGCAAAACGTTTACCGCCATCAATCTGGCGTTGAGCATCGCCTTGGAACGGGACCGTACGGTGTTGCTGGTCGATGCCGATGTGGCCAAACCCTCGGTGGCGCGGGTGTTGAATTTTCCCGGCACCGCCGGTCTGGTGGATTTTCTCGCCGATCCTCACCGCCTCTTGGCTGATTTGATCCTGCAAACCAATATGCCCAAGCTGCGCATTTTACCGGCGGGTCGCCGTCACAGCCATTCCACCGAGTTATTGGGCAGCGACGGTATGCAGACTTTGGCTCAGGAACTCGCCGCTATACTAAAGAGGGGAAGATAAGTACCTCCAAGAAAGGCAAGCCCGTCACCATATTACCTCGCTGAAGCCTATGCCACTGAGGGATGAGGCCAGCGTTCTGGAGGCATAGTCGGAGACGCCGACGG
>CAKKSB010000152.1 GCA_919903055.1 Gammaproteobacteria bacterium | reverse complement strand
TTGAAAGGGATGTTCGCCGCTGCCTTGTTATTGGCTTTCATGAGCACGCCCAGCGAAGCGGCGACCACCTTGAAAATCGCCACCATCGCCCCCGACGGCACCAGTTGGATGCAGGCGCTGCGCAAAGGCGCCGACGATGTCGCCAAACGCACCGAAGGCCGGGTCAAACTGCGTTTCTTTCCCGGCGGCGTGATGGGCAACGATAAAAGCGTGCTGCGCAAAATCCGCCTCGGCCAGTTGCACGGCGGCGTGATAGTGAGTGGCGGCCTCACCGAGGTCTATCCCGACATCGCGCTGTACAACATTCCCTTCATCTTCCGCTCCTATCAGGAAGTCGACTACGTGCGCGAGCGCATGGACCCGCTGCTGTTAAAAGGCCTGGCCGAGCGCGGCTTCGTCAGCTTCGGTTTCAGCGAAGGCGGTTTCGCCTATCTCATGTCCAATCAAGCGGTGCGCAGCCTCGACGATTTGAAAGGCAAGAAAGTCTGGGTGCCGGATGACGACCGCATCAGCCGCATCGCCATCGAGTCGGTGGGAGTGACGCCCATCCCCTTGCCGCTCACCGATGTCTTGCCCGGTCTGCAAACCGGGCTGATCGACACCATCGCCGGTTCGGCGATCGGCGTCGTCGCACTGCAATGGCAGCCGCAGGTGAAGTATCTGGTGGACGAACCGCTGGTGTATCTCTACGCCACCATGGCGATCGACCGCAAGGCTCTCGAGGCCATCAGCCCGGCCGACCAAGCCGTTGTGCAAGAGGTCATGGGCGGCGTGTTCCGTAAACTCAATCAACAAAACCGCAGCGATGACGCCGCCGCCCATCAAGCCCTAAAAACGCAAGGCATAAAATACGTGATGCCCACGGCGGAATCCCTGCAAAACGAAGCGAAGATCCGCGCCGAAGTGGAACGCCGTCTCTTACAACAACGCATTCTCACACCCGAGCTGATGGAGACTTTAAAAAATCATCTCGCCAAACAGCGGCAGACGGCCGCGCCCTGAGCCGGCGTCGTCACCCGTCATGACCGGCATTCGTCCTCCCAGCAGCTGGTTGCAACGCGGTAAAAAAATCATCGCCCGCATCGAAGACGGCGTGCTGGCCGGCCTGTTGACGGTGATGATAGGCGCGGCGACCGCGCAAATCGTGCTGCGCAATGTCTGGGACAGCGGCCTGGTGTGGAGCGATCCGCTCACCAAGGTGCTGGTGCTGTGGATCGGCCTGCTGGGCGCGATGGTCGCCAGCCGTCACAACAACCATATTCACATCGACGTGTTGTCGCGGTTTCTGCCGGCCCGCGCCAAAGCGGCGAGTGAAGCGCTCAATTCCTTGTTCGCCGCACTGGTGTGCGGTGTCATCGCCTATCACGCCGCGCGTCTGGTGCTGATCGACAAGGAAGCGGCCACCGTCGCCTTCGGCGCCGTGCCGACTTGGGTCTGCGAATTAATCATCCCTTTCGGCTTCGCCGTGATCGGCTTGCGGTACGCCGCGCTGGCGCTGAGCGATGTTGTCAGTTTGATGGCCGCGAAGAAATCATGACCGTCGTCGCCGGTCTGCTCCTCGTCCTGTTCGCCCTGCTCGGCGCGCCGCTGTTCGCGGTGATCGCCGGCGGCGCGCTGCTGGCGTTTTATCAAGCCGACACCGATCTCGCGGTGATCGCCGCGGAATTCTACCGGCTCGCGGAAATGCCCATGCTGGTCGCCATTCCGCTGTTCACCTTCGCCGGTTATTTGCTGAGTGAAAGCCAGGCGCCGGTACGCCTGGTCAAACTCAGTCAAGCCTTGCTGGGCTGGTTGCCCGGCGGGCTCGCGGTAGTGGCGCTGGTCACTTGCGCTTTTTTCACCGCCTTCACCGGCGCTTCCGGCGTCACCATCGTCGCGCTCGGCGCGCTGTTGTATCCGGCGCTGGTGCAGGCCGGTTATCCGGAACGCTTCAGCCTCGGACTGATCACCACTTCGGGCAGCCTCGGCATGTTGTTCGCGCCCGCCGTGCCCTTGATCCTCTACGCGGTGATCGCGCAACAACTCAACGTCGGCCGCAGTTTCACCATCGACGAAATGTTCGTCGCCGGACTGTTGCCGGGCCTGCTCATGCTGAGCCTGCTCGCCGCCTGGAGTTTATGGACTAACCGCCATTTGCCGCGCCATCCGGTCTCCTGGCACGAGGCCGGCGCCGCGCTCCACGCCGCGCGCTGGGAACTGCCGCTGCCCTTCATCGTCATGGGCGGCATCTACAGCGGTTATTTTGCCGTATCGGAGGCGGCGGCGGTCACCGCCCTCTATGTGCTCATCGTGGAAGTGGTGTTGTACCGCGAGATCCCGCTCCGGCAACTGCCGCGCATCATGCGCGACGCCATGGTGCTGGTCGGCGCCCTGTTGATCATCCTCGGCGTCTCGCTGGCCCTCACCAATTATTTCATCGACGCCGACCTGCCGGCCCGCATCTTCGCCACGGTGAATCACTATGTGAGCGATCCCCTGACTTTTCTGCTGCTGCTGAACCTGCTGCTGCTGGGTCTGGGTATATTGCACGACATCTCGGCGCTGGTGATCGTCGTGCCTTTGTTATTGCCGGTGGCGGTGGCCTACGGCATCGATCCCGTGCATTTCGGCATCATCTTCATCGCCAATATGCAAATCGGTTATTTCTTCCCGCCGTTGGGACTCAATCTCTTCATCGCCAGCTACCGCTTCAAAAAGCCGGTGATGGAATTGGTGCGCGCGACGCTGCCCTTCCTGGTCATTCTGCTGGGCAGCGTACTTATCATCACCTATTGGCCGGCCTTGTCGCTGGCATTAACCGACAAAGGAAGTTGACGCATATCTCTTCTTCATTTTTGAAGTGAGATACCGAGTTGCTCGGCCGCCCGCCGCTTTCACGGGGACGGCGTTTTAAAAGCCCCCATCAACATCGCATTCGCCAACTCTTCCCCCGCGGCCATTCCCGTTTACACTGTCGCCATGGATACCGCCGCCCTCTGGTCATCGCTCTGGCTCACGACGCAACTCGCCGCCGTCACCACGCTGATACTGCTCGTGCTCGGCACGCCGCTGGCATGGTGGCTGGCGCGCGGTCGCGGCCGGCTTAAAACGCCGGTCGAGGCGCTGGTGGCGCTGCCGCTGGTGTTGCCGCCCACCGTACTCGGCTTTTATCTGTTGCTGGCCTTGAGCCCGCAGGGAATGATCGGCGGACCCTGGGCCAGTCTCACCGGCGGCACCCTCAGTTTCAGCTTCAGCGGGTTGGTGATCGGCTCGGTGCTTTATTCGCTGCCCTTCGTGGTGCAGCCGCTGCAAAGCGCCTTCGCGCAAGTGGGCGACGATATTTTGGAGGCCGCCGCCACCTTGCGCGCCTCGCCGCTCAACCGGTTTTTCAGTGTGGCGGTGCCGCTGGCGCGGCGCGGTTTTCTCACCGCCGCGGTGCTGGGTTTCGCCCACACCGTGGGCGAATTCGGGGTGGTATTGATGATAGGCGGCAACATCCCCGGCCAGACCCAGGTGTTGTCCATCGCCATTTATGACCGCGTGGAATCCTTGCATTATCGCGAGGCCCATCTGTTATCCGCCGGCCTGTTGGTCTTTTCCTTCATCGCTTTGCTGACGATCTACACGTTGACCCGTCAGCCCAACGCCAAGGCCGCGCACTGACCACATGACATCGGCACTCCCCGCTCAACTCGAAAGACTCTCGGCGCGACTCACGCTCCGCCTCGGCGAGTTTTCTTTGGACGTCGACTGGCAAGCCACGATCGGCGGTGTGGTAGGTATCTTCGGTCCTTCGGGTGCGGGCAAATCCACTCTACTGCGTTGTTTGGCCGGTTTGGAAAAGCAGTGCCGGGGCACCGTACAGTTGGGCGAACACTGCTGGCAGGATACCGCGCGCGGGGTGTTCGTCGCACCGCATCAGCGCGGGGTGGGCATGGTGTTTCAGGACAGCCGGCTATTTCCCCATCTGCGGGTGCGCGGCAATCTGGAATACGGTTATCGGCGCGTGCCGCTCGCGGAGCGGCGGTTGAGTTTCGAGCAAGTGGTGGGCTGGTTGAATTTGGAAGCGCTGCTCGAACGCGCACCCGCCTCGCTGTCCGGCGGGGAACGGCAGCGGGTGGCGCTGGGCCGCGCCCTGCTCGCGCAACCCCGTTTGCTGCTGCTCGATGAGCCGCTCGCGGCCCTCGATCAGCGCCGCAAACAAGACACCCTGCCCTACTTCAAGCTCCTCCGCGAGACGCTGGCCATTCCGATTCTGTACGTGAGCCACAGCCTCGACGAGTTGGTGGCCAGCGCCGATCATTTATTACTGCTGGAAGAGGGCCGTCTCGCCGCCTACGGCCCGCTCGACACGCTGCTGGCGCGCGTCGATCTGTCACTGGCCCAGCGCGACGACGCCGGCGCGGTGATCGAAGCCACGCTGGCGGGCCATGACCCGGAACATCACTTGAGCTATCTCGACGTCGCCGGCCAGCAACTCAGCATCGCTCGGCAACATCTCGCGATCGGCGCGACGCTGCGGCTGCGCATTCACGCCCGCGACGTGGCGCTTTGCCTCGAACCGCCGCGCCGCAGCACCCTGCTCAACATCATCCCGGCCACGCTGGTTGAACTGGCGCCCGCCGGCCAGCCGGGACAAGTGATGGTGAAACTCGACATAGGAGGCCAGACCCTGCTGGCGCGCATCACCCAAAAATCCGCGCAGACCCTGGCGCTGCGCGCGGGCATGCCGGTATACGCCCTCATCAAAAGCGTGGCGCTGATGGCCTGAAGATCGCGCCGGGATTGGACAGTCGCGTGCTTTCCCACTATTGTGTCCTGCCGAATTAACGCATCGTCATTGCCGTGAACGCGCTGCTGGAAATCAAAGACATCGAATGCCGTTACGACCGCAACCCCGTGGTCCGCGCACTCTCCCTGCACATCAACAAAGGCAGTATCGCCTGCCTGCTCGGCCCCAGCGGCTGCGGCAAGACCACCGTGCTGCGCGCCATCGCCGGCTTCGAGCCGGTGAGCCAGGGTGAAATCCTGCTGCGCGGCGTCACCGCCTCGCGCTCAGGCTATACCCTGCCCCCCGAGAAACGCCGCTTAGGGATGGTGTTTCAGGACTACGCGCTGTTCCCGCACATGGATGTGACCCGCAACGTCTGTTTCGGCCTGCGCGACATGTCGAACGCCGCCCGCCGCGACACCGCGACCCGTCTGCTAAACGTGGTGGGACTGGAAGGTTACGGCGACCGTTATCCCCACGAGCTGTCGGGCGGGCAGCAGCAACGGGTCGCCCTCGCCCGCGCCCTGGCGGCACGGCCGGAATTGATCTTGATGGATGAACCCTTCTCCAACCTGGACGTGGATCTGCGCGCGCGCCTGGGCAGCGAGGTGCGCGCCATCCTCAAGGATCAAGGCATCGCCGCGCTGATGGTGACCCACGATCAGCAAGAGGCCTTCGCCCTGGGCGACGTGGTGGGCATCATGTCCGCCGGGCGCATCGTGCAATGGGACACGCCCAGCAATATCTATCACGAACCCATCGACCGCTTCGTGGCGGATTTCATCGGCCAGGGCGTGTTTCTGCCGGGCACGGTGCGCACCGCCGACAGCATCGAGACCGATCTCGGCATCATCCCCGGCGACCGCGCCTATCTGTGGCCGCCGGGCACCGCGGTGGAAGTGCTGCTACGCCCCGACGACGTGGTGCACGACCCGGCCAGTCCGCTGCGCGGCCGCATCCTCCGCAAGACCTTCAAGGGCGCCGAGATTCTTTACACCATGCTGCTGCCCGGCGGCACCACCGTGTTGTCGCTCTTTCCCAGCCACTTCGATTACGCCGAAGGCCAGGAAGCGGGCATCCGTATCGCCGCGCAACACCTGGTGGCCTTTCCCCGCGGTTGAGCGGAGTCGTCGGCAACGCCGAGGGTGGGTAATGTGAGCGCCTCAAAAGCGACTTAAAACTGTGAGCCGTTCCAGGCGGCAAATCCGCTTCTCCTTCCTCCTTCAAGGAGGAAAACGGTACCACGCAGCGTCTCCTGCAGAGCGATACAGGCTAAACGCCGCACCCCCTCCCCCTTGTCAGGGAGAGGGAAATAGTGTGCTCTGGCCCTTGCCTTCTCTCCGACCGTCGCGAGGCCAAAACTTGATGACGCCCCCGCCGGCACTGGGGCTTACCTCATCGAATCCAGCCACAAAAAAAGGGCGGACACTCGGTCCGCCCTTTGGCTGGCTATGAAATAGCCGGGGTGTTTAGAGCAGGCTGGACAGATAGGCCACTACCGCCTGCATTTCATCTTCGCTGAGCGACTTGGCAATGTCGGACATCATGCCGGCGGGGTCGTTGCTGCGTTCACCGGCTCGAAAATTATTGAGCTGCTTGAGCAGATAATCGCGATGTTGACCGCCGATCACCGGAAACACCGCCACATTGGGCGCTTTGCCGCGACCGCGCTCGCCGTGGCAATTCACACAAGCATAGACATTGGCTTTGGGATTGCCTTGGTAAAAGATTTTTTCACCCTTCTCCACCAATTTTTTGTCGGCGGCGGTCAAAGGCGCCTTGGCCATTTTCTGTTTCTGGAAATAAGAACCGATGTCGCGGGCGTCTTGCTCGCTCTCCACCATGGCCGCCATGCCGGCCATGGTTTCATTATTGGTGCGCAGACCGCGCTGAAAATCCCGTATTTGCTTGGCGATGTATTCGGCATATTGTCCGGCCAGACGCGGGAAGGTCGCATCTTCGCTATTGCCGTCGAACCCGTGACAACCGCCGCACAATCCCGCTTTCGCTTCACCGGCGGCGGGATCGCCCGGTAGGGTATCCGCCGCTTGCGCCAAGGAGGCGCCCATCATCATTATCGCCATCCCCAACCACACATGCATCTTATTCCACATGGTCCACCCCTCTCGCTGCCTATCGGTTAGCCTCACTGCGCCTCGGTATTTTTGTTCTGCCAAAGCAAGGAAGTTTCGTATATTACAGGCTCTACGCGATGCGTCAATCCGCAGCCTCCCCTCCGTCGGGCCGCGTCGCCGGCCCGCTCCATCCATGGCAAGTGCGCAATGACGTCCGACCCGCGAGTTGTCTTCGCGGTTTTGTGCTGATCGCTTATTGGGTTACGCCTGGCCCGTCGTCACCGTCACGTCGAATCAGCGTGGGTCGACGACATCAAACTTTAAACAGCCGTGATCCGGCAGCCGAATCGTGAAATCCGTGCGGTTACATTACATCGCCTCTTCAATCTTCCAATTTACATAATTCCGCCGTCACCATAACAGCTACCGTCGGCTTTTTTTACAGAGTGAGAACGCGCCTGAGTACAAAACGGCCCGTCCATTTACTAAGCTATTGAAATGATGATTATCAGCCAAAACTGGCCCGATCCGTGCCTTATAAATTGCACACTGGGTCTCAGTGGTGGCAGTCGGGGGAACGTACGTTACAGTACGGCGACGTGCAAGACAGTTGGGGATAATAATAACTAAAGAGTTCTGAAACAAAGAAGAACTTCAACGGCGGCGTAAGCCGCCTTTTTCTTTTCCGGGCCAGCCGAAACTACAAGCCAGCCTTGTTCAATAACTCCTTCGCGTAATTGATAGGGATCGCATACGAAATCCCGCTGGGGGTTTTCAGCACGTTCTCCTTGGTTTCCTGCACGAAAACTTTATTCATGATACCCACCACCGTGCCGGTGGCCATGTCGTACAGCGGACTGCCCGAATTACCCGGATAGGCCGTGGCGTCCAATTGGAATACGGAATAATTGGCTTGCAGACGGCGCAGCAGATCGGGAGTGAGCTGGCTGGCGGTATTGAGAGGTACCGCGATGGGGGTGATCGCCGCGATCATGCCGCGATGCGTGACGGGATACAGACCCAGCACCGCGCCGATGGGAAAACCGGTGAAAGCGTAAGTTTCGCCTTCGCGCACCGCGGCGGAATCCCCCAACGGCAACGCCGTCAAAGGTTCCTCGGAAATTTTCAGCAATACCAAGTCATGCTCGAGATCTTCCGCCACTTTGGTGGCCAGCCGCAACGCCGGCTTCGGCCCACTGCCGACGAACACCGCCAGACTTTCCCGTTTGTCCTTATCCAGCTTGACGGACACCACATGCGCATTGCTCAAGACATGACGGCCGTCGCCTATCACGAAACCCGTGCCGAGCAACTGGGCCGGCGGCCGGCGGGTGTGCTCCAAGGTGCCCACGCCCACCACACTGGCCTTGAGGCGGGCGACGGTATCGGGCAGCGCATCGGCCGGCGCCTTACCGGCGATACCCAAAGCACATAACACCAGCGCCATCCGCCAACCCAGCCGCCGCGCCGCGCCGCGGCGTATCACCTGATCATCCACCATCGCAAAAATACCTCTGATACAATTTGATATGAATAATGGCGCTGATAAGCCGATACCGCAATCATGCCGGTCCGAGTCACGCTCACCGGAACCCAGGGAACCTCTGATCAGAGGTTCCTGCGGCACAGGGATGTGCCGCCCTGTTTCAACATGAAAGTGTTTGAAACAGGGCGAAAAGCAAAAACCACGTTTTTGCTTTTCGTGCTCTGAGAAGTCCAGGATGGACTTATTCAGAGCTTCCCTAGATATAACACAGCCTTCCCTTAAGAGGTTCTCCAACCGTGGGCGACATCGTGACAGAGCAACACCCTGCATCGCATCCGTCCCTGAATGCACGGGGTGCCGCTTATTGGAAGCTGGCCACGGCTTATCTGTTATTGCTGGTTTATGGAGCGCTCTTCCCACTCAGTAACTGGGATAGTATTCAGGGCGGCCTTCACGCCCTGTTTCCCATTATCTGGCCGACCCAGGTCTCCCGTAGTGATGTGATCACCAATCTGGTGGTGTACCTGCCTTTGGGTTTGCTGCTGATGTTGTCCTGGCGACCACGCTACGGTGCCTGGTCCGCCATCGCCCTCGCCACCTTGGCGGGCGGCGGTTTAAGTTTCGGCCTGGAATACCTGCAAAGCTATCTCCCACAGCGGGTGCCGTCACTGCTCGACACGGCCCTCAATATCACGGGCGCCCTGGTCGGCGCCCTGCTCGCGAAATTCATCCAGGTGCATAGCCATAGCGGTGGACACCTGCATCGCTGGCGCCATCGCTGGTTCTTGGCCGGTGCCTTGCCCAACGTGGGTCTTACCGTCCTGGGGCTGTGGGCCTTCTCGCAACTGGCGCCGCTGGTACCTTCATTCGACAGGGGCAACTTGGTCGCGGGCATCCGCCCCTTGCTGCAAGTCCTGGTTCACCACACCGCCGAATTCAATATTTTCCAGGCGCTCGGTTATGGCCTCAGCGCGGCGGGACTGGGCTTGCTGGCCGCCATTTTATTCAAGCCCGGCCAACCCGTATTGCGGCACTACGCCGGTTTCGTCCTGTTGGTGCTGCTGCTCAAAATCCCCGTGGTCAGCCGCCAGTTGTCGTTCGAAGCGGTAGCCGGGGTCGCCGGCGCACTCTTATTACTGCCCCTGCTGCTCTACCTGCCCGGAAAAGGCAAGGCGCTGCTCGCCGCCCTGCTGGTGTTGTCGGCCTATACCGTGGAACAACTGCGCGGCGGACCCGATCCCACCGCGCCGCTATTGGCGATGAATTGGATTCCCTTCGGCGAACACATGGAAAACCTCAACGGTCTGGCGGATATCGCGGGCGATCTTTGGCCATTCGCCGCCTTGGCCTATCTCGCGCTGTTTCTCACTACCCGCAATGTCATCTGGATCGGAGGAGTACTGGTGTTTGGCTATACTCTGGGCCTGGAGTGGTTGCAAACCTATATCCCGGGCCGTTACCCCGATCTCACCGATGTCTGTCTCGCGGTCTTGGGCTGGACGCTACCTTGGCTACTCCCGCGTTACGGTGAAACCGCGCCGGGAATCACTCGCTCAATCCCTCCGCCACGCCGCGGTAAACACCATTCAACAAGAACCGTCACGCTGTTCCTTCTATTCATCACTCTCGGCCTGCTGGCAGGCTGGCGCTTGATACCCGTCAACGATATCCGCGCCGAACTGCCCGCCGAAGGAGAAAAGCGCGCCGTCACGCAACTGCCCGCGCCCGAGGAGCTGGGCTTGCCACTGCTCGACTTCCGTCGTAGCCACCCGCGCCTGCCCGCTCCCAGCCGGGCTGACGTCGCGCGATTGCGGAAAGAAAACCCGAATTATCTTGCCCAGCAACGCGTATTCGCCGACCAAGGACGGCTTTATCCCACCCTGGTGCTGGCCTATATCGAGCCCGGCAGCCGGGATCTCTCGGCATTGCTGAGCAAATTACTGGCCCTGCAATTCACCTGGCGCGGGCATGAACAAACCAAACCCGTGGCGGTGGCCTATGACTGGCTTTACGACCAATGGACTGAAACGCAGCGTGCGCAGTTGCGCGCCAAACTCGCCGAGGGTTGTGAATATCAAATCCGTTATATCCGCGAGCAGCGTTTATCGCCTTATAACGTTTACCTCTATAACAGCCCCTTGCAAGCGTTGATGGCCTGCGCGATCGCTCTCTACGGCGACGACCCGCGCGGCGACCCGGTGATGGCCTTCACCGCCGATTATTGGAAGAACCGCGTGTTGCCGGTATGGCGGCAAATCATGGGGAAAAACGGCGGCTGGCACGAAGGCGGCGAATACGTCGGTAT
>CAKKSB010000151.1 GCA_919903055.1 Gammaproteobacteria bacterium | reverse complement strand
GCGGACGGCGGCGCGGATACCGGCGAAGATGAAACAGGCATTTTTACCGAATAAGCCAGCGCCCCGACTATTGCGGCGCACACCATTCCGCCCATCCACCACGCTGTATTCGTCGTCATCCGCATGTGATCCCCAACCGATTGTGACGCAACTGCCTTGGATTCTAGCACGGCCCTCCCGGCGGCCACGCCGAGACAGCGCGGCGCGCTTTGCGGTATCCTTTGCCACCCCTGACTAACCACCATTTCGAGGCCGTTTTATGAAGGTGTTGATCATCGGCGGCGGCGGACGCGAACACGCGCTGGCCTGGAAGACCGCGCAGTCGCCGCGCGTGAAAAAAGTCTACGTCGCCCCCGGCAACGCCGGCACCGCCCGCGAACCCAAGGTGGAAAATCTGGCCATCGCCGCCGAGGCGATCACCGACCTGGTGAACTTCGCCCGCGCCAACGGCGTGGCGCTCACCATCGTCGGCCCCGAGGCGCCGCTGGTGGCCGGGGTGGTCGATGCCTTTCAGGCGGCGGGACTGCGCTGCTTCGGTCCCAACCAGGCCGCGGCGCAACTCGAAGGATCGAAAGCCTTCACCAAGGATTTCCTCGCCCGCCATCGCATTCCCACCGCCGATTACCGCAACTTCACCGAGATCGAACCGGCCATCGCCTACATCCGCGACATGGGTGCGCCGCTGGTGGTGAAGGCCGACGGCCTCGCCGCCGGCAAAGGCGTGATCCTCGCGCAAAGCGAAGACGAAGCCATCGCCGCGGTGCGCGACATGCTGGCCGGCGACGCCTTCGGCGCGGCGGGGCGACGGGTGGTCATCGAAGAATTTCTCAGCGGCGAAGAGGCCAGCTTCATCGTGATGGTGGACGGCGAACACATTCTGCCGATGGCGACTTCGCAGGACCACAAAGCCCGCGACGACGGCGACCGCGGCCCCAATACCGGCGGCATGGGGGCCTATTCGCCGGCGCCGGTGGTCACGTCCGCGATCCACGCGCGCATCATGAAAGAAGTGATCGAGCCGACGGTGCGCGGCATGGCTGACGACGGCACACCTTACACCGGCTTTCTCTACGCGGGGGTGATGATCGACGAACAGGGCACGCCCAATGTTCTGGAATTCAACTGCCGCTTCGGCGATCCCGAGACCCAGCCGATCATGATGCGCCTGCGTTCCGATCTGCCCGCCTTGTGCGAAGCGGCGCTCAACCAACGGCTCGATCAAGTTCAAGCCGAGTGGGATCCGCGTCCCGCGCTGGGCGTGGTGCTGGCGGCGGGCGGCTATCCCGGTGAATACCGCAAAGGCGATGTCATCAACGGCCTGCCCGCCGAAGAAAACGGCGACAGCAAAGTCTTTCACGCCGGCACGTCTGAAAAAGATGGCCAAGTCGTCACCACCGGTGGCCGGGTGTTGTGTGTCTGCGCCTTGGGCGACAGCGTCGCGCAAGCCCAAGCGCGCGCCTATCAAGTCGCGAAAGACATCCACTGGAACGGCGTGTTCTACCGCCACGACATCGGCTACCGCGCCATCGCCCGCGAACAGGGCTGACGCGCTTGGCCACTCCTTGGCAGATCCGCCGGGCCGTTTCACATCTGCGCGCCGGCGGCGTCATCGCCTACCCCACCGAAACCGTCTACGGCCTCGGCTGCGATCCGCTGGACGAGCACGCCGTCGAACGCCTGCTCGAACTCAAACAACGCCCGCGCGAAAAAGGCCTGATCCTCATCGGCGCGACGCTCGAACAGCTGATGCCCTACATCGATGTTCACGATAAAACACGGCTGAAAAAACTCGCAGCTCTCAGTGAGCGCCCCACCACTTGGCTCTGCCCGCCGCACGCCGACGTGCCTCACTGGCTTACTGGCCGCCATCATTCCATCGCCGTACGCATCACCACCAGCCCTGTCGCACAACAACTCTGCCAACGCTACGGCGCCGCGCTCATCTCCACCAGCGCCAATCCCACCGGCCTCGCCCCCGCACGCAGCGCCTTAAAAGTGCGCACCTATTTCGGCGCGCAACTCGACGACATTCTCGCCGGGCAGTGCGACTCGAGCGCGAAGCCGAGCCGGATTGTTGATCTCATCAGCGGCGAAGTGATACGTGAATAGTGGGTAGAGTGCGCCCAGCGTATGCGCGCTCTAATATCATCCGGTGAACTCATTTCGTGGGCCTCACAATGACCTCCTTCGAATCCGACGGCTTTTTGAGTAACGAAATCTTGCAATGGGAGAGAGACTTCACAAATCGATATGTGTCAAAGCTTGAGCTATCCATGGCAGTAAATCGTTGCGCCCATAGACTCCTCTTCTCGATAGAGATTACTTCCGATGAACTCAAGGATCTCCTGTTATCCACGTTATTGGCACGTCAAACGTCAACCTTCCAGGCATTCATCATCTTGGCGCAGAAGGGATTGATCGCTCAGGCCGAGATGCTTATTAGGGCGCTCGCCGAATCCATGTTCCTGGTGGGCGCGATTCGCAAGGAGAAAGGTTTCGCTGAGAACTGGATCCTTAGTGACGAGATAAGTCGGAAGATAAACCTTGTTCGGCTGAATGACGACCGACGGCGCCGCGGCGAACCGCCTGATGAAACATCTGTTGCGCTGATCGCTGAACTCGAGAAAAAAATACGAGATCGCAATATAAAGAAATTTACTACTCGGGAGATAGCTGAGCTTGCTGGCCTTGAGTCCTACTACGACACCGTTTATGGTTTCTTCAGCATGGCTGTCCATTCTACGAGCCGAAGTCTAGATACAGCGTTGTATACGGATCGCGCTGGCAAGGTGACGTCAGTTGAGTATGGCCCGGTAATAGATGGGCTCGATATGCATCTGGACTACGCAATCAGCATGACGCTGCATGTTCTCCACGAGATTTCGGTTCATTTCTCCAAAGATCCATCGCAGATCGAGATATTGCAACAGCGAAACCACGAACTTGCGGGCGATATCCAACAATCGGATGCAGCCAAATAAGGTGCTGCGACAATTGCGCCACATGCGCATACCACCATCTTGAATCAGACCACAAGAATTAGCACGCCACAAAAAACTCGGCCGGTCCGACCGCGACTCTTTATTAAGCCACGGCGCCGGACCGGCCGATCACTACATACGGGGCACTTACGCGCCCACCGGATTATTTTTTGATTTTAGACAACAGTTCCTTGTTCACCACCAGCTTGCGCACGCCGTGCGCGTGGTCTTCTTCAAAGACATTGCTCTTACACCATTCGCCCACGCTGTTGATGTTGACCTTGGCGCACTGAGGACGCACGCTCCAGGTGACTTGCAACGGCGAGCACGACTTGGCGTCGTCGTACTTGGGACCGGTGGTTGAACCCAAGAACTGGACGGGCTTGCCGGTCTTGGTGGGCAGGGCCTTGGGCTGATGGAAGCCCTTGGCCATGTGGCCGTCGTAGTCCAGGGTGTTGAAGTCGAGGGCGCTGTCGTCGTTCACCAAGGTGAACACCTGGGTCTCTACGCGCAGATCGGGATTGGCGCAGCTGTCGGAGAGGCAGGAGCCCAGACCTTTACCCGGTTTGACATCGCAGGAGCTGTGGACCCAATGCACCTCGATGGTGTCGCCCGGCTTGAGGTCGCCGTGTTCACCCTTGCAAATGGCTTCCTTGGTGGGCGCCATCTCGGCCGCGGACAATTCCTTGCTGATGCCGCATAGGTAACCGCTTTCAAAGCCGTGACCGTCGCCGTCGCCGGCATAGATCGAAAAAGCGGCCGCCTTGTGCTCGGCATTTTTGTGAAAGTGGATATTGCACAGGTTCATCTCGGTGGAGGGCGGCGCCATGGAGAACACCCGCTTGTTCTCGCCGGCCAGGCTGTCGATATCACGCGGCGTCTGCGGACCGAAACCTACACAAACCTCGCCGGACATATGCTCGGCACCGTGACCCTTATCATGCTTGTCCTCGCTCGCGATGCCGTTGACCGAGATCGCACCCATCGCCAAGGCGGCGAATATCTGACTTTTAACTCCGAAGTTCATTCTTCCATGCTCCCTTTAGTTAACTGCGTTTACGAAAATTAAGGTTAATAATAAAGCGCAGTGGTCCAACCCCCCTATGAAACACATCTATCTTATTTTAAATAATGACGTCCCCGGCCGAGCCGCGGCATTTCAACCAAACTCAGCTCGAGATAATCGCCGCCCCGAATCGTCTCAAATTTTATCGAAACGGGCCAGCCCTAAAACAATCGGCGCGGGATTACAGCGTTTAGACTACGGTATATATCCGCCGCCTCAGGGGGCACATCGTCCCAATCACCACGCAACCTGATCGTCACAGCGCTGGAACACTATTCCGTGACAACGGCGTTATTTCCCGCCGTGATAGCCGCCGTCCGCGCATTGCTGACCGCCATGGTAAGTTATCGAAGGCGCGCAAGCCGCCACGCGGCACCGCCGCGCCGGATTCCTGTTAGAATCATCCCATTATTTTTAGCAACTCTCATCGGTATCCGACATGAGCACATCCGACATTCAGGCCGTTAAAAACTATTTGCTGAGCTTGCAGGCAGGCATTTGCGCGGAGCTGGAAGAAGAAGACGGCGCGGCGCAATTTCGTGAAGACGGTTGGGACCGGCCACAGGGCGGCGGCGGACGTTCGCGGGTGCTGACCGACGGCGCGGCGTTCGAACAGGCCGGGGTGAATTTCTCGCATGTGTTCGGTGATCAAATGCCGATTTCCGCCACCGCCCACCGTCCCGAACTGGCGGGCCGGGGCTGGCAGGCCTTGGGGGTGTCGCTGGTTATCCATCCGCGCAATCCGTACGCGCCCACCTCGCACGCCAACGTGCGTTTCTTCGTCGCCGAGAAAGACGGCGCGGAACCGATCTGGTGGTTCGGCGGCGGTTTCGACATGACGCCGTATTACGGCTTCGAACAAGACGCCGCGCATTGGCACCAGATAGCGCACGACGCCTGCGCGCCCTTCGGCGACGACGTTTATCCGCGTTACAAAAAATGGTGCGACGAGTATTTTTTCCTGAAGCACCGCAACGAGCCGCGCGGCATCGGCGGCTTGTTCTTTGACGATTTGAACGAATGGGGTTTCGAGAAATGCTTTGCCTTCATGCAAAGCGTGGGCGATCACTACATCAAAGCCTACCGCCCGTTGGTCGCGCGCCGCAAGGACACGCCTTACGGCGAACGCGAACGGGATTTTCAACTGTATCGGCGCGGCCGCTACGTGGAATTCAATTTGGTCTACGACCGCGGCACCTTATTCGGGCTGCAATCCGGCGGACGCACCGAATCCATACTGATGTCGCTGCCGCCGCTGGTGAAGTGGCGCTACAACTGGCAACCCGCGCCCGGCACGCCGGAAGCGGAACTGTACGAGATTTATTTAAAACCCCGCGATTGGCTGAAGAGCAACGCGCAATAAAATAAACGAATACCCGTTATTCGCGCCGTGAATCGCCCCGGCACGGCGCTCTCAATCTTCGCCCGGTTCGCAAGCGCCTTCGCACGACACGCTAAACCAGTGGCGATCATCGAGCCGCAAGGCGGTGAGCGCGGCGCCCCACACGCAGCCGGTATCCAGGCAGGTCACTCCCCGACCTTCATAACGGCCGAGGGTGGACCAGTGACCGAACAGAATATTTAAATTCGCGCTGCGTCGGTCCGCAACATCGAACCACGGCAATTGTCCGGCGGGTTGCCCACCTTGCGCGCCCTTGTAAGCCAAGGCCAGACTGCCGTCGGCCTCGCAATAACGCAGCCGGGTAAACGCATTGGTGATGAAGCGCCAACGATCCCAACTCGCGAGATCGTCGCGCCAGCGGGTGGGCTGAGCACCGTACATCTGTTGGAAAAAAGCCAGCGGATCGGCGCCGCGTAATACCTGTTCCACCTCGGCGGCACAGGCCCGAGCAGTGGCGAGATCCCATTGCGGCGGCAGGCCGGCGTGGATCATCGTATAACCCAACTTCGCATCGTGATGCAGCAAGGCTTGTCGCCGCAGCCAGGCAAGCAGCCTGTCACGGTCAGGCGCTTCCAGCACATCCATGAAGCTGTCCTTAGGACGCAGCTTGGCCGCGCCGGCCGCCACCGCGAGCAAATGCAAATCGTGATTGCCGAGCACCGCCACCGCGCGGTCGCCTAAGTCTTTCACGAAGCGTAATACTTCCAGCGACTGCGTGCCGCGATTGACCAGGTCGCCGGTAAACCAGACGTGATCGTGTTTGGTTGAAAAGCGTATCGCCTCGAACAGCGCGAGCAACTCGTCGAAACAACCCTGCACGTCGCCTATCGCGTAAACGGCCATGGTGATTACACCAATCTCCTTCGTTGCTCGCGGCCAGCCGCCCAATATGCGCGGGAACACCCGTTAAGATTTTCGTCCGGCGATCTTGGCTGGGCGCGAGCCCGAATTGTTTTCAAATCCGTTCTCTCAGAATTAACGATTTACCTTCATACAACATGGAGCGCGAAACATTCGTTTACGCAACGCATTCCCTCGCTGCGCTCGCCCTGGCTCATCGTGAATTCATCATTTCAATTGCCGGTTAATAATAAGTGTGTTCAAGATCTAGGCATACGTATTCATTCACGGGTTTTTTCGTCGGGCGGCACCCGTAAATTAAACGTCACCGGTCCGTCGTTGATCAAGCTCACTTGCATGTCGGCGCCAAAGCAGCCGGCGGCTACTCGTGGATATTCAGCGCGTGCCCGCGCCAGCAAAAAATCGAACCAGCGTTCGCCGTCGGCGGGCGACGCGGCGGGCGTGAAGCTCGGGCGCATGCCTTGCCGGGTGTCGGCGGCAAGCGTGAATTGCGGCACCAGCAACAGGCCACCCGCGATGTCGCGCAGGCTCAGATTCATTTTACCCGCCTGATCGGGAAAGACGCGGTAACCGAGCAAGCGTTCGAGCAAGCGCCGCGCTTGCGGTTCGCCATCACCGCGCTCCACCGCCACCAATACCAGAATGCCGCGCTCGATGGCGCCGATCCGCTCGCCGGCTATGGTCACTGATGCGGCGCTGACGCGCTGCAACAACCCGATCACTTCACCC
>CAKKSB010000150.1 GCA_919903055.1 Gammaproteobacteria bacterium | reverse complement strand
CTGCCAGAAGTCACTCAACTGGTTCTTGTACATGACGTTCATCGGATCGTCCCGTCCAGCAGCGCGATGGCGCGGTCGGTGTCTTCGAATCGCTCAGCGGGCAAGGGATGATAGAGATCGTTCCAGCGGATATATTTGGCGGCGGCGTCGATGGCGAGTGCGTCGAGTTCATTTGCGGAAAATAAATCGGGACGGTCGCGCGCCATGTCCAAGGCCAGCGGCGCGGCGCCCAGCCGGGCGGTTAATAGGATGCGCTGCCGCCGCGCCTCGCGGTCTGCCGGTTGGATGGCGAGCAGACGATTGTAAGCCGCGAGGGCTTCGAACCAGCGCTGGTCGTTTTGGTAAGCGTAGGCCAACGCTTCCAACACCGCGCTGTCGGCGGGACGGCGTTGCGACAAGGGTTGCAGCAAATCCACCGCTTCCTTGGCCCGGCCCAGTTCGGTGAGACTCTTGGCCAGTCCGATGATGCTGTCGGTCCGGTCAGGCGCATGCTGCACCGCCATGCGGTAATAGTCGAGGGCCTGGGCCGGTTTCCCCACGCCGCGCGCCGCGCGGCCCAGGCTTTCCAATACGTAGACCGGCGCTTCCGGTAAATGCAAGCGGGGCCGCTGCGCCAGCGCGTCCTCGTAACGTTCGGCCCAGCTGAGTACGGCGATGTAATCGTAGAGATATTCCTGGCGGTCTGGATACACCTCGCTCAATTCATGGAGCAGCGGTAATGCCGCGTCGTTCTGACCGTCACGGGCCAGTTGAATGGCTTGCTGATGTTTAAGCGCCGCGCCGGTAGTCGCCGCGTCGGCGGCCGGCAGTGTGAAAAGAATGAAGAACAACAAGAGTACCCGATGGCATGAGCGCCAACGCTGGCTAAATTTTAGAGAGGCTAAAGTCATCTTGAGGCATCGGGTCGCTGGGGTTGGATAGGCGGAACAATGTCGGAGGGTCCATCATTGATGAGTCGCTACATTAATTGGTTATTAAATAGCCTTCGGCGGCTCACGTTGAGCCCTGGTTCCGTGTATCACCGATTACAAAACCGCTATTTAATTTTCAGTAACCGCGTTCGTCGACGAGCATGGCGCGAATGAAGAGAAAATAAAGGATATAGTGTTTCATCTCATGAAGATAGAGGTTTGAAAGTGCACCCGAAAAGTGCAGCCGCTTATAAAAGTCGTGCTCCATGCGTGCGCATTCCTACTATTTTCAGGGAAGCCCAGCCGACGTGTTTTAGGTGAGTCGCCCATTGACTTACGATGAGTTTCAAACTTTAATTTTGAGGGAGCTTCAGCAATCACGCCAGGAGGCCTAAGTCATGACAGCACGACAGGTAATTTTCGGAATCGCTATTTCTATGCTTTTCACGGGGACAAGTTGGGCGCAAAACAGCAATATCAATACACAGAGCACTATGCAGGGTAATTCGCAAAACTTCGGCAACAATTCGTTTAGGTTTTCCAACGGCAACGTCACCATCTCGCAAAACAGCTCAAACAATTCGTTTTGCCAATTCTTCAGTTTTTCATCCGGGTTGAACAGCATTATTCAGATCATTCAAGGTAACTCGATGACCCAAGTTTTGGGAACGCCGGGTGCGGTAACCGATCCTTGTAATTGAAACGATGTGCTGAGCAGCCCGCGCGCCAGTTTTTCTTGTGAGCTTATTTCACTCTAACGGTATGGATTGTTCAGGCCTGCCGCGGTGTGATTTGCCGCGACAGGCTGAATAAGGCGTAGTTTGCGTCGCGTTATTCCAAACGGAATCCCACTCTCAAGCTGACTTGATAACAAGTCACTTTGCCGTTTTGAATGGTGCCGCGGGTTTCGACCACTTCGAACCAGTCGAGATTGCGCAGAGTATCGGCGGCGCGGTTGATGGCATTTTGAATGGCGTCGTCCGAACTCTTACTCGAGGTGCCGACCAACTCGATGAGTTTATAGACCTTGTCTGTCATGGTGTCGCTCCTAGGTTGGCTGGAAGTGTGAATGACGGCGTGTATTGATTATAGGCGGCGGTTTGGGGAATTGTCCGCGCAGGGCTCATCCCTCGGGTACGGGGCACAGGCACAGTGTACGCGCGTGCTCGTTTAACATCGGTGATGACAAGGTACTCGGGCTGGTTACCGGAAATCATATCAACCCGCGGATATCGCGGGGGCGCTACAGGTGGTCAGCGGTGCTTAAGTCACACGCCGGTGTCGTCGCGGGCGATCGCCCTCAGGTCTTCTGTATTTTCTTGCGCCGCGGGGGTTATTGCTTGGGGCGGTGACGGAGTGGAAGACTCGCCGCAGTTACTCAGCAGCAGGGTGGGCGGCTCCAGCGAAAAAGTGAAAGGCGTGGCTTTTTTCAGGGTGCTGATGCCGAGTATGTAGCGGGTGCTGCCGGCGAAAACCGCTGCCTCGATGTCTTTGAATGTGCATCCGTTGCCGATGCTCATCTCCGCGATTCGATAGACGGGCACGATTTTTTTGCTGCCGTCGGCCATGATGCCGGTCAAGTCCTTGACGTAGATCGCCGCGCCGTTCTCGCGCAGCACGGCCAGCGCTTCTTCATTGATCACCGTGTAACTCGAACCGGTATCCACCATTAAATCGACGGCGCCGTAACCGGTAAAATAACCGTCCACATAATAAGTGGAGGCGGTGCTTAAGCGCATGGGAATTTTCTGGTCGGTCGGCCCTGCGTGGGTCGGTAGACTACACAACGTGCACATGATCGCGGCAATGATGGTTTTCAACGAATTACCCCGCAAATAAAGATTAGATAGCATCTATGAGAACTAAAGCGCAAACCTTATGCCATCCATGGACGAGCTGCCGGATTTGATTTTGATAGCTATCAGCTCATCGCGACCGTCTCTTTCCGGCTACGTTTGATAGTACATGGCGATCATAACCTTAATTGTAAGTTATTCAAATTTTGTCCACTTCCGGCGACAGTCCGCGCAGGGTGATTTATTCAGCCGTGGGGCAATTACATGAAAAATATATTTTTTATAAAGCAGGCATATTTGCTGCAAAATTTAAAGACCGGTCGAAGAGATGTCGAGTTTCGTGAGTTACCAAGACTGGTCCCCATTCGACAAGGAGTTATTTATGAAAAGAGCAATGTGTTCTTTGAAGGCAATTACGCTGATTGCCGGCGTAATGCTGGTAAGTAATGGTGCGGGCGCCGGAGATATGGCGGAAGGCAACAAACAATTGACGGAAGAGACTCAGCAGCAATTTTCTCAATTGGATATCAATCGGGACGGTTATATCAACAAGGATGAGGCGCAAAAGGCGCCCGCGTTGCTGGCGAAGTTTTCCAAGTTGGATCGGAATCGAGATAAACGAGTCGATGAAGGTGAATTCGCTCGTTTTGAGGTGACTGATCCCCATCAATAACGGCGTAGGCGATAATTAATACGTTCGCATGCCGCGCAGCCGATGGCTGATCACTGATGGCCGGATTGTTTCGTGCGTATCGCGGATAGGAGGTCGGGTTTAAGAAACAACGCCGGGTCTACCCGCGCGTTGTTAAGGCTTACGCCCCAATGGAGATGCGGTCCGGTGGCGCGACCGGTTTGTCCGACCTTGCCGAGCATTTCACCGCGGCGGAGCGCTTGGCCGGGTTTGACATCGATGCGTTGCAAGTGGCAGTACATCGTGATCAGACCTTGGCCGTGATCGAGCAGCACCGTATTGCCGTTGAAAAAATAATCGCCGGTGGCGACGACCCGGCCGGCGGCGGCGGCATGCACCGGCGTGCCGGCCGGCGCGGCGACGTCAAGTCCGCTGTGGGGATTGCGCGCTTGTTCGTTGAAGTAGCGGCGCAGACCGAAAGGACTGCTCAGCGGACCGTCGGTGGGCAGATCGAATTGTAAAGGCACCTCGGTCGGTTCGTTGAAGGCGGCGAAGGCGGCGTCCATTTCCTGTTTTTCGAGTTCGATGCGTTTCAAATCGTCAGGGGTGGGTTCCACCTTGCGCTGATCCTGGATGGTGAGGCGCTGGATGGCGTATTGCTTGTCGTGGACGACGAAATTCACGGTGGTTTCCGCTGCGGCGCCGTCCTGGATTTTCAAAGTCTGTTCGCCGGCCGGGGTGTCGAGAGGCAGACCGACCACCGCCAGCCAGTCCTGATCGTTGCGCATCACCAACACCCGGTTGCCGTTGAAATAGACGCGCGGCATGTCGGCGCCGCTGCTGGCGAGGGAGACCACCGCGACGCCGCCGGGCACGGCTGCGTTTTTCGGCAGCGGCGCGGCGGCGAGCAAACCGGGCAATATCAACAGCAACAAACTGACCAAATAATTCATGTCTCGTGTTTCTCATCGACGGTGCTGATCAAACGTCCCCGCGCGATGCGGGTTTCGATTTGATCGCCGATCGCGACCTGAGTTGCATCGCGCACGATGGCGCCGTCGGGCTGACGGCGCACGATGGCGTAACCGCGTTGCAGGGTGGCGAGCGGACTCACGGTGTCGAGGGTGCGGGCCAGCGCGATGAGGCGCAGACGGTGTTGTTGCAGCCGGCCGCGCATGACCCGTTCCAGCCGTTGCGCGAGATGTTCGCGCCGGAGAGACAATTTTTGCAAGCGCTGACGCGGATCGTGACGGTGCAGCCGGGCGGCGAGCGCGGCAAGCCGGCTGTCGGCGTGGCGCAGTTGTGAACGCCAGGCGAGTTTGAGGCGCTGCTCCAGTTCGTCGAGACGCTGGCCCTGGTCGCGCAATCGGCGGCCGGGATGACATCGCTCCAGCCGCTTGGTGAGCCAGTCCAGTTGCTGGCGCTTGGCATGCTGGATATGCAGCAGCCGTTGCAGCAAGCGTTTTTCGCGGGTCGCGAAGGCTTGCAACCATTCCGCGCCGTCGGGGCTGGCCAGTTCGGCGGCGGCGGAGGGAGTGGCGGCGCGGTGATCGGCGACGAAGTCGGCGATGGTGACGTCCACCTCGTGGCCGACGCCGCTCACCACCGGCAACGGGCAGTCGTAAATAGCGCGGGCGACCGCCTCTTCATTGAAGGCCCACAAATCTTCGAGCGAGCCGCCGCCGCGGGCGAGAATCAGCACGTCGCAATCTTGGGATTCTCCGGCGCGCCGCAGCATGCGGACGATGGCCGGCGTCGCCGCCGTGCCCTGCACCGGAACCGGGTAGATCAGCACCGGGATGGCGGGGAAGCGGCGGCGCAGCACGGTCAGGATGTCGTGGATGGCGGCGCCGCTGGGGGAGGTGATCACCCCGATACGGCGCGGCAACGGCGGCAGCGGTTTTTTATGGGCGGGGTCGAACAGGCCCTCGGCCGCCAGGCGTTTTTTGAGTTCTTCGTAGGCGCGCCGCAGCAGGCCGTCGCCGGCTTCTTCCAGGTGTTCGACCACCAACTGGTAATCGCCGCGCGGTTCGTAAAGGGTCGCCCGCACCCGCGCCAGCACCTGCATGCCGTCGGCGGGGACAAAGCCGATCAACTGGTTACGCATGCGGAACATTGCGCAGCGTACCTGGGCATCGCGGTCCTTCAACGAAAAATACCAGTGGCCGGAGCCGGGCCGCGACAGATTGGAGACTTCGCCCTCTATCCACAGCAGGCCGAAACCGCGGTCCAGCAGGGCGCGCACCTCGCGGTTGAGGCGCGAAACGCTGTAAATCTCACGGCGGGGGGCCGCTTCCGGCGGGTGCTCGGCGGGGGTGTCCATGGGCGTATAGTAGCGCAAACCTGGGGCCGCAACAGACCGCCCGAGGGGCGAGGTTTACCGGTGGGACGGGAGCTCCTATAATGGCAGGCTATTTATTCCTCAATTACTTAATAGATGGACGACCCCTATGCTGCGAGTAGTCGAAGAAGCCCTCACCTTTGATGACGTGCTCCTGGTGCCCGCCCATTCCGTAGTGCTGCCCAGGGAGGTGGGGCTTCAGACTCAACTGACCCGCGAGATCACCCTCAATATCCCGCTGGTGTCCTCCGCCATGGACACGGTGACCGAGGCCCGCCTCGCCATCGCCCTGGCCCAGGAGGGCGGCATCGGCATCGTGCATAAGAATATGTCCGCCGGCGAACAGGCCGAGCAGGTCCGCCGCGTGAAGAAATACGAGGCGGGGGTCATCAAGGAGCCTATCACCGTGACGCCGGACACCACCATCCGCCGGGTGCTGGAGCTGACCCGCAAGCACAATATCTCCGGGGTGCCGGTGGTGCAGGGCGAAGAGTTGGTGGGCATCGTCACCAATCGCGATCTGCGCTTCGAAACCCGTTACGACAACGCGGTCGCGGCGGTGATGACGCCCAAGGACCGCTTGGTGACGGTGAAAGAGGGCGCCAGCCGCGACGAGATCAAACGCCTGCTGCATCAGCACCGCATCGAAAAATTGCTGGTGGTGAACGACAAATTTCAATTGCGCGGCATGGTCACCGTCAAGGATATCCAGAAATCCCGCGAGAAACCCAACGCCTGCAAAGACGATTACGAACGCCTGCGGGTCGGCGCGGCGGTGGGCACCGGCGAAGGTACCGACGACCGGGTGGCGGCGCTGGTGGCCGCCGAAGTGGATGTGATCGTGGTCGATACCGCCCACGGCCACTCGCAAGGCGTGCTCAACCGGGTGCGCTGGATCAAGCAGAATTTCCCCGAGGTGCAGTTGATCGGCGGCAACGTCGCCACCAGCGAAGGCGCGCTGGCGCTGGTGGAGGCCGGGGTGGATGCGGTGAAAATCGGCATTGGCCCCGGCTCGATTTGCACTACTCGCATCGTCAGCGGGGTGGGCGTGCCGCAGATCACCGCTATCGCCAATGCCTGCAACGCGCTTAAAAGCATGGGTATCCCGGTCATCGCCGACGGCGGCGTCCGCTTCTCCGGCGACCTCGCCAAGGCTCTCGTCGCCGGCGCTCACTGCGTAATGGTCGGCAGCATGTTCGCCGGCACCGAAGAATCTCCCGGCGAAGTGGAACTGTTTCAAGGCCGCTCGTACAAATCTTATCGCGGCATGGGTTCGCTCGGCGCCATGCAGCGCGGTTCCAGCGATCGTTATTTCCAGGAAGGCGAACTGGAAGTGGAGAAGCTGGTGCCGGAAGGTGTGGAAGGCCGGGTGCCTTACAAAGGCAGCATGGTCGCCATCGTTCATCAATTGATGGGCGGCCTGCGCGCCAGCATGGGCTACACCGGCTGCAAGGACATCGAAGAGATGCGCACCAAGCCGATGTTCGTGCGGGTGACCAGCGCGGGCATGCGCGAGAGTCATGTGCACGATGTCACCATCACCCGCGAAGCGCCGAATTACCGGATTGATTAATTAAATGTAGCGGCGGGTTAAACGGAAACGTTGTAACCCGCTCTCTTGATTTCGGCGGTCGCGCAAGTGCGTCGACCCGTCCTGCATCGATAGTGAATATGACTGACATTCATCAACACCGCATTCTCATCCTCGACTTCGGTTCCCAATACACTCAGCTCATTGCGCGGCGGGTGCGCGAAGCCGGCGTGTATTGCGAGTTACATCCTTTCGACATGGACGAGGCCGCGCTGCGCGCCTTCAAGCCCAACGGCATCATTCTCTCCGGCGGACCGGAGTCGGTGACCTTGACCGAGACGCCGCGCGCGCCGCAATGCGTGTTCGATCTCGGCATGCCGGTGCTCGGCATCTGCTACGGCATGCAGACCATGGCGCTGCAATTGGGCGGCGCGGTCGAATCGTCAACCCATCGTGAATTCGGTTATGCCCAAGTGCGCGCGCGCGGCCATTCGCGGCTGCTGCGCGACATCGAGGACCACACCACGCCGGAAGGCTACGGCCTGCTCGATGTCTGGATGAGTCACGGCGATCGCGTCACCGCCTTGCCGGCGGGTTTCAAGATGATCGCCAGCACCGAGGGCGCGCCGCTTGCCGGCATGGCCGACGAGGACCGCCATTTCTACGGTTTGCAATTCCACCCCGAAGTGACGCACACCCGTCAGGGTGAACGCATCATCAACCGCTTCGTGCACGAGATCTGCGGCTGTGAAAGCGCGTGGACGGCAAGCAACATCATCGACGAGAGCATCGAAAAAATCCGTGCGCAAGTCGGTAAGGATGACGTGTTGCTGGGCCTCTCCGGCGGCGTCGATTCCTCGGTGGTCGCGGCGTTATTGCATCGCGCCATCGGCGACCAGCTCACCTGCGTGTTCGTCGACAACGGCCTGCTGCGTTTGAACGAAGGCGATCAGGTGATGGCGACCTTCGCCAAACATATGGGCATCCGCGTGATCCGCGTCAATGCTGAGGAGCGCTTCATGACGGCGCTGAAAGGCGTGGCCGATCCGGAGCGGAAGCGCAAGATCATCGGCAATCAATTCGTCGAGGTGTTCGAGGAAGAGGCCGCCAAACTCAGCAATGCGTGCTGGCTGGCGCAGGGCACGATCTATCCCGACGTCATCGAATCCGCCGGCGCCAAGAGCGGCAAGGCGCACGTGATCAAGACCCATCACAACGTCGGCGGCCTGCCGGCGGCGATGCGTATGCAACTCGTCGAGCCGCTGCGCGAGTTGTTCAAGGATGAAGTGCGCAAGATCGGCGTCGAACTCGGGCTGCCGCACGACATGGTTTACCGCCATCCTTTCCCCGGCCCCGGCCTCGGCGTGCGCATCCTCGGCGAAGTAAAAAAAGAATACGCTGACCTGCTGCGCCGCGCCGACGCGATCTTCATCGAAGAGCT
Source organism: Gammaproteobacteria bacterium (assembly GCA_919903055.1). Taxonomy (GTDB): domain Bacteria; phylum Pseudomonadota; class Gammaproteobacteria; order DRLM01; family DRLM01; genus CAKKSB01. Next base: position 4,617 of record CAKKSB010000150.1, on the reverse strand, counting down.
GCATAAGCAAGGTTGGTATGACAAAGTCAGCCAGGCCTTCACCGTGTTTCTGCCAGTGCGCTCGGTGGGCGTGATGGGCGACGGCCGCCGTTACGATTACGTGGTATCGCTGCGCGCGGTGCAAACCGTGGATTTCATGACCGCGCATTGGGCGCCGCTGCCTTACGAGTTGCTGGGCACCGTGTCGAATCGCATCATCAATGAAGTCGCCGGCATCTCGCGGGTGGTGTACGACATCTCGGGCAAACCACCGGCGACCATTGAGTGGGAATAACGTCGAGTGTGCTGCTCACACTCTATATTTATATTTCCGCGTTAAACGCAACTTGCTGCTTAAATCTTGCTACCTGATACTGACATAAATTGGATGCGGCATGCACTCGCTCTCGCCCGTCGCGCCGAGCAGGAGGGTGAAGTGCCGGTGGGCGCGCTGTTGGTGCGGCAAGGTGCGGCGATCGGCGAGGGTTGGAACCGGCCCATCGCCACGCATGATCCCACCGCGCACGCCGAAATCGTGGCGTTACGTGCGGCAGGCGAGGCCTTACGGAATTACCGGCTGAGCGACACCACCTTGTACGTCACCTTGGAGCCCTGCGTAATGTGTGTGGGCGCGATCGTGCACGCGCGGGTCGGGCGGGTGGTGTATGGCGCGAATGATCCTAAAGCCGGCGCGGCGGGCAGCGTCACCGATTTGTTCAAGGCCGAGCACTTCAATCACCGTGTTCAAGTGGAAGGCGGTGTGCTGGCGGCGGAATGCGGGGAGATGCTAACGGATTTTTTCCGAGCCCGCCGTCAGTCGCTACGCTCCGACGGGATCGAGCCTATTTAGCGGGTTGTCGAAAGCAACGGGGCACGGCGGAAGCGGCCCGTCCGGTTTCCTCTGGTTGAGACGCGCGAAATCGAGCTGGATGAAACCGCGCGATGTGTCGCGGCCCTCGGGACACAATTCGCGCATCCGTATACGAATTGAGCTTGGTCTCGCGATGTGGATTCCTTTTGCCCCGGACGTCCTGCGTTGGCCCGACGCGTTACCGCGCAGTGCAGCGGGGCTACCACAATGATTGACGCTGCTCGCGTCTACCGCGGACATCTCGTTCTCCTTGGCTCGTCGGTTGCTTAGAATTGAAAAGCCAGGGGGTTATTTCGATCACCTCAATTGGGTGGATTCAAGAATTTAGACTTGGTTTTGGCCGCCCGCTCATACCAGTAGCTTGATTGCTGGGCATCGGGGGGCAGGCCCATCCAGCCCTTTTCATAGGCCCGGCCTAAAAATTCCTGTGCGATTACATTGCCGTTTTCCGCGACTTTGCGGAACCAGGCAAGAGACGCCTTCCCGGGCTGTTCACTCTCCGACATTGCTCATCCCCTCTACATCATATCGAGCCCCATCGCTCTTGGAGCGGGTCGGACTCGTCTGGTTGTTGGTGGTTGGTATGACCGAAAGGCGGGCATTGTAGAGTGTCGTGCCCCCCAGACGGCAATGGGGGGAAGTACGAATTGATACATTTTGAATAGGAACTATCCTCCCCCCGCTTGTTGCGGAACGCCATAACGCTTATCCTAGGCGCCTCTTCGGGAGAGGTACCGAAGCGGTCACACCGGCACCGACTCGAAATCGGTTGGGGCTTTACCGCCCACGAGGGTTCGAATCCCTCCCTCTCCGCCATTTATCAGCGTTCCGCTATTTCCCCACACTCGATGAGCTGGAGCCGAGCCGCCGCGCGAAGCCCCGCTCGATCGGCATGCGAAAATCCCGGCCTATCCAAGCGCGCCAAACTCGGCGAAGATAATGGCGGAGTCCATGGGGCCTATGGTGCGGGCGCGTGAGGCGCTTTCGAAAGCGTTACCCCACTCCAGCGCTCCACATCAAGATCTTCCGCGTATGAAAAAGGGAACCATGCGTACTCGTCCCGATAAATCCGCCGATGATCAAGCTAAGACCGGCAGCGCCGATTCCGCCAAGAAAAGCGGCGCTGAGTCCGCTCCGCGGTTCGATGACCGGCGGCCCGCCGCGCTGACCCAACAGAAAACACGGCAATCGGCCGCTGCCAGCCCGCGGGTCGCGCGGATGCGAGCCATGCAACAAATCGCCGACGGCCGCGCCGCACTACGTCCGCCTACGCGGACGAGATCGAATGGCCGTTCCGCTGCGGCCACTCAAACCGAAAACCAGCACGCCCGAAAAAATGAAAACCAGGCCGGACTGCCGAACGAGTTGAAGACGGGCATCGAAACCCTTTCCGGCCGCTCGCTGGACGATGTGAAAGTGCACTACAACTCGCCGCGGCCGGCCCAGTTGCAGGCCTTGGCCTATGCGCAAGGCGCGCATATTCATGTAGGGCCGGGTCAGGAAAAACATCTACCCCATGAGGCGTGGCACGTGGTTCAGCAGAAACAAGGGCGGGTAAAACCCGGCGCTCAGAGGCAAGGCGTCTCCATCAACGCCGATCAGTCGCTGGAACACGAAGCGGATCGGATGGGCGCGCAAGCCCTGCGCGCGGCCGGCGATGCGGGGGTGTCTCTTCAACCGGGTGTGCAATTGCGGCACAATCCGACGGGCGAGTCCGTGGCGCAATTGAAACCCATCACCGTCAGCGTGACGGGCATCACCCATCTGGTGGCGATGAACGGCGGCTCGGTCATGGAAGGCCGCGAGTATCTGGAGGTGGGGGAACGCGACGAGCTTCTAATCGATACCGAGGTGAAATACCGTTCCCGGCGCGGGCCCAATCAAGAAATATACGGCGAGTCGGACGAGGAAGGACCGCAGGTCTACCGCTGGTTCAAGGTTCTGCAAGTGAACGGCAAGCCCGTTCCTGAGAATATCTTTATCCGCGATGAGACGTTCGTGGCGGAGAATCCGGAATTGCTGGGTAAGCGCCCCGCCAAACTCGATCCCACTCAGCGCGACCGCGTGATACCGGAAGAAGCACCTTTATTCGCCATCGTCGGCGAGATCGTCGGCGGCGCGGCGGCGGTTGCGCCCAAGGACGGTGCCATGCGCCACGTGGTGGAAATCTGGAATTCAGCCAAGAAGCGTACCCACGACACCATGAAGACCTATAGGCTGATGCAGGTGTGTTATGCCTTGAGCGTCAATCCGCGCGTCGCGACCTTGCTGGAAAGTGAGGCCGGCATACTCAAAGCCAAGCGAGTCGTCGTCATCGTAGCGGGTATCATCGGCCGGCAAATCATTCAGGAATGGTCTTCCAATCCCGCCGATGACATCGCGAAACGCGGCGAAGCCTGGAGATTTTTCTGCGACGGGGTGGATTATTTGTCGGAACGTGAGGATCAGCTTAATACGTATCTCGCCAATTGTCTGGAACATGACAAAGGGTATGGCCAAACTCATGCGTCGGCTTCCGAATATTTGTTATTCAGCGTCGAATCCAGCGGCGGAGTGGAAGACAGTTTCGAGGATGTGCTGCACAGGGCCTTGAATGAGGATTCCAACACCAACATCTGGGACGGCGGACAGGCCGGCAGCGGCAAACTGGGCAATCAGCTCAAGCGCGCGGTTGAGACCGAAACCATGAAGACCCGCGAACCCGTGGTACAAGAAGACATGATGTGGTCGAGAGTCGTGACCGCCATCATCGACGCCAAGAACCCGGTGCAAAAGGAATGGGCCTACGCCGCCGTCATCCAGGAAAACGCCGCGATACTTTTCGAGACGGTGAGACCGCTGGTTCCCACGACCTTCCCCTTGAGTATGGATAGACTCGAAAATGTATTTTCACTGTTTGGCCTATAACGAGCTCTAGGCAACTTCATTTCATTTCCTGAGCGTCAGGTAAAACCCTGAGGGTAATTCAGAAGCGATCCCAAGTTGCGCAAGAGATGCCGTTGCCCGCCGCCGTGGGTGTCCGCGCGCAGTGATTTATCACAGCCCGCCGTCGCGCGTGCAAAATATTGACGGCCGCTCGGGCGCCATGAGTTTAAGCCGGGCAGTGGTTTTATTAAGTTCCGCTTACCTGGACGTATAGATGGTGCTTTAAGTTGAAGATAGTGTTGAAGGATGAATTCTAATTTATTGGCCTTATTATCATTCAGCATGCAAATGTTATGAGCGGACTTGCCGGCTAACATCATGTTAGACAAAAAGACAATTGCGCTCGGACGTAACTAGGTGTAAAAGATTCACGCAGTTGGTCTTACGCGAAACATAATGGTCAGCTCATGATGAGCGCGGCCTCGAAGAAAATGCCTTTATGAACTCCGCCCGGATAAAAATTATCCGGTAGTCAGAATCGACGGTCTTCAAAAGGCTCACCAGTGACGACGCGGTACGGCGTGGTTTTGGAGGGATGCAACATGGAAGTGGAAGTGGCCAGTTTTTTTGGCGGAGGTTTATCCGTCCTAGCGGATAATGGCCGGGATATTTATCCCCGCCAGGCAATAAACAAATCACGTCGGCGGTCATCCATCCAAAGACGGGCCGCTCCACGACCGTTTCGCGGCCGGCTTCATGCGCTCGAAGAAATCCAAGCCCGCCAGTTCCCGCTAAACACCGTGCCGCGCCAGCATGCCGACGGTGTTGCATCCCTATTTTTCCATACGTGTTTTTGTCCGGACGCTCCGTGGTTCGAGCCTGCCCGGCACGGCGATTCGTTG
>CAKKSB010000149.1 GCA_919903055.1 Gammaproteobacteria bacterium | reverse complement strand
CGCGCGCCACGTCGTCCAGCTTGCCCATGTCGGCGCCGTCCACCCACACCTCGCCGCGGGTCGGCGTGTCCAGTCCGCCCAATAAATGCAGCAGCGTGCTTTTGCCCGAACCCGATGAACCGATGATGGCGAGCCGCTCGCCCGGCATGACTTCCAGACTGACATCGGCCAGCACTTCCACCGCGGCGGGACCCTCGGTGTAAATCTTGGCGAGGTGTTGGCAGCGGATTACCGCGTCATTCATAACGCAAGGCCTCCGCCGGTTGGGTACGCGCCGCGCGCCAAGCGGGATAAATCGTGGCGAACAAACTCAGCAGCATCGATACACCGCAGATTTCTAGTATGTCCTCAAGATGCGGATCGGAAGGCAGGTTGCTGATGTAATACACGTCGGCGGCCAGAAATTCCACGCTGAACAAGCGTTCGATGGCCGGCACGATGGTCTCGATGTTGAAGGCCAGCAAGGTGCCGCCGACGCCGCCCAACAAGGTGCCCACCACGCCGATCACTACGCCTTGGATCATGAAGATCAGCATGATGCTGCGCGGCGTGGCGCCGAGCGTGCGCAGCACCGCGATGTCCGCTTCCTTGTCACGTACCATCATCACCAAAGTCGAAACGATATTGAAAGCCGCCACCGCTACGATCAGCAGCAAGATCACGAACATCACGGTTTTCTCGGTGCGCACCGCCCGGAAAAAGTTGACGTGTTCCCGCGTCCAGTCGCTCACCACATAACCGGCGGGCAGACTTTGCACCAGATCGCGGGTCACCCACGGCGCGCGCATCATGTCGTCGAGTTTGAGCCGCACCCCGCTCACGCCGTCGCCGAGACGAAACAATTTGGCGGCGTCTTCGATGTGCAGCAAGGCCAGCGCATTGTCGTATTCGTACATGCCGATCTCGAAAATGCCGATCACCGTGAAACGTTTCATGCGCGGCAGCACACCGGCCGGGGTGATGGTCGCCGACGGCGTGATCAGCGTTACTTTGTCGCCGCGCCACACGCCCAAGCGCAGCGCCAGTTCTTTGCCGAGGATGATACCGAATTCGCCCGGCACCAACTCATCCAACCGGCCGGCCACCATTTTCTCACCGACGTTGGATACCGCGCCTTCCTCGCTCGGCACCACGCCGCGTATCAGCGTACCGCTCACCGACTGGCCGACGCTGAGCATGCCTTCGCCGTTGATATAAGGCGCGGTACCTGTCACGTGCGGATAACCTTTAAGCTGCGCCTGCAAGGCGGGCCAGTCCTGTAGCGGACCGTGCGCGCTGCTGACGGTGGTGTGCGCCACCACGCCGAGAATGCGGGTGCGCAATTCCTTTTCGAAACCGTTCATCACCGACAGCACGGTGATCAAGGCCATTACGCCCAAGGCGATGCCCGCCATCGAAGTGAGGGCGATGAACGAGATGAAATGATTGCGGCGTTTGGCGCGGGTATAGCGCAGACCGATGAAGAGTTCGACTGGTTTAAACATGGCGAGGCATTAAATCACAAAATGGAGCGGCGCGCCGCTGTGAAATGGACTGTTTGTATAACGAAACACAGGCGGACTTACTCAAGCCGTAAACAACACCGGGAAATTTCCTGACCGCAGCCCAGTCGCCGCGCAAATCATATTTCGGTGCGTCCCCGACACGGCCGGGGATTGCCGCGATGAATCACCACCGCCGTAGTCGTAATGAACTCTAATTCGATATTAGACAAACGATCGTGATTGTGAAACGCAGCGACGTTTTCACAAGTTCGCCGAAGCCGGCCATCCGTCCACCGCGAATTCATTTTTTACGGGTGGAGGCCGGCGGCTTGCGCGGCGCGCGGGAGGGCGCGGCGGCGCTACGTCCGGCGCTCACGGGAATCCGTCGCGCGGGTTGCTCCGACCGTCCTCGCGAGCGCGGCCGCTCGTCACCGGCCGTCTGAGCGGAGCGGCCTTGCGGCCGCGCACTTCGTCCCGCCGGCTGATTCGCTCCGCTCCGCGTTTGCGGACTGCGTTCGGCACGCTGTGCCGCACCCCGGCGCGGCGGAGCGGCGTTGGTGTAAGTCTCGACCCGTTCCCGCGGAACTCGGCGATTGGTCTGCTCCACACGCCCACGTCCCGCCGTTGGCCGCGACGCGGCGGCGCGTCGACGGGTCGGCGTGGCCGCGGAAAGCTCATCGAGACCGGCGGCACGGCGCAGCAGGTTGATATCGTCCAATTCCAATTCGCGCGACTGGCCCGGCTTCAAAAAACGCGGCAGAGTGATCGGCCCGAAACGCACCCGCATCAAACGACTCACGGTGACGCCCTGCGACTCCCACATGCGTCGCACCTCGCGGTTGCGCCCTTCGCGCAGCACCACGTTATACCAATGATTCATACCTTCGCCGCCAGCATCCACCAGCGCGTCGAAATGGGCGGGGCCGTCTTCCAGCATCACGCCTTTGCGCAAGCGGGTGAGCGCCGCGGCATCGACCGTGCCCAGCACCCGTACCGCGTATTCGCGTTCGATCTCGCTGGACGGATGCATCAAACGATTGGCGAGTTCACCGTCGTTGGTGAACAGCAGCACGCCCAGGGTATTGAGATCGAGACGGCCGACCGCGATCCAGCGTCCACCCACTTTGGGCAGACGGTCGAACACCGTGGGGCGGCCTTCGGGATCAGACTGGGTGCAGATTTCACCGGTGGGTTTGTAGTAGAGCAGCACCCGCGGCCGGGTCATCTCGGCCGGCGGCGGCGCGGCGATGGCGCGGCCGTCGACGCACACCGTGTCGCCCTCATTCACACTCATGCCCAACTCGGCGGGCGCGCCGTTGACGGTGACGCGGCCGGCGCGTATCCAGTCTTCCATGGTCCGGCGCGCGCCCAAACCGGCGCGGGCCAGCCATTTTTGTAAACGTTCAGTCATGGCCTGACTCAATGGACGATACGCAGCGCGGCGGAATCGGACGGTGTAGCCGCGTCGTCGATTTCTTCGACCGCCGATTCGCCATCATGGCCAGGCTGCTCACTCGCCAGCGCGGCGTCTTCCGCCACGAGAGGCGGAGCACTTGCTGATTCTCCGTCTTCATCCGCGGCGCTGGCTAAAGGCGGCGGTAAAAGATCATCGATCTCGGCGGCGATGGTTTCGAGGCTGCGAACTTCCGATAAAGCGGGCAGTTGGCTGAGGTTCTTCAAATTGAAATAATCAAGAAAATCCCGCGTAGTCCCATATAGAGCGGGTCTGCCCGGCACTTCGCGGTGGCCGACTATCCGCACCCACTCGCGCTCCTGCAAAGTTTTGATGATGTTGGTGCTGACGCTGACGCCGCGGATGTCTTCAATCTCGGCGCGACTGATCGGCTGCCGGTAGGCGATCAATACCAAGGTTTCCAACAAGGCACGCGAATAACGCGGCGCCTTTTCTTCGCTGAGACGCGCCACCCAAGGCGCGTATTCCTGCTTCACCTGCAACCGGAAACCGTTGCCCACTTCCTTGAGCTCGATGCCGCGTCCGGCGCATTCCTCTTCCAGCAGGCGCAAACCTTCGCGCAGGATCTCGGCATCCGGCCTCGCCTCCTCGGGGAAAATCTCCTGGAGTTTTTCCATGTTCATGGGCTGGCCGGCGGCCAGCAAGGTAGCTTCAAGAATATTCTTCAACTGCTGCGGGTTCATCTGCATGACTCGGGACTCTTACGTAAATCGGGCCGTAGGCTTCGGTTTGTAGCAATTCAAGCAGGGACTCTTTGATGAGTTCCAACATCGCGAGAAAACTTACCACCACACCCATGCGTCCCTCTTCGGGTTTAAACAGCAAGGCGAAAGCGGTGAATTTGTCGGCGCCAACCGCGCTCAATATGTCGGACATGCGCTCGCGTACCGACAAAGGCTCCATTTGCACATGATGGTTGGAAAACATCTCGGCGCGGGCCAGCACGTCTTTGAAAGCCAACAGCAACTCTTGTAAATTCACAGCCGGGTGCGGACGGGGACCGCTGCGCAGCGGCCGTTCGATACTCACCGGAAACGTATCCCGTTCCATGCGCGGGAAAGCGTCGACTTCCTCGGCGGCTCGTTTAAAGCGCTCGTATTCCTGCAGGCGACGAATGAGTTCGGCGCGCGGGTCTTCTTCTTCGCCTTCCTCGGTCTTCGGGCGCGGCAACAACATGCGCGATTTGATTTCCGCCAGCATGGCGGCCATCACCAGGTATTCCGCCGCCAGCTCGAGACGGATACCTTTCATCACATCGACGTAGACCATGTACTGGCGGGTGATCTCGGCGATGGGAATGTCGAGGATCTCGATGTTCTGGCGTCGGATCAGATACAGCAGCAAGTCGAGCGGGCCTTCGAACGCCTCCAGGAATATCTCGAGCGCATCCGGTGGAATATAAAGATCCTTAGGCATTTCGGTGACCGGACTACCCAGCACCATCGCCAACGGCGGCAGCGGCCGTTCAACGGCCGAGATGTCAGCGACTACTTGCGTCATGTATTTATCAGCCGTTTAGTTGACATCATTTTAATTGCAGACCGAGCACCTGGCGCACCTCGCTCAAGGTGGCGCGGGCCACATCACGCGCCTCTTCGCAACCTTCGGCAACGATCGTGCGTACCACGCTGGTATCGCTGGCGAACTCTAACGCACGTGCGCGGATCGGAGCCTGTTCAGCCAACACTGCCTCGATCACCGGCTGTTTACAATCCAGGCAACCGATGCCCGCGCTGGTACAGCCCTGCACCACCCAGCTTTTTACTTCGTCGGAAGAATACACCTTATGGAATTGCCAGACCGGACATTTCTCGGGATTGCCGGGATCGGTGCGCCGCACCCGCGCCGGATCGGTGGGCATGGTCTTCAATTTATTCCTGACCGCCTCCGGCTCCTCGCGCAGACTGATGGTGTTGCCATAGGATTTGGACATCTTCTGGCCGTCCAGACCGGGCATCTTGGCCATCGGCGTCAGCAAGGGGTGAGGCTCGGGCAAGATGACCCGGCTCACCCCTTCCAAATAGCCGAACAACCGTTCACGGTCGCCGAGGGTGAGATTTTGCTGCGACTCGAGCAGCGCCCGCGCGGTGGCCAGCGCCTCATGATCACCCGTTTCTTGAAACTTCTTTCGCAACTCGCTGTAGAGTTTGCCGTTCTTCTTGCCCATTTTGCGGGCGGCCGCCTCGGCCTTTTCCGCGAAGTCCGGCTCGCCGCCGTACAAATGGTTGAAGCGGCGCGCCACTTCCCGCGCCAGTTCGATATGCACCACCTGATCTTCGCCCACCGGCACCGAGGTGGCTTTATAAATGAGAATGTCCGCCGCCTGCAATAACGGATACCCGAGAAAACCGTAGGTTGCCAGATCTTTTTCCTTGAGCTTCTCCTGCTGGTCCTTGTAAGTGGGCACCCGTTCCAGCCAACCGAGAGGCGTCATCATCGACAGCAGGAGGTGCAGCTCGGCGTGTTCCGGCACTCGCGACTGGATGAACAGCTTGGCGGCTTTGGGATTGACGCCCACCGCCAGCCAGTCGATGAGCATTTCCCACGTGTTGGCGCTGATATCGCGGGGATTTTCATAATCGGTGGTCAGCGCATGCCAATCGGCCACGAAAAAATAACAGCTGTATTCATGTTGCAGACGCAGCCAGTTTTTCAATACCCCATGGTAATGACCCAGGTGCAAACGGCCAGTCGGTCGCATGCCTGACAACACCCGCGGCGGCTGATTGGGAATCACGCTCAACACCTTCTCCCTAAATAATTAACTTGTTAAACTATTTTATTAGAGTTAATTAGAATTGATCACAGGCCAAGTAGGCTATAGAGTCCGGTCTGGATCCACATCACCGGCGGCGACAACACTTTACCCAATATCCCGGCCAACATCAGCCCCAGCAAGATGAACAAGCCATAAGGCTCGAGGCGATTGTACTTCCACGCCCAGGGGCCGGGCAGCAGGCCCGACACCACCCGGCTGCCGTCCAGGGGCGGGATGGGCAACAAATTCAATACCAGCAAGATGACATTGATGGTGATGCCGGCGACGCACATATAGCTGAGCGGCAAGGCTAAGCCGGCAAAACTACCTGACATGACCAGCGTCAACTTCATGAGCAAGGCCCAGATCAAGGCCATCAGCAGGTTGGAAAGCGGTCCGGCCGCGGCGACCAAGGCCATGTCGTGCTTGGGATTGCGAAGATTCTCGACGGTGATGGGCACCGGCTTGGCCCAGCCGAACAGCACTCCGCCCAGGAACAGCAGCGCGATCGGCACCAGCACCGTGCCGATGGGATCGATGTGTTTGAGGGGATTGAGGGTCAAACGCCCCAGCATCATGGCGGTAGGATCGCCCAGCCGGCGGGCCACCCAGCCATGGGCGACTTCGTGGACGGTGATGGCGAAGAGCACCGGCAGCGCCCACACCGCCAATTGCTGTACAAAGTTAAGCTCTTGCATGGGCGGAGTATACCTGTTTTATGATGAGCGGCGACCGGGATACCCCGTTGATTTTCCGGTATGCGCGTCTCGCGGAGTCGCGGCAAACATGCATGAAATGTCCTTGGGAGAATAACCGCCACGGGCGGTGGTGACTTGACCGGTCCGTGCTGGTTCGCCGGCCGGGAGATGGCGTATGCATTCGGCCGCTATCCGGCCTGCGCGAAAAAAATATTGGGGTCGCCCTTGCCCACCCGCAACACCCTGGGCACGCCTTCGGTCATGTCGACCACGGTGGTGAACTCGAAGCCGCAATAACCGCCGTCGACGATCATGTCGACCCGTTCGCCGAGCAAAGCCTGCATGTCGTAGGGATCGGTGAGGGCCATGTCCTCGCCCGGCAAGACCAGAGTGGAACTCATCAAGGGTTCGCCTACCGCGGCCAATATCGCTTGGGCGATGGCGTTATCCGGCACCCGGATCCCGACGGTCTTACGCTTGGGATGCTGCAAACGGCGCGGCACTTGGCGGGTGGCCTGCAAGATGAAAGTGTAAGGCCCCGGCGTGAGCGCGCGCAGCAGGCGGTAAGCCGAATTATCCACTATGGTATAGGTGGCGATTTCGGATAGATCGCGGCACACCAGCGAAAAATTGTGTTTTTCATTGAGCTGGCGGATGCGGCGAATACGCTCCATCGCGTCCTTATCGCCGATCCGGCAGCCCAAGGCGTAACTCGAATCGGTGGGATAAACCACCACCCCGCCTTCGGCCAGGCATTCCACCACTTGGCCAATCGAGCGAAGCTGCGGATTATCGGGGTGTATGACGACGAAGCGTGACATCAGATATCCATTCCATTCCGCGTGAACGCGAAGCGCAAATCAAACCTCAGCAGGCCGGCGGGGCCCAATCCTGCCATACCGGCACGCAATCCGCCGGCAAGACCGGCATCCGGCCCAGTTCATTTGGGCCCTGTCCCGGTCCGTGATAATCCGAGCCCACCGAGGCGCGCAACGCCAATTGCCACGCATAACCGATCAACGCCGGTGTCGCGCCGTGGGGCTGACT
>CAKKSB010000148.1 GCA_919903055.1 Gammaproteobacteria bacterium | reverse complement strand
ACAGCTTGGCCTTGGCCTCCCAAAATTTGGCGAGATAATGATTGGTGGTATAGACGCCGTCCATCCAATACCAATGCCACACCAGCAAATCCTGTTGACCGGAACGCAGTTTGCCTTCACGCACCCGGATAAGCTTGCCGTTGACCGTGATCTCCCGCGGCCCGTCGGCCACCTGCCGCCACACCGGGTCTTTCTGCTTGACCAGCACGTTCTGCGAATTGATCAACTCGGCGCCCTGGCGCTGATGACGGTAATACGCCAGATACACCAGCGCGCGATTACCCTCGCGGCTATAACTTTGTTGCACCGCTGCGTCGGTGCCCAGATAGCGAGGGTGCCATTCACTCATGGGCGTGTCGGCTTGCCAGCCGGCGGTGGAAGACGGTATCGCCAAATTGATGTTGGCCACCGCGTCATGGCGCGCCGCGCTCACGTAACCCAGCAGCGGCCACGCCGCCAGCAAGGCTAACACCGCCACCGCCATCCGCGACGGCGCGCCGCGGCGCGGCGCGGAAGAACTATCGGTGGCGGATACCCGCGGGCCGGCCGGTTCCAAATCATCCTCGCGCCAAAACGAGCCCGCCCAGAACAGCAGCAGCATCACCAGGCCGAAGAATACCCAGCCGTAGATGAAATGATCGACGCCCAGCGCCAGCTTCATGTCGCTGAGATGGGCGATCATCACGATCATATAAGCGCGCAGGCCGTTGGCGATGATCGGCACGATCACCGACAAGAGCACGAACACCGTCCGCCGCAGCGGGCTGCGATAAGTAAGATAAGCGTACAAACAACCGAGGGTCACCGACGCGATGAGATAACGCACCCCGCTGCAACCTTCGACCACCGACCAGCGGCCGCTGGGTATTTCGAAAAAAGTGCCTTCCCGATAAACCGGAATGCCGCTCAACTGCAAGGCCGCGACCGTAAAGTTGGCGGTGAAATCCATCAAGGGCAGGATCAACTCCTCGCCGATGGGCACGGCGAAAAACAAAAACGCCAAGGGGAAAAACATCGCCCAGACCAGACGCCGCCCCAGCACCGTCCATACCACCGTCGCCACCATCGCCACCATGGCCAGCTGTTCGATCACCATGACACTCGCGTAATGGGCCAGCAGCCACACCACGCCGATCAGGAACAGCACCGGCAAGCCCCACGGATCCGGCGTCGCCGCGATGGCGGCCAGCGCCTTGCGCCGCTGCCAAATCAAAAACAGGCTGATCGGCGCGATCAAATAGCCGTGGGTAAAGGTTTCGGAACGCGACCAGATCGCCGCCATCGACAACACCGTCTGCCAATACAGCACCAGCACCGCCAATACCAACAGGCCGGCCAGCACCAGCGGCGAACGCCAAACGGGCGTTTGCTCACCGGGAGGTAACACCGGGCTGTCCACGCCGGGCTGTAGGGGTCCGCTCATATCGCCTCTTTAAATATTGTTGAACCGTTCAGTTCATTCATCCGTTCACCACAGGAATGGAAGACGGGCATATCTCACTCCGACTCTTCAGGGACGGAACGACTCACCCGTACTCGCCAAGCCCGCCATGGCCGGCCGCCCATTCTTCATATCGTCATCCAATGGCGCGCCCTCCAATAGACGTTCGAACCGGCGGAGATTCGTTTCCCAGTTGTAATCGGCCAGCACCCGTGCGCGGGCGGCACGCGCCAAAGCCGGATCGCCGTCGCGCTCGATCAGCGCCGCGACCTGCGCCGCGAAGTCCGCCGCGTCCTTCGCCATCAACACCTCGCGTCCGACGTCGCAGACGATACCGTCCAATGCTTGGGGGCTGGCGACCACCGGCTTGGCCATCGCCATCGCCTCCAGCACTTTGTTCTGTACGCCGCGGGCGATCCGCAGCGGGGCGACCGCCAGCACCGCGTGGGCGATATACGGCCGGATATCCTCCACCGCGCCCACCACCACCACGCCCGGCAGCCGTTTCAACTCGTTGACCTCCGGCGTCGGCCGCGCGCCGACGATATAAAAACGCGCCTCTTCGTTTTGCGCACGCACCGCCGGCAACACCTGCTTGGCGAACCAGGTTACCGCATCGACGTTGGCCCAGTAATCCATGGCGCCGGTGAAAACGATAGGCCGGTCGTGCAAAGGATAAGGCGCCGGACTCGGCAAAGCCGGGTCGAAATAATCGCTATCAACGCCGTTGCGAATACCCCACACCCGCGCCGCCGTCTCCGGTGCCAGCGATTTGAACAGATCGGCCTCGCGAGCCGAAACGAAGGCGCTGGCATCGAAGGCCGCGGCGATACGCCGCTCATAAGGCAACAAGGTCCGCGCCTCGCGGCGATACACCCAATTCATCGGCCAGGCCTGCGACGCGGCGTATTGCCGCCATTTGTCGGAATCGACATCGACGAAATCCATCACCCGCCGCAAGGCCGCCGCGCCTTTATCGTCCACATACTGGGCCATCGCGCTGGAAAACACCAAGACCCGCCGCACCGGCTGCTCGCGCAGCACGCGCCGCACCCAGCGCCGCAGACCGCGGTCGCGATAATACGCCAGACTCAAGGGTCGCGACGATAACAGCGAAGGCAGGCTGCGCAACTTCGCCGCGCGCGGCGACAACCGGGCGAAATGGGTTTCGCCGCCGCACAGGGCGCGCACGTCGTCCACGTATTGCCAATCCCGCTCGTCGTCGATGAATGTCCCGAGATGGACGCGATAACGCCGGCTCAATTGCTTGAGCAGATTGAACGAGCGCAGCTTGTCCCCCTTGTTGGGGGGATAGGGGATGCGATGCACGAGCAACAATAAATCGTCCATGCCATCAGCCCAAATATTTCACCAGGTGCGGACCCACTGCCTGCGTCACACCCAGCGGCAGGCGTTTCCACAGTTTAACGAAACGCTCGTATTTGGGATTGAGCGGGTTGACGTCCGGCACCGCCGTGGACTTGATCAGCACGTATTCGTAGTGTAGCGGTTCGGGTTCGAAGCCCCAGTTTTTCTTGAAGCTGTAGGCGCCGGTATCGCGCTTGCTGCGGCCGTAATCGAAGATCCGCACCCCGCGCTCCGTCGCGCGGCGCATCAATTCCCAATACATGAAGTCATTGCCCTTCACCTCGCGCGCCGCCGCCGTGCCGCCGCCGTAATAAGGCAAGACTTGGTCGCGAAAATAAAAACTCAACACGCTGGCGATCAAACGGCCGTTCTGGGTGATGGTGAGCACTTCGCAATCGGGACCGAACACCTCGCGCAATATCTCGAAATATTTTTTCGAGAACACCGGCGTGCCCAGGTTGCGCACGCTCTCGGAATAAGCGGGATAAAACCGCGCGACGTCCTG
Organism: Gammaproteobacteria bacterium; assembly: GCA_919903055.1. Lineage (GTDB taxonomy): Bacteria > Pseudomonadota > Gammaproteobacteria > DRLM01 > DRLM01 > CAKKSB01. The sequence goes on along the minus strand of CAKKSB010000148.1, from coordinate 5,462 downwards.
ATCGATCTCGCCGAGCAAACCGGCCTCGATGCCCTTGCGCACCATCGCCCGCTGTTTGCGCGGAATGGCCAGCATATTCTTCTCGGGATCGGGATCGAGCTGCTTGCGGAAATTCACGTAGAGCTGGTCCTTGCGCGGCCAATCCAGATGGCGCGGCGCGAGATTGCGGAATTCCAGGTGATCGACTTGCAGTTCGCGCGCCAGGGCGATCGCCCGCGCTTCCAGCGCGGCTTCCGCCGCGGGATCGACGGCGACCACACCGCCGCTCACGCAAAACGGCAGCGAGCTTAAAGAATCGCCGAACAAAAAACTGCGGATGCGCGCCAGCGGCAGGATGCCTTCGATCACGCCGTCGCGTTCCGCGTATAAAAAATAGGTGCGATGGCCGAAGGCGCGCCGGATCACCTCTGCCCAGCCGGCCCGGTGATAAAAGCCGGCCTGCGGCATGGCGGCGACGAAGGCGTCCCAGCGGCTCACGTCCGCGGCGGTGAGCAGTTTGATTTCCGGCGCACCGGCGTGAGGCAGATTAAGCACGAGGGGAGTGAACCTGTGAGCCGGACGCCTGTCCGTCTAAAAATATCCTATCCATCCGGTCCCACTGAAAGTCGCCCATCAAACGGCGCAGCCGGTCTTCGGTGCGCGCGAGATTGAGGTAGTGGCGGATCCGGGTCTTGAGTCCGATACCCTGCTGGCGCGGCTGCTCCGGATCGATCTCCCAGGGATGGAAATAAAAGATGCAGGGTTTACCGTCTCGTTCGTTCACCCGCCGCATCGCCCAGCGCGAGACCGGATAAGGCAATAAACGAAAATAACCGCCGCCGCCGCACGGCAACTTCTGCTTGAACACCTCGACGGTGGTGACCGGTATCTCCAGCAAGCCGCCCGCGCCGTTAGGAAAGAAAGGAAAACGCGGCGCGTTGGGCATGCCGTATAAATCGTGGCGGATCGGATAAATGCTGGAGCTGTAGCGGTGCCCGGTTTCCTGCAGCACGTCCAGTGCCCATAAATTTTTCTCGCCGATGGAATAACTGGCGGCGCGATAACCCGTAACGCTGCCGCCGGCCAAATCTTCCAGTAATTTTTTATTGCGGATCACATCCTCGCGGAATTCATTCGGGGTCTGCTCGGTGACCCGCACGTGGGAATAACCGTGGCTGGCCAGTTCATGCCCCTCGGCCACCAGGCGGCGCACCAAGCCGGGATAACGTTCGGCGACCCAGCCCAGCATAAAGAAAGTGGCCCGCACTTGCCGTTCGGCGAAGATATCCAAAATGCGCTCGGTGTTGCGCTCGACCCGGCAGGGCAAGTGATCCCAGTCCTCGCGGCGTATGTGTTTTTCGAAGGCGGAGACGTGAAAATAGTCTTCCACGTCCACGGTCATTGCGTTGCTTATCATGCTGTTGTTACCGCGGTTCAAATCATGGCCGGAAAGGTGACGCTTGTTATATCGGCCCGGACCCGCCGCATCCTAATCGACCGCGCCAAACAGCGGGATGATTCCGCCGGATTATTGAGATTGCGCCGCCACGCGCGCGGCCGATGTGCCCGGAACCAAACTGGCGTGCAGAATCGCGGCGATACGCTGCGCGGCGCGGCCGTCCCACAATTCCGGCAGCCGGCCGGCCTTGCCGCCGCCGCTGAGCACATCCGCCACCGCCTTTTCGATGCGCGTGCTGTCGGTGCCGACGATGGTATTGGTGCCGTGGGTCACGGTGATGGGCCGTTCGGTGTTCTCGCGCAAGGTGATGCAGGGCACGCCGAGGGCGGTGGTCTCTTCCTGCATGCCACCGGAATCGGTCAACACCAGCCGCGCCGCCGACATCAGTCCCAGCATTTCCAGATAACCCACCGGCGGCAGGCAGCAGATGCGCGGTCCGCTCAACATGTCGCGGAGACCCGCCGCCTCGATCCGGCCGAGGGTGCGCGGATGCGCCGGAAATACCAAAGGCAATTGCGCGCTGATTTTTTGCGCGCTGGCGAGCAAACGCTGGAGCACGGCGGGATCATCGACATTCGACGGCCGGTGCAGGGTCAACACACCGAAACCCTGCGGCGCATCGAGAAACAGACCGGGGTCGACGCCGGCGGCCGCCAAGGTCTCCGCCGCCGGCACCGCGCGGGCGCGATGACCGAGCAGGGTGTCGATCATCACATTGCCGACGAAGTGGATACGCTGATCGGCGATGCCCTCGCGCAGGAGATTGTCGCGGGCCTCGCGCTCGGTGGTGAACAACCATTCCGACAATTGATCAGTGAGCACCCGGTTCACTTCCTCGGGCATGGCGCGATCGAAGCTGCGCAAACCGGCCTCGACGTGGGCGACCGGCACGCCTTTCTTCGCCGCGACCAGCGCGCAGGCGATGGTGGAATTCACGTCGCCCACCACCAGCAGGGCCGCGGGCTTTTCCTCATCCAGCACCGGCTCGAAACGACGCATGATCTCCGCGGTCTGCGCGGCGTGGCTGAGCGAACCGACCTCAAGATTGATATCGGGATTGGGGATGCCGAGCTGTTCGAAAAACCGCTCGTTCATCGCCACATCGTAGTGCTGGCCGGTGTGGAGCAGGCGGGCGCGCAGATTGAACGGCGCGGCGCGCAGGGCCGCGATCACCGGCGCGATCTTCATGAAATTGGGGCGCGCTCCAACCACGCACAACACGGTGGGCGGCGCTGAGTTCATCAAACGCCTCCGAACTCATCGCTGAGCAGAATGGCGCGGCGCAGACGAGCCCGTTCGCGTTTGAGTCCTTCTTCCAGAAGCGCGACCCGTTTCTCCAAAATGGCGATACGGGTTTCCATGTCGGGCGCGGCGGCCGGCACTTCATTCGGCGCGGCGGCGGTGGCGGGTTTCGCCGTTGCGGGTTTGGGCGCGGCGGCAGCCGGCCGCGGCACGCTCTTCAATGGCGCGGCGCCGGCCGCGGGCGCCGCCGTCTTGGTGACGGAAGTTTGAGGCGCGGCCGGTGCCGGCGCATCGGCAGCCGCTGACGGCGCCGCTTTCACCACCGGCTGTTCCGTTTCCACCGCGTCTTCTTCGGCGGACGCGGCCGGTTTGCCGGCGCTCTCGTTCTGCAATTCGGCGATCACCGTGTTGACCCGCTCGGCGGGGAAATCGTGGATTTCTTCCAGGCAGCCGAACAGCATCAAACGATCACAGAGGGTATTGATGCGCCGCGGAATGCCGCCGGAATGCTGGTGGATCACCGCGAACGATTCATCGGCGAATTTGGGATCGTCTTTCCAGCCCACGGTGGTGAGACGATGTTCGACATAGGCCCGGGTCTGAGCGAGGTCGAGCGGTTCGAGATGGTAGGCGGCGATCACCCGCTGCCGCAGTTGTTCCAGTCCTTTGGATTGCAGGGTGTTGCGGAACTCCGCCTGGCCGAGCAGGAAACTTTGGAACAGCACCCGGCCGCCCAATTGAAAATTGGACAACATGCGCAATTCTTCCAAGGAACGCGGCGGCAGATTCTGCGCCTCGTCCACCAGCAGCAGCACGCGCTTGCCTTCGCGGGCACGCGCCATCATGAAAGTCTCGAGATTCTTGAGGATGGTGGCCTTCTCCAGCCCTTCGTGGGCCAGGCCGAAACTGGCGGCGACCATGCGCAAGGTGTCGTCGGCCTCGAGCTGAGTAGTGACCAACTGCGCCGCCACCACGTTTTCCTTGGCGAGGTCGGCGAACAAGGTGCGTACCAGCATGGTCTTGCCGGTGCCGATTTCACCGGTGATGACGATGAACCCCTCACCCTGCGTCAAGCCATAACGCAGATACGACATCGCGCGCTTGTGGCCGGGGCTGCCGTAAAAAAATCGCGGGTCGGGGCTGAGCTGGAACGGACGGGCTTTTAATTGATAAAACGCTTCATACATGGATGGTTTCCTTAAAAACGCATACTCAACTGTAAGGTCAGCCGATTTTCGTCGTAATCTTCGCCAGCCCTAACACTGGCACGTTCGGTGTGGCGGAACTCCAAAGAGGAATTCACATCTTGCGAGATGCTGCGATTGAATCCCAGCGAGGCATACCACAATTCATCGGCTTCATTCGTGCCGGCGGGATTGCGATGCTGCCAACCGCCGCCCAGAATGGATTGGGTGCGCGGCTTCAAACGCCAAATCCAGGAAGCGTTCGCTCCCAGCACATCTTCCGAATTATTACTGATCTCGAATTCCCGCTGTTCATTATAAGCGCCCAGCACGAAATCGCTTTTGCCGCTTTTCCAGGTGACGCTGCCTTGAAAACGCTGGCGGATGAATTCTTCATCGGTCAGAGCGAAAATATTATTCACGATCACCACCGGGAAGCCGGTGCGGGGATCGATCAGCAGATTTCCGTTGGAATCGACCACCAGAAAGAACTGCCGATCGGCGAGCTGCAGAATCTGGGTACTGGTGCTTTCCTCGACATAACTCAACCGCCAAGTGCTGCGCCGGGTGTGGTGCGAAAAATCGGCGGTCCAGACGCCGCCCGGATTGAGGCCTACTTCGAGATCCTGATAACCCACATGCAACTGGGTACGGGCGGTCGGTTGCAGGTAGACATCGGCATCCCAATTATTTTCGCCGGCGGTAGCCGATAGGGTGGCATAGCGGCTGGGCAGCCACTCGCCGCCCACGCTCCAATAACTGCCGTTTTTAATGCTGCGGGTGGTCACTACGTCATTATTTTCATACCCGCCGCGCGCCAAAGCGTTGAAGGTTTGATGAAAGCGGTAACGGACGACCGCGGAGGCATTTTCACGCAAGGAATCCGGCCCGAACTCACGGCTCATTTCCTCATGGCGGAAATTCATTCCCCAGTTGAGACGATTGAAATTCGGACCACTGCCCAATCGAGCGCTGTATTGCGTGATCTCCGTGTCGGAAAGCGCGGTGCTTTGATTTTCGACGCGGTCGATTCCATAACGCATTTCACCGGCCGCGTAAGAACCGAAGCGCAACTTGAGATAAGGACTAACACCGTAGGTGATTACGTCGGCGCGATTGCCGATGTTGAAATTATCCAGCGGCACGCTGGCATCGGCGTCGACGATTTGTTGGCTGATGGAGCTTTTAGCGTCCACGAAAAACCAATTCTTGATCAGTTCGAGATTGCCATTGGCGAGGAGCTGATGATTGGAGTTGCTGCGCGCGAGATCATGCCCGTAAATCAAATTTTGCAAACGGTAATTTAAATTCAGCTTGGCGCGGCCACTCTGGCCACTGACCCCAATACCAGGGCTGATCTGCGTGACGAATTCGTCCTGCTCCTCACCGGCCGGCGCCAACGATACATTGTCGGTATAGACCTCCGCGAAATCCAAATAGGTGTTGACGCGCCATTCGCCCGCCGTGGCGGTTTGCCCGCTCACCACCACGGCCAACACCAGCGGAAAATTCCGCCAGCCATAGCCTCGCCGCGCCAGCTGTGCGCCGGTATCAGTACCCCCCTGCATCGTCCCCGCCTATTCGCCGTAAGATCCGTA
>CAKKSB010000147.1 GCA_919903055.1 Gammaproteobacteria bacterium | reverse complement strand
CGAAGCCCATGGTGCCGAGGCCGCCGGAGTTGATCCAGCGCCGCGGCTTGTCGAACTTGTAATATTGCGCGGCCCACATCTGGTGCTGGCCGACGTCGGAGGTGACGAAGGCTTCGCCTTTGGTCACTTCGTAGAGTTTTTCCAGTACGTATTGCGGTTTGATGATCTCGCTGGTGCGGTCGAACTTCAGGCAGTCCATGCCGCGCCATTCTTGAATCTGCCGCCACCACGCCGCCAAGGCGTCCTGGTCGGGCTTGCGTTCACCGGCTTTGATGAGACGGATCATATCGGCCAACACGCTGCCGACCGCGCCGACGATGGGCACGTCCACCTTGACGTTTTTCGAAATGGAGGCGGGATCGATATCGACGTGGACGATTTCGGCGGTCGGGCAAAATTTGGCGATGTTGCCGGTCACCCGGTCATCGAAACGCGCGCCGATGGCGATCAGCACGTCGCAGTGATGCATGGCCATATTGGCTTCATAGGTGCCGTGCATGCCCAGCATGCCGACGAACTGTTTATCGGTGGCCGGATAACCGCCGAGGCCCATCAAGGTATTGGTGATGGGATAACCCAGCAGGCGGGTCATTTCGGTGAGCGCGTCGGCGGCGTTGCCCAACACCACGCCGCCGCCGGTGTACAGCATGGGGCGCTTGGCGGACAGCATCAGATCGACGGCCTTTTTAATCTGGCCGGGATGGCCTTTGTTCACCGGATTGTAGGAACGGATCGACACTGTTTCCGGGTAATGATACTCGGCCTTGTTGGCGGTGACGTCTTTGGGAATGTCGACCAGCACCGGGCCGGGCCGGCCGCTGGTGGCGATGTAAAAGGCTTTTTTAATGGTCTCCGCCAAATCTTTCACGTCTTTGACAAGAAAGTTGTGTTTCACGCAGGGGCGGGTGATGCCGACGTTATCCACTTCCTGGAAGGCGTCGTTACCGATCAGCGCCGTCGGCACCTGACCGGTGAGGATGACCATCGGGATGGAATCCATGTACGCGGTGGCGATGCCGGTGACCGCGTTGGTGGCGCCGGGGCCGGAGGTCACCAGCACCACGCCGGGGCGGCCGGTGGCGCGGGCATAGCCGTCCGCCGCATGGGTGGCGCCTTGCTCGTGGCGCACCAGGATATGCTTGACGTCTTCCTGTCTATACAGCGCGTCATAAATGTGGAGCACCGCCCCACCCGGATAGCCAAATAGATATTCGACGCCCTCGTCCTTCAAACAACGGACGACGATATCGGCACCGCTCAATTCCACGGAAAAACTCCCCTAGACAAAAAAACCCGCAAAAACGGGTATTGGAAACCAAAATGCTAGACCGTGGAACAGTACTTAGATTGCCTCCTCAGGTCAAGAGACAACTGAATATTCGACCTTTTCCCCGCTATCGATGTCCGCTGGCCGAGCGCGCGCCGAACCGCTAAAGCCACGGCCCGTCAACCGGTTTTCCCGGCGTCCTCTTCCAGGGATGCAGCCTGCGCCGACGTCAGATGCACGGTCAGTTGATCAAAGGGAATCACCCAGTCATGGGCGGTACAGGCTTCCACCACCAGCGCCTGCAACAGATGGCGGATGGCGTGGTAAGACTCCGCCGCCGCGCCGCCGAACGACGCCCACATCACGAAATTGAGGGACGAGGCCGCCGGCTCATCGAATTCCACGGAGAAATCTTTTAAGTGCGCGCCGTGGGCGTGCGCCTTCAGCCTGCCGCCGATGTAGGCTTTCAGCGTGGCCGGCATAGCGGTGGTCGCGGCCGCTTGATGCCGGTAATCCACGCCGAATTTCACGGACACCGCGAAACCCTCCAACGACAGATTCTGCGGCTTGGCGTCCAAAAAGGCGCCGGTCGGATAGGTTTTGATCGCAGCGCCGACCCGCATTTGCACGCATTCGGGGGATTGCAACACGACTTGGCCGTGGCTGCCGTCGCTCAGGATGACGATGTCGTTTTCCCGGCTGGGAAACCAGGGTTCACGCTCATCATAGGTACGCGACATCAGCGCAAACAGCGTGTTCACCGGCACCGACATCCGTCCGCCGCGCAACAGCGGATTGACCAGCGTCGCGTTCATGTTCAAGGCCTGCACTTTCCACGGCAAGCCTTGATAAACCACCCGTTCGCCTTCCTTCACCGGGCCGATATTCAGCAAGAGTTTGGCTTCGTTGAGATAACCGGGCAAGGAACGCTGCAAGGTCAGCGCCGCCCCCACCAGCGCGATCAACAACAAGCCCAGCAATATCCAATCACCGCGCGAATACAGCACCGCCATCGCGGCGAACAGGGCGAGGATCAACGCGATCACCATATACGCGAGATGCGCGACCCGGACCAGAAAAGGACGCCGGTAACCACGGCGTTGCATGTAATGCGAATAAGCGCGGCTGAGCAGCCAAAGCGTACCGTAGGTCAGCGCCGCCGCCAGCACCGCCAGCAACAGATTCACTAAACGTCCGCTCAGCAATTCCTGCAAGACTTCGCCGGTCTTTTCGTCGCCCGGCCGGCTCGGCGCCAGTAATTCTTCCAGTTCGAAATTGGTCAATTGCAAACGGCTTTGCAAATCGTCGCGGCGCTTTTGCCAGCGTCCTTCCAGTGCACCGAAGGCTTCCGCCAAATCCGGCGTCGGCGCCCGCGTCTTGTAATCCACCACGTTTTTCAGCGCGGTTTCCGCCGCCGCGTAACGTTGCTGGTAAAACAGCTGTTCCGAACGCAAGCGTTCGATCTTGCGCGGCCGTTCCGTCAAACGCCGCAGTTCGACCACGATGGGCTCGAACACCGACTGCACCTCTTCGCGCCAATCGAATTTCTGATCGGTCTTGGGCGCGAACAATTGCATGTCCACCCCGCCGGTGGCCCACATCTCCCAGGCCGCTTGCAGCGAATCGATGTCCGCCGCCAACAGACTCAATTCATTGTCGATGCGTTTGCGTTCCGCCTCGTCCTTGGTCTCCTGCAACTGCGCGCGCAGCGCGGCCATATCTTCCCGCGCTTGATTAATGGTGTTCACCAGATTTTCAAAATGGCGCCAGGTATCTATTTTGCTATCCGCCGGAGCCGGCGCGGGTTCCGCTGGCACGCCGGTGGCAGCGTCGTCCGCCCAGCCGCGAACGGCGGACAAGAAACAGATCAGCATCAGCGCGGCGAATAAAGTGACGGGGTGTTTCATGGAAGGTCAGTGTGTATCGAGCGTGAGATAAGCAAGCCTGGCTGCGGCAGAGGCGGTTTCATGGCCAGCACGCGCAGGCCGCGCATCCCCTCCCAGCGCGAGAGGGGATAGTGGGTCATTTCGCCGGAGGCGCGGCGGGCGCGGCATAACGCGCCAGAAAATCCTGGGTGACGTCCCACACGGTGTTGGCGGCGTCGGCGTCGTAGCGGCCGCTGAGCGGATTCATGAAAGCCCGCGGCGCGTCCAAGCCCATCACGTTGAAGTCCACCCGCGTCTTGCTCATGCCGTCCTTGAAGGCCAGGATTTGCTCCGCGCCCAATTCCTCGTCGCGCTCGGCCACTATCACCAGCACCGGTTTGGCGATGGATTGCAGATGCAATTGATCGGTCACCAACGCGGTCGGGTAATACATCACCGTGGCGGCCACCGCGGCGGGCGCGGCCAGGGTAGCCAGCAGCGCCTGCGTGCCGCCGTAGTCCCAACCCAGCATCACCACCTTGCGTTCATCGGGTTTGAGGTAGTTCAAACCCGCCGCCACGTTGGCCTCGGACCAGACCGGATCGATGGATTTCATGATGGAGGTGGCGTGTTTCCATTTCTCGGCGCGGCGGCCGTCGTAGAGGTCGATGGCCAGGGCACGGTAACCGAGGCCGGCGAACCGTTCGGTCCACTCGCGCAGCTGCGGGCTCATGCCGAAACGGTCGTGCAGCAGCAATACCGCCAGCGTGGCGTCTTCCGGTCCGGCGGCGTAGGCCTCGAAGTGGGTACCGTAAGCCGTCTCGAGCGTGATCACGCGACCGCTCGGGTTTTCCTCCGCGTGTGCCAGCGGCATCCCCCACAGCGTCAACACCGTCAGCACGAGTGATAAAGCCGACCTTACGATCCACCAGCGGCCCATGTCCGCCTCCTTATTTTTGTGAGATGGCCGCGACGATATCACGCCGCCTCACCGTGAACAATCGGCCTTCATTGCCCTTGCAACGCGCGCAGCGTCCGCCACGGCGGACGGCGCACGACGAAGCGCGTGCCCAGCAGGCCCGCCACCCCGACGATCAGCGCGCCGCCGCTCACGCCCCACAGCCACAAGCCGGGATTGAGGCTGTATTCGACCTTGAAGAATTGCTCCGCCAGCACATAGCCCAGCAAGGCCGCGCCGGAAGCGGCCACCAGTCCCGCCACCGCGCCGGTGCCGGCGAATTCGATCGCGGTCCCGGCCAACACCTGGCGCCGCCCCGCGCCCAGGGTGCGCAGCACCGCGCCTTCCAGCAGCCGCTCGTCGAGGGTGGCTTGAATGGCGGCGAACAACACCATCAAGCCGGCCAGCACGGTGAACACGAAGACGTACTCCATGGCCAGCACCACCTTGTCGATCACCTGCCGCACCTGGCCCATGATCGCCGCCACGTCGATCACCGTGGCGTTGGGAAAACGCTGCACGAAGCGGCTCAATAATTCGAACGAATCGGGGGCCAGATAAAAACTGGTGATGTAGGTGGTGGCGGCGTCGTCCAACACGCCCGGCGAGGCGATCACGAAAAAATTGACCTGAAAACTGTCCCACTCCACCTTGCGCAAATTGGCGACCCGCGCGCTGACGGTGTCGCCGCCGACCTGATAAGTCAACGTGTCGCCCAGCTTGATGCCCAAAGTTTGCGCGATGCCCTCTTCCACCGACCACGCGGCCTCATCGCGCTGATCGGCGTCCCACCAGCGGCCCGCCACCAATTGGTTGTCGGCCCGCGGCTCCGCCGCCCATGACAAATTAAACTCGCGTTCGACCAGCCGCCGCGCCCGGTCTTCGCCGTATTTTTCGGGCGTCAGCGACGCACCGTTGATCGCCACCAAGCGGCCGCGCACCATGGGAAACAATTTCGGTTCGCCCATGCCCTCGTCACGGAAGAAAGTCCGCACGTCGTCCAATTGCTGCGGCTGGATATTGATCACGAAACGGTTGGGCGCCTCGCGCGGCAGACTCGCCTCCCACGCCGCCAGTAAATCCACCCGCACCACGCCGAGCACCAATAAGGCCAGCAGGCCCAAACCGAACGCCACCACTTGCGAGACGCTGCCGCGCGCGCGCCGCACCATATTGGCGATTCCGAACCGCCACACCCCGCCCAGCCGGGTTTGCACGCGGCTCAACAGCGCCAACATGCCCGCCGCGGTGAGAGCCAATACCGCTACCGTCGCCACACCGCCGGCCAACACATATAAACCCAAACGCAAATCGCCTGCCTGCCAAACGATCAAAGCACCCAGCGCCGCCAAGCCCAAACCGTAAGCCGCCGCGCTCGGCCCCGGCATGGCGCCCATCTCGCGGCGCAACACCCGCAAGGTAGGCACGTGGCGTAAATGCAATAACGGCGGCAAGGCGAAGCCCAGCACCGTGATCAACCCCGCCGCCATGCCCGCCGCCACCGGCCGCCACGAGGGTGCGGGCAAGGTCGTTGCCGCGAGACTGCCCAGCACATCGGCCAGCACCTGTTGCGCCGCGTAGCCGACCGCGCAACCCACCGCGCTGGCCAGCAGCGCCAGGCTCAGCATCTGCCAGAGATAGGCGCGCAAAATCACCGACTGGGTCGCGCCCAGCGCGCGCAAGATGGCGACGTGATCCAAATGCCGCGTGACGAAGCGGCGGGTCGCGGCGGCGATGGCGACGCCGGCCAGCATCACGCTGACCATGCCGGCCAGACCGAGAAACTGGCGGGCCCGCTCCAAGGCGCTGCGCATTTCAGGCCGGCCTTCTTCCACCGACTCCAAGCGCTCGCCGCGTTGCAAATCCGGCTCGATGGCGCGCCGATAAGTCGCCACCGTCTCCGCGTCGCCGGCCACCAGTAAACGGTATTGCGCCCGGCTGCCCGGTTGTAATAAACCGGTGGCCGCCACGTCGGCGTCATTGATGAGCAGACGCGGCGCGATGCTGAACAAGGAACCGCCGCGGTCCGGTTCGTGACTGATGACCGCCGACACCGTGAACACGCTGTCGCCCAATTGCAGGCGATCGCCGACCTCGATGTCCAAATCGCCGAGCAGACGCGCATCGGCCCACGCCGTGCCGGGCACGGGTACGCCCGCCGCCGGCGCATCGGGCGCGAAACGCGCCGGCGCCACCCGCATTTCACCGCGCAACGGATAACCGGGACTGACCGCTTTTACCTCCGCCAGCTGACTGCGCCCGTCCGCCACGCTCATGCTTAAAAAACCGCGGATTTCGCTGTGCCGCAACTTCAGTTGCGTGGCGGCGGTGATCAAGTCGTCCCGGATGGGACGGTCCGCCGCCACTACCAGATCGCCGCCCAGCAGGGAGTTGGCCTGTTGCGCCAAGGCTTGCTCGATGCGGTCGGTGAAAAAGCCCACCGACGACACGCTCGCCACCGCGATCACCACCGCCAACATCAGCACCCGCAATTCGCCGGAGCGCCAATCGCGGCGCAGCAAGCGCATCGCCAATTGCCAGGTGTTCACGTTAGTCCCTCGACCCGGCCCTCTTCCGCTTGCGGGAGAGGGGGAGCAGAGTGGCGGATATCGCGCTTGACGCAACCCGCTTCCAATTCCACGCGCCGCGAACAGGAGCGCGCCAGCGCTTCGTCGTGGGTGACCAAAACCAAAGTGGCCTGCCGCTCGCGATTCAAGGCGAACAGCAAGTCGATGACCTTTTGCCCGGTGACGCTGTCGAGATTGCCGGTGGGCTCATCGGCGAACAACACCTTGGGTTCACCGGCGAAGGCGCGCGCCAGCGCCACCCGCTGTTGCTCGCCGCCCGACAATTGTTTGGGATAATGTTGCGCGCGCGGTGTTAATCCCACTCGTGCGAGCAGATCGCCCGCGGCGGTTCGCGCGTCGCGGCGATCCGCCAGCTCCAAAGGCAACATGACATTTTCCAGCGCGGTTAGATTGGGTAGGAGATGAAAAGACTGAAACACGAAGCCGACCCGCCCCGCCCGCACGCGGGCGCGGCCGTCCTCATCCAATACCGACAGGTCGTGTTTATCCAACACCACCCGTCCCGAACTCGGCGTATCCAAACCCGCCAGCAAACCCAGCAACGTGGACTTGCCCGCCCCCGAGGCGCCGACGATCGCCACCGCCTCGCCGGGGAAGATGTTAAGATCGACCTCGGCCAGGAGGACCAATTCGCCCTCCGGACTTGCGACATGTTTACCGAGCTTTTGAGCTGAAATGATGGGCTGCAACACAAACTCCGCCATGAGCCGAACACTCCTGTTGATCTTACTTGCCGTAATGTGGCTGCCGCCCGGCACGCGCGCGGCCACCACGGTACTGGTGGTGGGGGACAGTTTAAGCGCGGCTTACGGCATCGCGCAAAACCAGGGTTGGGTGCATCTGCTGCAACAGCGTATCACCGCCGACGGCGGCGACGCGCGAGTCATCAACGCCAGCATCAGCGGCGAGACCACATCGGGCGGCCGTACCCGCATCACCGGTTTGTTGAAACGCCATCGGCCCGCCATCGTGATCGTCGAGCTGGGCGGCAATGACGGACTGCGCGGCCTGCCCGTCGCCGACATGGCCGCCAACCTCAACCAGATCATCACCGCCACCAAGCAACACGGCGCGCAACTACTCTTGCTGGGCATGCGCCTGCCGCCCAATTACGGCCCGGCTTACACACGCGAATTCCAGGAGACCTACGCGCGACTCGCCGCGAAACACGCCGTCGCATTGGTGCCTTTCATGTTGGAAGGCCTGACCGACGATGAAACCACCTTCCAGGCGGACCGCATCCATCCCACCGCCGCCGCGCAAGCACGCATCCTCGACAACGTGTGGCCCGCCTTGCATACCTTGCTGAATTCGGTCTCCCAGCCGCGGGCCGCCTTGGAGGCGCGATAAGCGGTTTTTGGCCGGTTTTTATCGCTCGCGCCGACCTGACACTTTCAATCGGAGAGACTTGCTGGACGGCGCGTCAGCGCCATGAAATGTGACGCCAGCGAAAATAATCAAAGAGCCACGCGGAAGAACGGGTGATAACAACGATGCCCCATGTTTATTAAGGCAACGTGGAGGCACTGCATTTGACGCAGTGATGAGGGAAACACGCGAAGGAGATAAGCTGTAATTATTATTTTTTCCAGCGGTAAGCATGGAACCCCGCTGAGGGCTCCATGCTTACATCAGATCTTCGCTATAACCCAGGGTTACTGGGGAATGACGTTGGTGGCCTGCGGACCCTTTTGACCTTGCGTGACGTCGAACGTCACCTTTTGGCCTTCTTTAAGGGTTTTGAAACCGCCGCCCTGAATTTCTTTGAAGTGGACAAAGACATCGGGACCGCCGTTATCCTGGGCGATGAATCCAAAGCCTTTCGATTCGTTAAACCATTTCACTGTGCCGGTGGACATTGCGCTTTCCTCTAAACTAATAAAAATAAAACCAGTGCATCATACACGTTCGTCTGTTAGTCCGCAAAGAACTCATTTTACCCAACAGCAGGACTTCAGTATCACCGATTTCGGCGCGTCGCCGTGGGATAACAAAAAGCCCAATCCATATGCGGACTGGGCTTTTTGATTTGTGTATCTTGCGAGCTCTACCTTCTTACAGGACCATTTCTTTGAGTTTTTTCAGGGCTTGAACCTTTACGACGGTACGCGCGGGTTTGGCCTTGAACATGGTCTCTTCCCCGGTGAAGGGGTTGATGCCTTTGCGGGCTTTAGTGGCCTTTTTCTTGATCGTTTTGATCTTGAACAGGCCAGGCATCTTGAACTCACCCGGGCCTTTCGGCTTGACGTGACGTTCAATGGCGGAGGCGAGTTGCTCAAGGACATTACCTACGTCTTTGCGCGACAGGCCGGTGCTCTCGGAAATGCTGCTGAGCAGTTCTGTTTTGGTGAATGGTTCTTTGACTGATGAGCTGGCTTTTACGGCCTTAACTACCGGTTTCGGGGCCTTAGCTGCTTTAGCGCTGACTTTCTTTTTCGCCATACTTCCTTCCCTTGTGTGAGTAGACATTAGCGATAAGCGAGAAGATACAACGTGCATAACTTAGTAGAAAATGCCGTGCGTTTCCAGCAAAAAATGTAAAAAAATCCTGTTTGCCACGATCTGATGCGGAATTAGAGACTAAAACGAGTCGGGTAAAGCGGCGATTTGATGGCCGCTAGCGGTTGCCGCACCAGGCCGCACGCGCCGGTCCATAAGGTAATTTTCGAGGAATTTTACTGGTGCCCGGGACCGGAATCGAACCGGTACAGACGTATAAGGTCTGGCGGATTTTAAG
>CAKKSB010000146.1 GCA_919903055.1 Gammaproteobacteria bacterium | reverse complement strand
TTTTTAGCGAGATAGGTTAGGAGCGCAGCCCACGCGATACTCACATTCGGCGGATCGCGTTGCAGCCGCGTTGCTTGGCCAATTCCATATCGGCCATGGCCGCATACCGATGCCGAATAATCGGCACACCCGCCCGCAAGCTGTCCGCTGTTTTGATCACTGTGGCGTCGGTCTAGCAGCTGGGCTGAATTCGTGAACCCCGACACCTCAACGCTCGCCGTCATCTCCGCCTCATCACCCGCCTACCCATCGGATATCCGCGCAACGCGCTTGCGTCATTGATTTGTCATTATGCCGGCATCGACCGGACATGAATCTCGGCTACTTTTTTCTGGTCGGATCGCGGCTGTTTCGATCCAGCTAGGCCTGCACCATAAAACAAGGGAGTGACGATATGAATGCACTGAAAAAACTCGCCGTCGCGGCGATAAGCGGCGTGTTGCTGGGACTTGCGAGTAACGCCATTGCCGGCAATCAAACCAACCCATCCAATAATGGTTTGCAAAATCTCGATTTAAAGCTAAGCGCGCTGCCGACCGCAATCGGCGATGGCATGGCGGGCGGACTGGCTCCACGACCTGTAATGAATGTACAACTCGGCCCCAGGCCCTACTTCGTCGTCGACAGCATGGCCCCGAGCCGGCTCAAGACCGAACTGCAAAGATGCAGCGAAGGCCCATTTCGTAAAACCGATTTTTCGATCGGTCATCGCGGCGCGGCTCTGCAATTCCCCGAACACACCAGGGAATCCTATTTGGCGGCGGCGCGGATGGGCGCCGGCATTCTGGAATGCGACGTGACGTTCACCAAGGACAAGGGATTGGTGTGCCGTCATTCGCAATGCGACCTGCACACCACCACCAATATTCTCGCGACGCCCTTGGCCAATAAATGCTCCGTGCCTTTCAAGCCGGCGGTGCTGAATCAAATAACCGGTGAAGTCATCATGCCGGCGACCGCGCAATGTTGCACCAGCGACATCACCCTGACGGAGTTCAAGACGCTCAAGGGCAAAATGGACGCCTTCAATCCCAAGGCCCAGACCGTTGCCGAATTTCTGGGCGGCACCGCCAATTTCCGCACCGATCTTTATTCGGACAAAGGCACCCTGCTGAGCCACAAGGAGAGTATCGAACTGTTCAAAAAACTAGGCGTGAAGATGACGCCCGAGCTCAAAGCGGCGAGCGTGCCGATGCCGTTTACCGGCGATTACACACAACAAGCTTACGCACAGCAGATGATAGATGAATATAAAGCGGCGGGGGTTCATCCCAACCACGTGTTTCCCCAATCATTCAATTTGAACGACGTTTTATATTGGATAAATCACGAACCGCGCTTCGGCCGGCAAGCCGTGTATCTCGACGACATCGAGAGTGAAAGCGAAGCCTACCCGACTCTGGCGGCGCTGGAATCCTTGCACGCGCAGGGCGTCAACATCATCGCGCCGCCCATGTGGGCATTATTCGATCTCAACACCGCCAATGAAATCGTCCCGTCACAATATGCCGTCAACGCCAAAGGCGCCGGTCTCGATATCATCACCTGGACCCTGGAGCGTTCCGGTCTGCTGAAAGACGGCGGTGGATTTTATTATCAAAGCATCACGCCGGTGATCGATAACGACGGCGACATGATGGAAGCGCTCGATGTACTGGCACAGAAGGTGGGGATACGCGGCATCTTTTCCGACTGGCCGGCCACGGTGACTTATTACGCCAACTGCAAACGACTCAAATAAGCGGTTGCAGGTCATTTACGGAAACGACTGGGGAAGGCCGGAAGCAACGGCCTTCCCTCCTCCGGCGACGCGCCCATCAACCCGTCTCGTGATTGGCGTTGCAACATTTCCTTACGATCAACCGTCACACCGCTGCAATAACCCCGGTCTACGCTGTGGTGCTCATCATCATCCTTCAAAGAGAATGTTCATGCGCTCCATTATATTGAAACCTTTGGCACTGCTGATCGGCTGTGCCATGGCGGGAACGGCCGCGGCCGAGACGCCGCTTTGCACCGGCAATGTCACGATAGGTGAAGCCGCTGGATTGATCACGACCCGCATCGCCAATAAATCGGTGGCCGGCGTCTGCTTGAATCAACTGATCGTGGATACCGATGCCGAGGGCGCTAATTACGGCAGCCATGCCGAATTCATCTTGGATATGGCGAAACTCGCCGCCAAGTGGACACATCAAGGTGTACTCAAAGCCCGCGAGGGTGGCGAACTGCGAAAAGCCGCCGCACATTCCGACGTCGGAAAACGCTTACGGGTGCGGGTGATCGCCTTCAACGATTTTCACGGCAACATCGACGGCGCCAATCTTAATCTGCGCAGCGACCCCGACAATCTCTTTCTGACCAACGCCGCCGGCCAACGCATCGGCGTGCCGGCGGGCGGCGTGGACTACATGGCCGGCCTGGTCAAACAGCTCAAAGCCGGCGCGCCCAACAGCGTGGTGGTGTCGGCCGGCGATTTGATTGGCGCCAGTCCGCTCAATTCCGCGCTGTTCCACGACGAGCCGACCATCGAAACCATGAATCGTCTCGGACTGGATTTCAACGCGGTGGGCAATCACGAATTCGATGAAGGCCGCGCCGAGCTGTTGCGTATGCAAAACGGCGGCTGCCATCCGACCGATGCCAACTCCTGCCAGGGCGCCGCGGTGGGCACGCCGGTTCCTTTCGAAGGCGCGCAATTCGATTTCCTCGCCGCCAATGTCGTGGATACCGCCTCGGGCAAAACTTTGTTTCCGCCTTACGCCGTGAAAAATTTCAAAGGAAACCGCGTGGCCTTCATCGGCATGACCTTGGAAGGCACGCCTTCTATCGTCACACCCGACGGCATAGCCGGGCTGGAATTTCACGACGAGGCCGACACCGTCAACAGCCTGGTACGTAAATTGAAACAGCGCGGCATCGATGCCGTGGTGGTACTGCTGCACGAAGGCGGCCTGGCATCCGGCGGCATTAATGGTTGCAGCGGCGTGTCCGGTCCGATCGTCGATATCGTCGGCCGCTTTGACGACGCGGTGGATCTGGTGGTCTCGGGCCACACACATCAGGCCTACAACTGCACGCTGCCCAACAGCCGGGGCCGCACGATTCCGGTTACCAGCGCGGGTTCGTTCAGCCGCCTCATCACCCAAATCGACCTCACGCTCGATACACGCAGCAAGGACGTGATCGCCGTCAGCGCGGTAAACAAGCTGGTCGACCGCAACAATTTCTTCGCCGCGGCTGAACCCATACAACCGGTGGCCGAGATCAGCGCCATCGTCGACAAATACAACCTCATTGCGGCGCCGATTGCCAATCGCGTAATCGGCGCCATCACCGCCGATATCACTCGCACCACCAACGCCGCCGGTGAGTCAGCTCTGGGCGACGTAATCGCGGATGCGCAATTAGCGGCGACCCAACCCGCCGCCAAAGGCAACGCGGTCATCGCCTTCATGAACCCGGGCGGTATTCGCGCCGATTTCATTTATGCCGGCAGCGCGCTCGGCGAGGGCGACGGCAATATCACCTACGGCGAGGCCTTCACCGTGCAACCCTTCGGCAACAGCCTGGTGGTGAAAACTCTCACCGGCCAGCAGCTCTATGATCTGCTGGAGCAACAATGGGCCGCCAATCAAGGCGCCGGCGGCCGCATCCTGCAAGTGTCGAACGGTTTCAGTTATCAACACAGCTTCACGCCCAACCTGAGTCCGCTCGGCGGCCACTATGTGTGCGACGGCTCCGTGACCTTAAACGGGACACCCATCGACAAATCCGCCAGCTACCGGGTGACGATGAATTCCTTCCTCGCCAGCGGCGGCGACAACTTCAGCGTGTTCAATCTCGGCACCGATCAACTCGGTGGCGACGTGGACGTGGATGCCATGGAGGCTCATTTCGTTACTCACGCGCCGCTCGTACCGGGCGCGCAGGATCGCATTCAAAAGGTCGCAAGTTGCATTTAGTTAAGTACCTTCAATTGTCAGAGCTTATTGCGGCACATGGATGTGCCGCAATTTCACGGCGGTCGGTCATTGAAACTCTGAGAGCCTCCAAGAGGCGGGAAGTTATCTTATCGACGTAGCGCGCGACAGCTCGGCTGGGCTTTGCTCCGCCTGCGCTGTGGCAAGGTGTTTTAAGAATTGAGCCGTGGCGGTAGACCAGGAATGTTTGAGAGCGTATTGGCGACAACGCGCGCCATCAAGTTGTAAAGCACCGTGCACCGCGCGGCCGAGGTCTTCGTCGAGACAGCCGGTGACGCGGGGCGTGACGACGTCGATCGGCCCCGTTACCGGATAGGCCGCCACCGGCACGCCGCAGGCCATGGCCTCCAACAACACCAGGCCGAAGGTATCGGTACAGCTCGGGAAGACGAAAACGTCGGCGGCGGCGAGGTGGGCGGCAAGTTCGGCGCCGTGCTTGAAACCGGTAAAGTGTACGTTCGGATAACGCCGCCGCAATGATTCCAGATCAGGGCCGTCACCTACTACGTATTTACTGCCGGGCAATTGCAGATCAAGAAAGTCCTCGATGTTTTTTTCCACCGCCACCCGTCCCATGTACATGGCGATGGGCCGCGGGCCGGCAAGAAAAAACTTATCACCGGGATGGAACAAGTCAGTATCGACACCGCGCGACCAGATCACTACATTTTCGAAACCGCGTTGCAGCAAGCGCTGCCGCTGCGATTCGGTCGGCACCAGGGTACACGCCGCTGGGCGGTGGAAACGCCGCAACACGCTATAACTCACGCTAAGCGGGATCGGTGTGCGCAGCCGGATATATTCGGGCATTTGGGTGTGATACGAAGTCGTAAAGCGCAAACCGCGGTCATGGCAATAAGCGCGCGCGGCCCAGCCCAGCGGACCTTCGGTGGCAATGTGAATGGCATCCGGCGCGTAAGCGTCGAGCATAGCTCTCAGAAGCACGGCCGGCTTGAGCGCGAGCCGGATGGAAGGATAAGTGGGACAGGGAAAAGTTTTGAAACCCTGAGGAGTGATGCATCGCACCTCATGGCCCATCCGCTCGAGCATGGCCGCGGTCTTGCTGAGCGTCGTGACGACGCCA
>CAKKSB010000145.1 GCA_919903055.1 Gammaproteobacteria bacterium | reverse complement strand
TACGGTACAACCAGCATGTCCGCCGCCATCGGTCGTTTTACCGGGGGTTGGTCATGTGGATAAGCGCCGGTGAATTTTCGTGGCGAGACTTTAATAATAAGGACGCGGATTCGGCTGTATCGCCATGCATGGTGAAAATGGTTCCCGCTAGCGAGATCAATATGCTTACTCTTGAACAAATCCGCGGATGCATGGCCCGCGCGCGATCTAAACGGAATATCCAGATCGGCTACGGGGGCGGTCATGGATAAATCGGAAATAAAAGTGTTGCTGGTGGAGAGCAACCCGGCCGATGCCCGGCTGGTACAGGACATGTTGCGGGACTCGAAGATCAACGAGTTCGTTTTAACGCATGTGGAAACCTTGGCGCAGGCGCTGCACCACATCGTGAACGAGCATTACGATGTGGTGCTGCTGGATCTCACCCTGCCCGATGCCAGCGGCCTGAGTACGGTGATCCACCTGCAATCGACGCGGCCGGAGTTGCCGATTGTCGTGCTCACCGGTGTCAACGATCAGAATATCGCGTTGCAGGCGATGCAGACCGGCGCGCAGGATTATCTGGTGAAGGGCCAAGGCGACGGCCATTTACTGAGCCGCGCCTTGCAGTACGCCATCGAACGCAAGGAGCGACAGGCCAAACTGCTGTTCCTCGCGCAATACGACCAGCTCACGGAATTACCTAATCGCATCCTGTTCAAGGACAGGCTCGAAGGCGCGCTCAAGCGCGCCGAACGTACCGGTACGGCAGTGGCCTTGATGTTCATCGATCTCGATCGGTTCAAATTCGTCAATGACACCTTGGGTCATGATTACGGCGATCAGCTGCTCAAGGCGGCGGCGGGCCGGATACGCGCGGCGGTACGCGCGCAAGACACGGTGGCGCGGATAGGCGGCGATGAATTTACCGTGATCCTGGAAGGAATCACCCGTCCCGAGGACGCCGCGCCGGTGGCGGAGAAAGTACTCGCGCTGATGGGCACGCCGTTTAAACTCGGACAGCATCAAGTGACGGTGACCACCAGCATCGGCATCGCGGTGTATCCCGCCAACGCCGATGATCCGCAAGAATTGATCCGCGCGGCGGACAACGCCATGTACCGGGTCAAAGCGCGCGGCCGTAACAGCTTCCAATTTTTCACGGCGGCGATGAACTCCAGCGTCACCGGGCGGGGCAGCATGGCCAATTCATTACGCCATGCCTTGGCGCGCAATGAATTTGAAATTCACTATCAGCCCCAAGTGGATTTGCGCAGCGGTGACGTGGTGAGTTTAGAAGCCTTGGTACGCTGGCGGCATCCTACCCTGGGCTTGATCCCGCCGGCGCGTTTTCTCAATTTGCAGGAGGAAAACGGCCAGATCGTCGCGATGGGACAGTGGCTATTGCGTTCCGTTTGCACCCAGCTCATTCATTGGCAACAGCATGGAACGGGGCCGTTGCGGGTGGCGGTTAATCTTTCGGCCCGCGAATTGAAAAACCCGGAGTTGACCGCGATGCTGACGGATATTCTCCGCCACAGCAGTCTCTCCCCTTATTCATTGGAACTGGAAGTCGCCGAAAACGTGTTGCGCGAAGGCGACGCGGCGGCGGTAAGCACCTTGTTCGCTTTAAAACAATTAGGTCTGCGGCTGGCGGTGGACGATTTCGGCAGCAGCGCCTCTTCGTTGCGCTGCCTGCGCCGCCTGCATGTCGACACGCTCAAGATCGATCATGCCTTGATCAATGAAGTGAATGACGGCGACGAGGAGGAGATGGCGGTGGTCGATGCGATCATCGCCGTGGGACACCATATGGATGCCCAAGTCGTCGCCAAATCGGTGGAGACCACCTCTCAGCTGGCGATATTGTGCGCCCATGGCTGCGACGGCGCGCAGGGCTTTTTGTTCAGCGAAGCCTTGCCCGCCGATTCGGTGACCATGTTGCGGTCCGAGCACGGCCGCTGGGGTTACGCCAAACAAATGCAACGGGAATTGTCGCACGTTCAATGAGATTTGCCTTTAACGGCTTCCTGTGTTGAGATGAAAAAATGATGGCGACCATGTCCAGACGAGGTGAAACGTCGGTGATCGGCGGTAATGCCCTGCAACTCTATTCCTTAGGGCACAGCGATCGCACGGCCGCGGAGTTTTTGGAAATGCTCGATACGTTCGGCATCCGCTGCCTGGTCGATGTCCGTGCCCAGCCGGTGTCCCGCCGTCATCCCCATTTTTCCCGCACCTCCTTGGTTCCTTTGCTGCGCGACATGGGCATCGATTACCATTGGCTCGGCTCCAGCCTGGGCGGCATGCGTAAAAGCGACGCGGATGTACTGTCGCCCCATGTGGCGCTGCACTCGCAAGGTATGCGCGCGTATGCCGATCACATGGCTACCGCGGCGTTTCGCGCGGGAGCGGCGTCGTTGTTGGAACGTGCGCGCCTGATGCCCACCGCGATGATGTGCGCTGAAAAATGGCCGCAAAACTGCCATCGTTCGCTATTGGCCGATTATCTTGTCCATCAACAGGTCCAAGTCATTCACGTGCTGGATGGGGAGACCGCCGTTCCCCATCACATCAGCGCGGTCGTCCGTCAGGCGGACGATGGGCTGGTCTACGACCATGGTTCAGACCGGCAATTGGGTTTGAATTTGTAGTTTTCTTCAAGGCCGGATCCCGGCGGCATTTCATTTCAATCACCCCTTAGCCACCGCGCTGCCCCATTTAGCGACGGGTTTTCGTCATTTTTGCACGATTGTCGCCATTTCAGAGTGCCGTATAAACCTAAAAATTTTTAAGTTATTGTATTGATGGCA
Organism: Gammaproteobacteria bacterium; assembly: GCA_919903055.1. Classification (GTDB taxonomy): domain Bacteria; phylum Pseudomonadota; class Gammaproteobacteria; order DRLM01; family DRLM01; genus CAKKSB01. The sequence goes on along the minus strand of CAKKSB010000145.1, from coordinate 4,788 downwards.
AGAAAAATATGGCACGTCCTGTGCTAGATAATAAATGTGGTTCAACCTCGACCCCCCGTCTTGTTGAGTCACGTTAATCCCTCTCCCTGATTAAGGGGTACCTTCACCGGTACCCCCTTTTTTTGCGCGCTCAAAATTATCAGACGGAATCAAATCACCCGGTCGTTGCCGCCGTCCACCGGCAGTTGCGCGCCGGTGGTCTTGGCGAACAGCGGGCCGCACATTTCCGCGGCGAGTTCGGCGACGTCGCGGCTGCGCACTTCCACCTTCAGCACGTTATTGGTCTTGTAGTGTTCGACACTCATGCCGTAATGCGCGGCGCGGGCGGCGAGGACGTCCTCGGTCCACAGGCCGGTATCGAACACCGCGTTGGGGTGCAGGCTGTTGATGCGAATGCCGTCGCCGCCCCATTCCAGCGCGGTGACCCGCGCGAGTTGATTGAGCGCCGCCTTCGACGCCGAATAGGCCGCCGCGCCGGGGCCCGGCGCCGGCACGTTCTTCGAACCGATTACCACTACTCGGCCGCCGCGCGGCGCGTGTTTCAGCAAAGGATGGGCTTCGCGCAGCAATACCAGATTGGCGTCGAGATTGATGCGCATTACCCGTTGCCACTCTGCCGTGGCGAGTGCCTCGATACGGCGGCCGGGCGGAAACACGCCGGCGTTGAGAATCAGCATGTCGAGACCGCCGTAGGCGCGCACCGCCGTTTCCAAGGCGGCGATGAGCTGGGTCTCGTCGGTGATGTCGCAATGAATGCCGCGAAAGGCCGCTTTGTTGTGCAGCGAGGCGATGGCGGTGTCAATGTCCAGCCCCACCACCGCCGCGCCGCGCGCGAGCAGAGATTCGACGCAGGCCTTGCCGATGCCGGAGGCCGCGCCGGTGACCAGCGCGACTTCGCCGGTGAACAGCGGCGGCTTGCCGCCCTTGCGCAGCTTGGCCTGTTCCAAATCCCAATATTCCATGTCGAATAAATCGCGGGCGGAGAGGGCGCGGTAGCCGCCGAGCGCTTCGGCGCGCAGGATCACGTCAATAGTGTGGTTGTAAATGTCGCGGACGATGGCGGCATCCTTGGCGGTGTGGCCGACGGCGGCCATGCCCCATTCTTTATCAAGGATTACCCGCGGCGTCGGGTCGAGCAGGGTCTTGGGTTCGCGCGCCGTTGCGGCGTGGGCGTCGAAGTAATCGCGATAGGCGCGCACATAGCCGTCGATGTCGCGGCCGATCAGCGGCAGGCGTTTGGTGCGGATCACATGATCGGGTGTCGCCGGTCCTTGTTGCGCGATGCGCGCGGTCTCGGGATGCGCGGCGTAGGCCCGGCTTTTTTCATCGTCCTGCCAGCTTACGATGAATGGCGTGCCCGCCTGTTGGGAAAGTTGCGCACGCAGAGCCGCGAGTTCGCGGCGTAGCGATGGCGGCGCCGGTTTGACCGGCGGCAGCGAAAATGTCCAGGCGTTTTGCGACTGCAAATACCGCTCGGCGCGATCGACCAGTGCGATCATGCGTTCGTACGACTCGCGCGCGGTGGCGCCGAAGGAAAAGATGCCGTGATTGAGCAGCACCATGCCGATGGTGTTGGGACCCGCATCGAGAGCGAAGCGCAGCGCGCAGTCGCGCGCGAGGTCGAAGCCGGGCATGACGTAGGGAATGATCACCACGCTGTCGCCGTAAATCTCTTTGATGCGTTCGAGGCCGCGCTCGGTATTGGTGACCGTGACTAAAGTATCGGAATGGGTGTGGTCCACGTATTTGTGCGGCAGTACCGCGTGCAGTATCGCCTCCACCGACGGCGTGGGCGCGGCGGCGTCGATGGTGTTGGTGCGCAATTCATTGACCATTTCGGGATCGGACAGCCGTTCGAGGTGCGCCAGCGCCAGCAGATGCTTCATGCGCACGGGGGCGAAGCCGGCGCGGTCGATGGTCTCGAGATCCCAGCCGCTGCCTTTGACGTAGAGGATTTCCTCTTCTTCACCGAGGATGTTTTTCTGGGTGATCTTCACCGAGGTGTTGCCGCCGCCGTGCAGTACCAGCGAGGAGTCACGGCCCAGCAGGCGCGACGTATAAACGCGCAGGCCCAGGTCATCGGTGAATTGTGCGGCGTCGTGCTCGTTCCACAGGCTTTTCATGACGTTCTCTGGTTGGAATGGGAGGCGCCCATGTTAGCGGCTTGAGTCCGCTAAACCAACTGGGTCCGGGCGGCGATTAGGCGGGCGTCAGGGGCAGCGTGCGGGTATCGGCGACCGGCGTCCGGCCCGGCAGCGAGGGCCGCAGCCGCGCCATCACCGCGGCGGCGGTGGCGCGGTAGGCGGTGAGTTTGCCGCCGTAAATCGTCAACACCCGCGGGCGGTGTTCCCGGTCGGGCAGCAGTATGGTTTCACGGGATCGGCTGAAGGGCGCGCCGGGATGGGCCGGCAATACCCGCAGACCGGCGAAACTGTCGAGCAGTTGCCGCTGACCTTGGCGGTGCTGCGGGAAGTAATGAGCCAGAGTGTCCCACAGATAATCGATTTCGGCGGGCAGGGGCCGCACTTGCGCGGGGTCGCCGCGATACACGGTCTCGGTGGTGCCGACCAGCGTCGCGTCGCGCCAGGGCATCACGAATACCGCGCGGCGGTCGCGCGGCGCTTCCAGATAATAAATACCGCGCTGGAGCCGACCCGGTACCAGGATGTGGGTGCCTTGCACCAGGTCCACCGTGCAATGCGGCGGCGAAGGATGTACTCGTCGCAGCACGTCATTGGCCCAGGGGCCCGCGGCATTCACCAGTACCCGAACATGGCATTGCTGCGGCTGGCCGTCGTGATAATGCAGCGTGACGCCGTCGCCGCCGCAGTCGGCCTGTTCGATGTGGGCGGGAACCGCGAGCCGCGCGCCCAAACTCAGCGCCGACCGCATCACGGCGCGGGTGAGGGCGGCGTCGTCGGTTTGCGCGTCGGGATAACAGAACACGGCGCGCAGATTTTCATTGGTCAAACCGTCGAGATCTTGCCATTCATCTTGCGGCACGCCGCGGAAACGGGTGTTCTTGCCGAAGCCGGCGAGCAGGGAATAAAGGCTCAAGCCCAAGCGAAGCTGCGTCGCGCCGCGGCGGGTAGATTTATAGAGCGGCAGATAAAACGACCGCATCCGTACCAGCTCGGGGGCCAGTTTCAGCAGCAGCGCGCGCTCTTGCAGGCATTCGCGGACCAAGCCGAACTGGTCGGTTTCCAGATAACGCAGGCCGCCGTGGATCAACTTGCTGGAACGGCTCGAGGTGCCGGCCGCCAGGGCGGTTTGTTCCAAGACTAATACTGAATACCCATGGGCCGCCGCCGCCTGGGCGACACCCACACCGTGTATCCCGCCGCCGATGACCGCGAGATCGTAACGTTCAGTCAAAAGATGCGCCGCTGCGGAGCTGCGGATTTTTGAGCATTTCGCCGATGGCCATGGTTTCGATCAGGGACGCGCCCCGTTGCGCCAATTGCAAAGCCAGGCGTACTTGGGTGACTTCGTAGAACATCCATTTCCAGGGACCGAACCATAAAGGTTCGGCCGCATTCTTGGGGAGCTTGGTGTAATTGCAGATGAGATAATCCGGCACCAGCTCGGTGGCTTTGGCGCGCGATTCTTCGTTCCAAGCCTTCATCACCCACCCGATGCGCTTGGCGCCCATGGCGCGCGAGGTGCGCAGCGAGAGGACGTCATAGGAGATGATTATGAAGCGCGACTTGAGCGGCTCGAGGACGTTGAGAATGGTCTTGACGACTTTTTCACGGCCGTGGGCTTCCAGGCTTTCTTCCTTGATTTCCACGAAAGGAGTGACACGCGGATGCTGACGCAACAACTCCACCGCCGCCGCCAGAGTGGGAATGGTGAAGTTGCGGTAGCGGGTGCCGAAGCGCTTCGGCTCATTGGCCGACAGCTCCGCCAGTTTCTCCAATTTGGTGTTGATGATGCGGCCGCGGGTGCCGGTAGTGCGCATCAGGCTTTCATCGTGGAGCAGTACGGGGATGCCGTCGGCGGTCATTTGCACGTCGAATTCAACATAACAGGCGCCCGCGGTAATGGCTGCCTCGATGCTTTCCAGCGTGTTCTCCGGATAACGGCGGGGATAGCCCCGGTGGGCGACAAGCTGTGGTATCTCCATGCCGGGATCCTTTCTCCTGTGAAGATCGGCAAAAAATGTAACCTTATACAGCCGGGTTGGCAATGTATTAATTCGAAATACCCCGCGGCTTGTCGCGGGGGCGAAGCGATGGGTTCCAAAGGGGAGCAGCACAGTGCTCCCCTTTGGTCGCCCGCGAGAATCCATACCTTGCGGGCGATCTAACTTGATTCACATGATGACATTTCATTTTTCAATCGACGAGCCAAGGAGAGCGAAACGAGGGGAGGGCGTGAGCCAGAGGGGTAGCCATGACACGTTGGGTAGTCGCGTGTCGCAGCGGACGCCGGTGTCCGGGGGAAAGGAATCAATGTCGCGAGACCGAGGTCGATTCGCACAAGGTCCGGCTGTCTCACTCTTGCTGGATGGAGGTGCGAAGCACTTTCTGAGGGCTGCGACACATCGTCCGATGGCGGGATCGTCGCGCGAACACGGCGATGAGGAACATCGCGCGGATAGATCCGCATTGAATAAGGTAGTAGTTGCCGCCCACGCTCGCCCAATGTAAAACCGGTTTTGACCCGCCGCTATGGCCGCTCTACTTCTCTTCGCCAACGCTGGTAGCGTAACTGAAGCGCCACATTCGGTGCCGGATCGAAAGACCGTTCTTTGCCGGGTGCGCTAAATACGCAAGATGAGCCCGC
>CAKKSB010000144.1 GCA_919903055.1 Gammaproteobacteria bacterium | reverse complement strand
CGAAAGATTGCCGATAACCACCATCGTCAAGCCGGTCACCGATTCAACGAAGGTATTCTCTTCACCGAATTCCACACGCAGCGTTTCGGACAACTTGCTGTGTTCGGTAAGCTGGCCTTCATACTTGCCGCCGAGAAAACCCAGCGCCTCGTTCTCCGCCAAACCCACGGTGTCCGGACTCTCCACATATTGCGTCTGACGCGCGCCTACGCCGATTTCGGCCTCGAGTTTGTGCGCCGCGGTATCCAACAGCCGGCGGCCATAACCGACCACTTCGGAAAAGCGGCTGTCGATCGCTGAAAATTGATCCTGGTCATAGCGCAGAATGCCGAAGGCATAATCTTTATCCGTCAGAAAATAACGCGGCCGATAACCCACAGCATAACGCTCGGCGGTTTGGGTGCCTTGATCCTCGGCGTAATAGGTTTCGGCGAACACATTGTGCAACCACCGCAAGGCTTCATGGTCGGCGTTGATCCGGCCATTCACCACCGTCGCTTCGGTATTACCGCTGGAACTGTTGATGCCCAACTCGGCCTCACCTTTCCACGCGGCGTCCGCGGTGCCGGACATCGACGCTATCAAGCTGCCTGCTATTAGCAAGTTTTGTTTTTTCATCTCGCTCTCCATCTTGCGGATTATTAAAATTGTAAATGGTGGGTAAATAGGGAAAAGGGGTTGTTCGATTCATCTATGAGTTTAGTAGATATGCACTAAACCGGCAGCGTTTATGATGCGTATGTTAAACGATACAAGCGGGCCGGCAATTACTGATTTGCTGGCTATACTAAAACCAGAATTGCCATCATGCAATTTGCAAAAATTACATACCTAAAATTTTATCGCTCACCGGCTGAAAATCACGGCTGCTATCAATGGAGTTTATAAAATTCTTGCATGTAACAGACACGCAGCTGCCGGCTTATTTGGCAGGTGAAACAGTCGCCGATGCAGCGGAGAGCGCTTGCACCTCGTGCATGGTAAGGGCACGGCTTGCGCCTTTGGCAAGCTCACCCAATACTACGGGGCCGATCGCAATGCGGATCAGACGCAGTACTTCAACATCGCAGGCTTCCAGCAAGCGTCGTATCTGCCGATTTTTCCCCTCGCTTAAGATGATTTCCAGCCAACTTGTTTTATCACCGGCGCGCAGCAATTTCGCCTGACTCACCTTCAAGAGCGTACCGTCGTCCATGCGCAATCCTGCGTGCAGATCGTCGAGTTGCCGCCCAGTGAGTCGCGTGTTCAGTTGCACATGGTAAGTCTTGTTCAAATGCGAAACCGGATCGAGCAAACGACTGGCCCATTCGGTATCGTTACTGAATAACAGCAAACCTTCGCTGGCTTTATCTAAACGCCCCACCGGTGCCAAGCCATGATCCTGCGGATTTGGAAAACAGCTGTAAACCGTGGCGCGGCCTTGTTCATCGCGCGCAGTGGTTACCAAGCCGCGCGGTTTGTTAAGCATCACATAACGCTTAACCATCGCGCGTGCGGGCATGCCGTCGAGACGTATTTCATCGCGTTCGAGTACTACCGGTGATTCCGGATCGGTGATTAACTTGCCGTTAAGACTCACCCGGCCGGCGCGTACCCAGTCCGCCGCCACCGTGCGCGAAGCCAAGCCCAATTTCGACAAAGCTCGCGCGGCGCCGACACGCCGGCCTACGGATTTATCAGGAAGTTTTTTTCCACTGTAAGGACGTCGTGCCGCCATAACCGATGAACTATTCGCTCACACCAAGAGTGCTGCTACTTTAACTTTTTTGTCACCGACAGTCATTCGCCTATTGAATGCACGCCCTTCCTCCAGTTCGGAGAAAGGGCGCACTGGATCGCTAATTATTGAGGTGCCAACTCGATACCCGGTATTGGCAATTGATCCAAATCTAACGGATTAACCGCCGGCAGACCGGTCCTAATAACGCGCGGCGCGATTTGCAGCTTGAGCGCATCCGTCGGCGTGAAAGAAGTGCATTTTCCCACCCGGCTCAACTTGGCGTTGGCGAATACAATGGTCTTACCATAAGCGCCGTTCTCGCGCCATTCGGTCCAATGACCGCCGCCTTGATTATTGCGCGAGCTGGTCTCGATCTCGAACATGATGCCGTCATGACCGACGTCCATCGCGTAATCGCCGTGCATGAAAACTTGATCGCCTTCCTGGCTGTACACGCCGTTCCAATCGGGGAAGGTGTCGGAATACCACATCCCGCGCACATGCGTGCCGACCACCGCATAAGGCAGAAAACAAATGCCTTGGGTAGCCATCTGCGCGTGCGTCGGTGAGCTGTCATTGTAGGCCGTGATCAGCCAACGGTTGCCGTCGTCATAAACATTGGGCATGGGCGCGGCATGCACATAACCGCCGCTCAAACCCAAGGCCGCCGCCATTAACCAACGAGTGCTAGTCTTCATGAGTCATCTCCTGTTTGTATTGATCCCGCGATGCCCGGTGCGCGCCTTCGCCTGAGTAGGTGAAAAGTGCCCTCCGCCTTCCGAGGCGCGCGCCAACGTCGCGGCTGACCAGTGGACGGGGATATCCACACGAGGAGGCGGGGGCATCATCAAAATAAAGTGCGGGGGCCCAGGCGATGAATGGCGTATTACCGGGTGCGATGTGACTTATTCACGTGCCGCGCCGCGCAAGCGCGGCTTAGAATAGCCGGGATGACGGACCGGCGTATGGATACGGCAAATGGATTGCGCCGACTGTTTAAGCATCTAGCATTACGAAACGCGAACGAGAATTGCGCGGCAGCCATCATATCCCCTCTCCCTCGACGGAAGAGGGTGATTCAATCAAAGCTTACTTCAATGGCCTTGCATGCTGAGGCACAGCGGAGAACACTTTAAGACTGCTCAAAAAGCGACATGTGTATTCACGGTCGCTGCGAGCGGCCTTCGCTAACGCGGCGAAATCGCGCTATTACGCCTTCTTTTTCTTCACCGGCCGCTTCCAGCCTTTGCGGGTCTGCTGCGGCGCGCGACTTAAAGTGAGTTCGCCGGGCGGCGCGTCTTTGCTGATGGTGGAACCGGCGCCGATGGTGGCGCCGGCGCCCACCGTCACCGGCGCGATCAATTGCGTATCGGAACCGACGAACACATCGTCTTCAATGACGGTTTGATGTTTGTTCGCACCGTCGTAATTGCAGGTGATGGTGCCGGCACCGACATTCACGCGTTTGCCGATGGTCGCGTCGCCGACGTAGCTGAGATGATTTACTTTCGAACCCTGGCCGATCTCCGCCTTTTTGATCTCGACGAAATTGCCGACGTGCACGTCGTCGGCGAGCACCGTACCGGGGCGGATGCGCGCAAACGGCCCGATACGCGAGCCCGCGCCGATGCCGGCTTCCTCGATGACGCAATTGGCTTGTACGATCACGCCGTCGGCGATGCTGACGTCGCGCAGATAACAGTTGGGGCCGATGCTGACATCGTCGCCGATAACCACCTTGCCTTCGCATACCACGTTGACGTCGATCACCACGTCGCGGCCCACGCTGAGTTCGCCGCGCACGTCGAAACGCGCGGGGTCGCGCAAGGTCACGCCTTGCGTCATCAAGGCTTCGGCTTGTTGCAGTTGATGGATGCGCTCCAGCTCGGCGAGCTGCGATTTATTGTTGATACCCATGATCTCGGCGATCGCGGAGGGATGAACAGTGTTCACCGCCACGCCGTCGCGCACCGCCATGGCGATGACGTCGGTGAGATAAAACTCGCCCTGGGAATTTTTATTGTCCAACCCCGCCACCCACTGCCGCAGCCGCGCGCCGCTCACCGCCAGCATGCCGGTATTGATCTCGTTGATGCGGCGCTGCGCGTCGCTGGCATCCTTGTGCTCGACGATGGCGATCACATCGCCCTGCGCGTCGCGGATGATGCGGCCGTAGCCGGTGGGATCGTCGAGGTGCGCGGTCAGCAAACCCAGGGCGCCGCCTTCGGCCGCGGCCAATAAACGCTGCAAGGTGTCGGCGCGGGTCAGCGGCACATCGCCGTACAACACCAGCACCGTTTGCTCGGCCGCGATATCGGGCAGCGCCTGCGCCACCGCGTGGCCGGTGCCCAGTTGCTGTTGCTGCTGCACCCACTGCACCGGCAGTTCGCTCAGCGCGGCGCGCACCTGTTCACCGCCATGGCCGTACACCACGTGCATCGCGTCCGGCGCCAAACTCTGCGCGGTGCGGATGACGTGGGCCAACATCGGCTGGCCGCCGATGGTGTGCAGCACCTTCGGCAACTTGGAACGCATGCGGGTGCCTTGACCGGCGGCGAGAATCACAACACTGAGTTTCATAGAGTTACTGTCCGTGCATGGTTATTGAAATTTAATTACCCATCAATTTCCGCGTTCAGCATGGTTGCCTATCCAGAACCACGGCAAACCATCATCCACTTCAACGGCAAGAGCGCGATATTAAGTAGCCTGGGTTGAGCGGGAGCGAAACCCGGGAGTCCGTCGTGTCACCCACAAACAACGCTCATACAGATTATCGTATCGACAGCCAAACTCAACCACGCGAGGCACGCGTGCGGGCTGGCACGCCTTGTTCAACACACCGGACTGAAGCCAAGTACAAAGTATCCGGGCAGATATCCTGCTCATGCGGCCACACGACTGTTCCGTCCAATACCCGCGTCTGCTTAACCATTTCGTCCTTATGCACGGTCGTAGGGCGGATGCGTGTAACGCGATCCGCCGCATGCGTGGCTTGAAGGCAAGCACATCATACCGATCGCGTGTGAGCCTTCCACTTACTTCGCAACGCTTCATTGCGTAGCCATTCGGCGGAACGCCCGTTGGGCTTCCGCCCTACATGCTGCTTGTTATGCGCTGGCACGACGTCCACTCATTGCCCAATCTGACGATACCAACGGCGATAGACATCTTCGATCTTTGTTACCAACTCTACCAACCGCCTATCGAGGTTCGGTTCGTCGCGCACAAATTGGGCACCAAACGCCGTCGGTCTCGGATCGCGTTCCAACGCTGGCTTGGCCAGTTGCTGCGCGATCGTCTGAAGAGCTTCGACGGCCAACTGAGTGTAATGCGCGTCCAAACCTGAAAGAGACGGTCCCTTGTTTTGAACCTCCTGAGCGTAGTTCAGCGCTATCCCCACTGCTTCGTGGAGGTTTTGCCGGTGAATGCTACGCGACTCTAACAAGTGGCTCCGTCAACGCGAAAAATCGCACTCATACGTATGGCTTGATCGCCGGCCAGCACCACTAAGGCCCGGTTGGCGCATAACGTGCCAAGCTGAGGGCGCCGCGTTGTTGGCGGCGTTCCTCTCGAGCACGGTCGTAGGGCGGATGCGTGTAACGCGATCCGCCGCATGCGTGGCTTGAAGGCAAACACATCATACTGATCGCGTGTGAGCCCTCCGCTTACTTCGCAACGCTTCATTGCATAGCCATTCGGCGGAACGCCCGTTGGGCTTCCGCCTACGTGCTAGTCATCAGCGGTAATTTTGGCGATAGACAAAATTATCCGCTGGATGACCTTGTTAGGCTCTTCGTTGGCTTCGTCAAAAGTTGCGCAACTATTGCTTAGAAACTCTTCTTTGGCTGCGCAACGAAGAACATACGATATATCCCTAGCCATAGACTCAGGGGCCTTAATATCATGAGGAACAATTCTCGGCTCATCTACTTCTATAGGAAGCACAAATAAACACTCTTTGGGTGTCAAGGGCATTACAACGTATTGCCTATTATTGTGGCTCCCAAATACGTTGCATACATCCGGCAACACAAACTCCGGTGACTCAGAGCGAACAATAACCCAGCTGCTATAAATTATTGGCCTTGCCAATTTGGCATAGAAGTCATTTTGACTATATAGCGTCTCATACACAGATCTCATGTACTGCACGTCATCGACTTTGCTTTGCCCCACCCCAGAGGCAACAACAGGGGCAACAGAACTTGCTAACAACTCCATGAAATGCGGGTTTCTTATCCGCTGAATCACTATGAAACCTACTAGAGCCTCACGCTGAGGGCGATTCAAAGGCTCTACATTTAGAAGCATCTGGAGCGGCACTGCCGCATCGCCCTCTAAAAGCCCAAAGTATGCCTCTAAGTGGTCCGAATAGAGGTTTTGTCTAAAACCCCAGCTACCAACAGGTGTTTTTTTCTTTTCATCAAGACCTTTTGGCGTCTTGATACTTCTGTATACAAACTGACCTTCTGACCAATATTTTTTTATAAATGACTTCGGAATAAAGTGATTCTCGTCGACTCGTTGTGGGGTAGCAGGCGCTTTTTTCTGTTTCTTCTCTTTTTTTAGCGCAGCCACTGTTTTTGGCTTCCACCGCTCAGCATACCTTCGCAACCAAACGCCGTCCGCTAAGTTTTGTGCAGTAGTAGCTATTTTCTCTTTCCCTTTTGCACCAAAACACTGCTCACGCTCAATCTGTAGGTCAATGTCTTTTGCGACGCACCCCTTCATACGGTCAGCAACAACTTTTTCTGAAATGAAGGTAATTAGCTTAGCTAGCTCAAGCGCCATTTCTTCACGACAATCGATATGTAACTCATCCATTTGCGGTCTCGCCCGAGCCAGCATCTCCTCAACTATTGAGCTAGTCACTTCGCCCCAAACTTCGGCAAGTTGCGCGGCTTTGTCAGGGGAGCAGGAAGGATCAAGTTTCAGTATATATTTCAGTATCAATCCGTAAGCCTAACTTGTATTCAACACCCTAATTGGTGCCTTTCTTTACGCCAATGTGGTGGATAATCCAACACCTGTCAATAAAGATCAACGACGTCTTTACACGTCTTTCAATATGCGCCTTAATCAAAAGATTTACGTCATGCCGCCGCCCAAATAAAAAAGGCCGCATCAAGCGGCCTTTTTTATATCCAAGAACTTCTCTACCCTCACCGCCCCGTCTTCTTCCGCAGACTCTGGATCGCCTTGAGCTGGGCGATGGCTTCGGCCAGTTCGGCCTCGGCTTGGGCCAAACTGATCTCGCCTTTTTGATCGGCGAGGGCTTGTTCGGCGCGTTGTTTGGCGGCGATGGCGGCGGCTTCGTCGATGTCCTTGGCGCGGGCCGCGGTGTCGGCGAGGATGGTGACGATGTGCGGTTGCACTTCGAGCATGCCGCCGGAGACGAAGAAGTATTCTTCGTTGCCTTCGGGGGTGCGGATGCGCACTTCACCGGGTTTGATCTTGGTGATCAACGGCGTGTGGCGGGGCATGATGCCCACTTCGCCCATTACCGCCGGCGCGAAGATCATGGTGGCGGGGCCGGAGAAAATCTCCGCTTCCGCGCTCACGATCTCGACTTGCATGGTTGTCGCCATAGTCATCTCTCTTTGCTGCCGGTCCATCGCCTCCAGTGGAAGAAGAGGCGAGGGTGGTTATTGCTGTCTTTGCGACCGGGCTGGCGGCTGGATATTCGCCGGAGCTTAATCCGTCTCGGCCGGCCCCCTCTCCCCATCCCTCTCCCGCGGGGGGAGAGGGGGAGGTGGAGTGCACAAATTTAATTTACTGAAGCTTCTTGGCCTTTTCCACGGCTTCGTCGATGCCGCCGACCATGTAGAAGGCCTGCTCGGGCAGGTGGTCGTATTCGCCGTTGACGATGGCCTTGAAGCCGGAAATGGTGTCCTTCAGCGAAACGTATTTGCCGGGCGAACCGGTGAACACTTCCGCGACGAAGAAGGGCTGCGACAGGAAGCGCTGAATCTTACGGGCGCGGGACACGGTGAGTTTGTCGTCTTCCGACAATTCGTCCATGCCGAGAATCGCGATGATGTCTTTCAGCTCTTTGTAACGTTGCAGCAAACCCTGCACCGAACGCGCGACGTCGTAATGTTCCTGACCGACGACCAGCGGATCGAGCTGGCGGCTGGTGGAGTCGAGCGGATCGACCGCGGGGTAGATGCCGAGCTCGGCGATGTTACGCGACAACACCACGGTGGCGTCCAAGTGCGCGAAGGTGGTGGCCGGCGACGGATCGGTCAAGTCGTCGGCGGGCACGTACACCGCCTGGATCGAGGTGATGGAGCCGGTCTTGGTGGAGGTGATGCGCTCTTGCAGCATGCCCATCTCTTCCGCCAGCGTCGGCTGATAACCCACCGCCGACGGCATACGGCCGAGCAGCGCGGACACTTCGGTGCCGGCGAGCGTGTAGCGATAAATGTTGTCGACGAACAGCAGCACGTCGCGGCCTTCGTCGCGGAAGTATTCGGCCATGGTGAGGCCGGTCAGCGCGACGCGGAGACGGTTGCCGGGCGGCTCGTTCATCTGGCCGTACACCAGCGACACTTTGTCCAACACGTTGGAGTCTTTCATCTCGTGGTAGAAGTCGTTGCCTTCGCGGGTACGCTCGCCCACGCCGGCGAACACGGAGTAACCGCTGTGCTCGATGGCGATGTTACGGATCAGCTCCATCATGTTGACGGTCTTGCCGACGCCGGCGCCGCCGAACAGGCCGACCTTACCGCCTTTGGCGAAGGGGCAGACCAGGTCGATGACCTTGATGCCGGTTTCCAGCAAATCGGTGGTGGGGGACTGCTCTTCGAAAGTGGGCGCCTTGCGATGGATCGACCAGCGGGTCTCTTCGCCGATCGGACCCGCTTCGTCGATGGGCGCGCCGAGCACGTCCATGATGCGGCCGAGGGTTTTGACGCCGACCGGCACTTGGATGGGCGCGCCGGTGCCGTCGACGCTCAAGCCGCGCTTGAGGCCGTCGGTGGTGCCCATGGCGATGGTACGCACCACGCCGTCGCCCAATTGCTGCTGGACCTCGAGGGTCAGGCCATTGTCATGGACGCGCAACGCGTCGTAGACCTTGGGCATGCCATCGCGCGGAAATTCCACGTCGATGACCGCGCCGATAATCTGTACGATCTTGCCCGAACTCATCGTTTCAGTTCCCCTTAAGTATCTTCAAAATCTGTTTGCGCCCGCCGCGTGTCGGCGAGCCGCACCAAACATTACATGTAGCGTGCGACGTGCGCACGATCCAATCTTATCCCCTCTCCCCTAGCCCTCTCCCGGAGGGAGAGGGGGGGGGTGGCGAAAAAATCTTTTATACTGCCGCCGCGCCGCCGACGATCTCGGAAATCTCCTGAGTGATCGCCGCCTGCCGCGCCTTGTTGTAGACCAGCTGCAAGCCCGAGATGAAATCACCGGCATTGTCGGACGCGGCCTTCATGGCCACCATCCGCGCCGCCTGTTCACTGGCGATATTTTCCACCACGCCCTGATACACCAGCGACTCGATGTAACGCATCAACAAATCGTCGAGCACATCCTTGGCCTCGGGCTCGTAGAGGTAGTCCCAATGATGCTGGAGCTGTACGTCTTCGGCGCCTTGGATGGGCAGCAGCTGAATGGCTTGCGGCTTCTGCGCCATGGTGTTGACGAACTGGTTGTACACCACGTACAGACGATCGATGCGGCCTTCGTTGTAGGCGTCGAGCATGATCTTCACCGTGCCGATCAAATCGCTGATTTTCGGCGCGTCGCCCAGATGGGAGACGTGGCCGACGATGCTGCTGCGCAAACGCTTGAAGAAGGCTTCGGCCTTGGCGCCGATGGTGCAGACATCGACTTCCGCGCCTTTTTCCCGCCATTCACGCAAGGCCATCAACGAGGCCTTGAAGGCATTGGTGTTGAGGCCGCCGCACAAACCGCGGTCGGTGGAAATGATGATGATGCCGACCCGCTTGACCTCGCGCTCCTTCATGAACGGATGCTGGTATTCGGGATGGGCCTGGGCCAAGTGACCGACGATGGCGCGGATTTTATCCGCGTAAGGCCGGCTGGCGCGCATGCGCTCCTGCGCCTTGCGCATCTTACTGGCCGCCACCATTTCCATGGCGCGCGTGATCTTCTGAGTATTTTTAATACTCTTGATCTGCGTACGTATCTCTTTACCGACCGCCATTAGCTGAAGTCCTCGCTTACCACGCGTGCGTTTTTTTGAAGGTGGTGATCGCGGTGCGCAGGGTGCCGGCGATGTCGTCGTTGAAATCGCCGGTCTGGTTGATCTTGTCCATCACCGCTTTTTGATCCGACTTCATGTAGCTGTGCAGCGCACTTTCAAAACTGCCGATCTTCTTCAATTCGACGTCGTCGAGGAAGCCGTTGTTGGCGGCGAACAAAGACACCGCCTGCTCGGCCACCGACAGCGGCGAGTATTGCTTCTGCTTCATCAATTCGGTGACGCGCTGACCGCGTTCCAATTGCTTGCGGGTGCTTTCGTCGAGGTCGGAGGCGAACTGGGCGAAGGCCGCCAATTCGCGGTACTGCGCCAAGTCGAGACGCACGCCGCCGCCGAGCTTCTTGATGATCTTGGTTTGCGCCGCGCCACCGACCCGCGACACCGAGAGACCCGCGTTGATGGCGGGACGCACACCGGAGTTGAACAAATCGGTTTCGAGATAGATCTGGCCGTCGGTGATCGAGATCACGTTGGTGGGCACGAAGGCCGACACGTCACCGGCTTGGGTTTCGATGATGGGCAGCGCGGTCAAGGAACCGGTCTTGCCTTTCACTTCGCCGTTGGTGAACTTCTCGACGTATTCGGCGTTGACCCGCGAGGCACGTTCCAGCAAGCGGGAATGCAGGTAGAACACGTCGCCGGGGTAGGCTTCGCGACCGGGCGGACGGCGCAGCAGCAAGGAGACTTGGCGATAGGCCCAGGCCTGCTTGGTCAAGTCGTCGTACACGATCAGCGCGTCTTCGCCGCGGTCGCGGAAATATTCGCCCATCGCGCAACCGGCGTAGGGCGCGATGAATTGCAGCGCCGCCGGCGTGGCGGCGGTGGCCGCGACGATGATGGTATGGTCCATGGCGCCGTGCTCTTCGAGCTTGCGCAGC
Organism: Gammaproteobacteria bacterium; assembly: GCA_919903055.1. GTDB lineage: Bacteria > Pseudomonadota > Gammaproteobacteria > DRLM01 > DRLM01 > CAKKSB01. Next base: position 4,685 of record CAKKSB010000144.1, on the reverse strand, counting down.
ACGTTGGCGACCGACGAAGCCTTCTGGCCGATCGCGACGTAGATGCACTTAACGCCGGTGCCTTTTTGATTGATGATGGCGTCGATGGCGACGGCGGTCTTGCCGGTTTGGCGGTCGCCGATGATCAGCTCGCGCTGGCCGCGGCCGACCGGCACCATCGCGTCGATGGCTTTGAGACCGGTTTGCACCGGCTGGTCCACAGATTTACGTTCGATCACGCCGGGCGCGATTTTTTCGATGGGCGAGCTGCCGCTGGCGATGATCGGACCTTTGCCGTCGATGGGGTTGCCCAGCGAATCGACCACCCGCCCGAGCAGGCCGGGGCCGACCGGCACTTCGAGAATGCGGCCGGTGCATTTGACCGGGTCGCCTTCGGTAATGTGTTCGTAGGAACCCAACACCACCGCGCCGACGGAATCACGCTCGAGATTGAGCGCCATGCCGAAGGTGTTGCCGGGGAACTCGATCATTTCACCGTACATCACGTCGGACAGACCGTGGATGCGGGCGATGCCGTCGGTGAGACTCACCACAGTGCCTTGGGTGCGCGCCTCGGTGACGACTTGAAAAGTCTCGATGCGTTTTTTGATCAGTTCGCTGATTTCAGCCGAATTCAGTTGCATTTTTTAATCCTCTTCCGACCTTAGCGGGCCAAAGCCACTTGCAGCTTCGCCAATTGTCCCAACACGGAACCGTCAATGACCAAATCTCCCGCGCGAATGATCGCGCCGCCCAGCAGGCTCTGATCGACCTCGCTGGTCACGGTCACTTCCCGGCCCAAACGTTTTTTCAATGCCGCCGCCACCTGCTGCTTTTGCGCGTCGTCCACCGGGAACGCCGAGACCATTTGGGCCTCCACGGTCCGCTCGGCTTCGGCACGATAGCCTTCGTACAGCGCGGCGATTTCCGGCAACACCTTCAAGCGGCCGTTCTCGACCAGCAATTGGATGAGGTGTTGCGCCTCTTTAACGAACTGAGCGCCGCCGATGCCGATGACCAGCTCGGCCTGCTGCGCTTTGGATACTCGCGGATTACCCACCAGGGCATCGATCCGCTCATCCGACACAAGCGCCGCCGCCAGCCGCAGCATCTCCGACCAGCGCAGCAACTCATTGCGTCCCCGCGCCAGCTCGAATACAGCCAGGGCATAGGGACGCGCGATGGTGGTTTTCTCTGCCATTGGTGTCCCGCTCTGTTAAATCTGCGCCACTAAATCTTTGAGAAGATCGCCGTGGGCCTTGGCGTCGATTTCCCGGCCGAGGATACGCTGAGCACCAGCTACCGACACCGACACCACTTGACCCCGCAACTGCTCCTTGGCGCGATTGATCTCTTGCTCGATCTCCGCCTTGGCGGTGAGCACCAGACGGTCGGCTTCGGAACGCGCGCCGAGTTTGGCTTCTTCGACGATTTCGCCGCCGCGCTTTTCCGCTAGGGCGATGATTTCACCGGCCTGGGCCTTGGCTGCGCGCACCAATTCCTTGGCGTGCTCTTCCGCGCGCACCAATTCGTGCTGGCCCTTGTCGGCCGCGGCCAAACCGTCGGCGATACGCTTCTGGCGGTCCGTCATCATTTTGGTAACGGGACCCCACAGCAGCTTATTGACGAACCAGATCAGCGCCACGAAGGCGATAATCTGGGCAATCAGGGTTGCTGTAATATTCACGATCAGCTCCTCGTCAGGTTATGACGTTGGTACGTCAAACAACTCGCTTAGACGCCGGCGGCGCCCAAAGCGGATTGCAGGGCACCGACGAAGGGGTTGGCGAACAGGAACCACATCGCGAAGGCCAAGATGATGAAGGGGAACGATTCCATCAAGCCGGCGAAGATGAACATATTGGTCATCAGCGCGGGGCGCATTTCGGGCTGGCGCGCGATACCTTCGAGGGTCTTGGCGCAAATCAGGCCCCAGCCGATGGCGGAACCCAGGCCGGCGGCGGCCAGAATCACGCCCACGCCGACGGCGGTGTACGCGTAAATCATGGAAATCATTTCAGCTGTCATTGCATTGTCTCCTTAAAAATATAACTAAAAATCTATTGATGAAAACCGGTCAAACAAGCTCAGTGATCCTTGGCGTGAGCCATGGCCAGGTACACGATGGTCAGTACCATGAAGATAAAGGCCTGCAGGGTGATCACCAGTAAGTGGAAGATCAGCCAGCCCAGGTCCAGGATAATCTGCAGCGGGAACATGAAATAGAACATGGCGCCCACCGCGGTGCCGCCCAGCAGGGCGATCAGCAGGAACACCAGCTCGCCGGCGAACAGATTGCCGAACAAGCGCAATCCCAGGCTGAGCGGTTTGGCCAGCTCTTCGATGGTGCTCATCACGATGTTGACCGGCACGAAGAATTTGCCGAAGGGGTGGAACAGAAACATTTTGAGGTAGCCGCCGAGGCCTTTGACTTTGATGTTATAGAAGATGATCAGACCGAATACCGTCAGCGACATGGCGAGGGTGGTGTTGAGGTCGGTGGTGGGCACCACTTTTAAATATTGTATGCCGAACCAGGAGGCGATCAGCGGCAGCAGGTCCACCGGAATCAAATCCATGAAGTTCATCAAGAACACCCACACGAAAATGGTGAGGGCGAGGGGGCCGATCAACGGATTGTGGCCGGGGAAGGTGTCGCGCACCTGGCCGCTGACGAAGTCGAGAATGGATTCGACGAAATTCTGGAAACCGCCGGGCACGCCGGGATTGAGTTTGCCGCCCAGGCGCCAGGATACGAATACGATTAAGGCGGCCAGCAAATAACTGAAGATCATGGTGTCGAGATGCCAAGCCCAGAAACCGGCGGCCTGGTGCGTGATCGGGTCACAATTGCCCACGCACAGATTAGTAAGGTGGTGCTGGATGTATTCTACCGTCCCGCCACCCGAGGCATTTTCTGATTGGCTCACACTCGCGCCCTCAAATCCTTAAAAAACTTTATGATCCGCCCCGCATGGCGACCAGATACACCAGTTGCGCGGCGATAAATCCCGCGACGGTGGGCAGCGGTTGAAGCTTCAACATCGCCAGGCCTACGCCAAACAGGACCGCCACCAGCAGAAAACGCTGAGCGGCGCTCAAATACAAAATCAGCATGCTTTTTTTATGGTCGTGGGGCGCGGCGTTGGCGGCCCGCAACACGCCCCGACTGAGCAGGAAGGCGACTACTACGCTGATCAACCCGCCGTATAAAGCGGACAGCGCCTCCCAATGCCCTTTAACCAAAAAAAAACCCGCCGCCACCAGGACCAGCGCACCCAGCTGGAGTCCCAAGACCCGGCGGGCGGTGCTGACTATCTCACTTGCGTCGGCGTTCAAATTCTATCCATGCCCACTGCCCAGCAGCCGGTGGGCCTTAATGATGCCGCCCACGAAACCCAGGCCGCCCAGCAACATCATGAATACCGGGCTGGTCTGCAGCCAGACATCCAAGGCGAAACCCAGGCCGAAACCGGTAATCACCATCGCGGCGAGATGGGTGCCGACACCGATCAGCAGCATCCCGGCCCCCTTTGAGTTCTGCATGGGCGAAGGGCCTCTAAAACAGGCGCGAGAGTATAAGCGAGCGCCTGCCGGGCCGCAAGCGTCGAGCCTAGCCCCGCGGCGCGCTGCACGCCCCATTGCAGCCGGGCGGGCGCAGTATAGAAGACTCATTCTTAAGGGTCAATGTAAAAACCGGCTATTTATGGCCGCCCCATGAGAGGACGGTGCGCCGTGAAAGAGGTCGGTGGTTAGCGGGCTGCCGGGGGCGCGACGTAAGGTTTGACAGGAGTGGACCGCAACGGGCACAGCCACGCTCGCCTACCCCGGCGATCTGAAGCCTGACCGTTTCACCGATGTGCAAACGGGGGTTAGACCACGTTTGTCGGTGATGTATCTTTTAAAATGGATCGCGCCATTAGCGCATCTACGAACTTGGCGAATTCCGGGTAGTAGCTTCGGTAACTCTCGTGAATATGGCGGAACTCCTCGTCCGCTATGTAAAACTCAGTCCACAGTTCTCCCCAGTGACTGCCAAGTGGATCGCTCAGGCCCATATTCTTCAGCGTGTGCAGGAAGGCAAGGTATTCATAGTGCTTCGCCATCATGATGGACTTGCGTATGGCTTTATCGTCATTCTTGTACAGGGTGTCGTACTGTTCTTGAGAAATGTAATTGGTCGGTTTCAAGTGGAACTCCGAAACCTCTTGGTCTGAAACCGGTTCATAGGTACGCCAGTACATCTCAAACCGGTCTCGCAACAGATGCGCCTTCGCAAGACGGTTTTGAATGACCGTTTGCCACAACAGGACGAGCAACGTGATCATGATGACGATGACGTTCGCGAGCTGAATCAGGTCTCCAATATCCATGGTTGAGTCCTCGTATAAGGCACCTAACCAGCCTCGGCAAACCGGCCGCCCTCAGGCAAGTTCTATTTGATGTGGGCGAGTATGCCCTCCAGTTCGTCGAGGCTGTTGTACTGGATCACCAGCTTGCCCTTGCCCTTGGCGCCGTGCCGCACTTCCACGCCGGCGCCCAGTTTTTCCGATAAGTCTTCCTGCAAGCGGCGGATGTCGGGATCGAGCCCGGTCTTTTTAACCGGCGCGGGGGTACCGCCGCCGGCGAGCAGGCGCCGCACCAAGGACTCGGTCTCGCGCACCGACAGGCCTTTGCTCACCACCTGTCGCGCGGCGGCGCTTTGC
>CAKKSB010000143.1 GCA_919903055.1 Gammaproteobacteria bacterium | reverse complement strand
AGAATCCGGCGCCGTGCGCGACGGCAACGAGATACTGTCATCCGGCACCTTCATCCAAGCTGGAATAGCGAAGGAAGCCCTCGCGCTCAACTTCCTCGCCAACCCTAACGGTCACAGCTTCGTAAACAGCGGCAGTGGCACGACGACGACGACCCAAGGCGGCGTCAGCAGCTACACCGCTGGCAACGCGGCGGGTGAGATCATCGACGTCACACAAAAAGGCGTCACCAACGCCTACGGCGCGCAAGGCAACGACACGCTGATCGGCAACACCGCCAACAACTGGCTGGCCGGCGGCGCGGGCAGCGACAGCTACAGTGCCGGCGCCGGCGATGATGTCTTGCTCATCGACGCCGACGACCTGCAACAGAACATCCGCGCCGGCGCCGGTACCGACATCGTGCAAGTGATCGGTGATCAAGGCGTCACCTTTAACCTTGCCCAGGCCGAGGTCGAAGTCGCGGTGGGCGGCCGCGGCAATGACGTATTCGTCAGCGGCGGCAACAGCAATACCTTCGTGCGCGCCGGCGACGGCGACGATCTGCTGCTGGGCGGGTCGGCCAACGACGCTCTCTCGGGCGAAAACGGCGACGATGTCATCGACGGCGGCGCGGGCAACGATCTATTGCGCGGCCACCGCGGCCGCGACCGTATTCTGGGTGGTTCGGGTGATGACATCATCGAAGGCGGTCAGGACGACGACACCCTGTCGGGCGGCGCGGGTAACGACGTGATCGAAGGCGGTCAGGGTGATGATCGACTCGACGGCGGCGCGGGCATCGACGTGGCCAAGTACGCGGGGGACACGACGGATTACCGCCTCGTCCGCACCGAAGACGGCCTTTGGATCAGCGACAGGAAGGGCCGCGACGGCACCGATTTTCTGCAAGGGGTGGAGAGGCTCAGTTTCGCCAATCTCGCCGTGGTCAGCGTCGATGAGCCGGCACCCCTGCCGGTGAAAGACGAGGTGGCGATGGCCAACCGCACCACCGCTCTGGTCATCGGCAAAGCCCAACTGCTCGGCAACGACATCGACTTTCAGGGAGAGAGTCTGAGTATTCGAGAAGTATTGGATGCTGTTGGTGGTGCCGTCGCACTCAATGCCAACGGCGATGTCGTGTTCACGCCAGATGCGAACTTCAAAGGCGTCATGAGCTTCAACTACAAAGTGATAGACAGCCAAGGCCATACCGGACTGGTGGTCGGTAAGGCGGCTGGCGGCGGGAGCGTCGAGGCCAAGGCCAGCGTCTATCTCAAGACACCCGATCTCCCTGCTGATCCCCAGTTCAGGAAGCAGGCGTGGTACATGACGGACACCAACATCCTGCCGGTGTGGAACGACTACACCGGCAAAGGGGTGCGTATCGGTGTCTTCGAATCCGGCGGGCCTTACGCGGTCGGCGCCGAAACCTTCAACTACCGCAATCCCGATTTGGCGCCCAATGTCGATGGTGAATGGCTGGGGCAGGCCGGCGTCGACAGCGACCATCCTGCGCTACCGACCACGTTCAGTTGGCACGCGACCGCGGTGGCGGGTGTCATTGCCGCGGCGCGCAACAACGAAGGAACCATCGGTGTCGCCTACAACGCCAAGATCGCCGAACATACGTTTCCCTCAACCGGCATGGCAGGCACTGTCAGCGCGGTGACGAGTGCCGAAATGAATAAATTCAAGAATTATGATGTGGTCAACAATAGCTGGGGATTAAAGACAGGAAATTTTGAAAGTTTATTTGGCACTCTGCCCGGCGTGGTCGACGCGGTAACCAGCGGCAGGAACGGTCGGGGCACCGCCGTCGTGTTTGCTGCCGGCAACGATCGTCAATCGGGCGGAAACACAAATTACAGCATGTTAACCAATAGCCCGTTCACGATTACCGTGGCCTCGGTCAATGCGGTAACGGACTTCGGCGCCGGAGCGCAATTCTCCAATCCGGGCGCGTCCATTCTGGTGTCCGCGCCGGGGTCGTTCATCACCTCGACCTCCGACATGTTGATCAACGAGGAAGGGTCCACCTTCGGTGCCGAGTCGACGACGGAAAACGGCACATCCGTCGCGGCGCCGATTGTATCTGGGGTGGTGGCCTTGATGCTGGAGGCAAATCCGCGTCTGGGATACCGGGATATTCAGGACATCCTCGCGCTCAGCGCAACGGGGGTCGACCCCAATAATGCGAGCTGGGGATACTACAACGGCGCCCGTACCTGGAACGGTGGTGGCATGCATGTCTCCCATGACTACGGCTTCGGCCAAGTGGATGCGCTCGCGGCGGTGCGGCTGGCCGAGACGTGGACGCAGCAAAAGACCGCTCAAAATTTAGTGGCAATGCCGGTGGCGAGCGGCACGCTCAACCAGGCGATTCCGGACGGGACCGGGTCGCTGACTAAATCCCTCACCATGGGATCGGGCTTGGAGGTGGAGTTCGCACAGGTGGTGGTCAATATCGATCATCCGCGCTGGGGCGATCTCGTAGTCAAATTAATATCGCCTTACGGAACCGAAAGTGTGCTCATCGACCGGCCGGGCAAGGCGCCGGGCAGCGGTGCCGGCGTATACGGCGATACTGGGACCGGCACGCTCAATGTTGCGCTCGGAAGTACCCATTATCGCGGCGAGCAGAGCAACGGTACCTGGACTTTGCAAGTCATCGATGCCGCGACGGGACAGGTCGGCACGCTCAAGGATTGGAAGCTGACGTTGAGCGGCAAACCGGTGGGGGTGGGGGAAGCGCTTGGCAACGATACCTATGTCTACACCAATGAGTTCGCGGCCCTCGGTATAGGTGCGCGGGCGACGCTGGTGGATGTCAGCGGCGGTACGGATACGATCAACGCGGCGGCGGTGTCGGGAAACAGCAGTATCAATCTATTCCCCGGCACGACCAGCACGATCGCGGGCAGGGCGCTCACTGTCGCGACGAGTACGTATATCGAAAATGCCGTTGGGGGTGACGGCAACGATGCGCTGACGGGCAATGATAATAATAACAACCTCAACGGAGGCCGGGGCGGCGATACGCTCTATGGCAACGGCGGCATCGACATGCTTGATGGCGGCGCGGGCGACGATACGTTGTATGGCGGAACGGAACGCGACTATTTCATGCTTCGTAAGCAGGCCGGCAGCCAGGATGTGATCGGGGATTTCTCCGCATCACAAACGGGTGAAAAAATCATTCTGGTGGGGTTCGATACGCTTCAGGATTTCTCCCAGATCGGGCGCGTGCAAGAAGGCGTCAACCTGCGGCTCAACCTGGGCGATGGCCAGAGCATAGTGCTGAACAATATATCCACTTCGCAGTTCACCGAACAGAACGTCGTTCTGCTCTATGAGAATCAATATGTCGGCGACTGGATGCTCGAGCGGTTGATGAAGGACGTCATGCTGCCACTGATGTATGAGGGTTCCGTCTTAGGGGATAGCTATCCCGTACTGAATGCGTCGCAGGGGTCTCTGTTCATGATGGGTGGCAATGATAATGCGCGTTATGACACCGGCCGCCATTTCATCGACGGCGGCGACGGCAATGACACCATTCTGGCAAACAGTTCGTCGGTAACGGGTCCAAATTGGATCGAAGGCGGCGCGGGAGACGATAACATTGATGGCGGCGCCGGCAACGATGTCCTGCGCGGCGGCGGCGGAAATGATTTGCTCTCCGGTTATGGCGGCGGCGATTTTATCGAGGGCGGGTCGGGCAATGACCGGTTATCCGGCGGCGACGGCAATGACGTGCTGATCGGCGGCATAGGCAATGACCGCCTCGCGGGGGATGCGGGCGACGATGTGATCATTCTTGATGGGGATCAGGGTCAGATCTGGCGGTCGGGTGGAAATCAGGTTATCTCGGGCGCGGTGGGCGGCAGCGGATCGGATTGGTTCTGGATCATGCCGAACGCCACGTCGTCATACGTTTATGTGTCTGACTATGTCGATGCGAACAATCTGATCACCGATTTCAATGTCAATGATCCCAACGAAAAGATCGACCTCACGTCCATCGCTTCGGTGGCCGGCTTCGAGGATTTGATCTTCTACGAGATCGGTCCGGCTAGCGCCCGGATAACGAGGATTGATGCGGGCGGCGGAATCTTCGTCAATTTATACAACGTACCGGTTTCTTCGTTGAAGGCCAGCCATTTCGAGTTCGCGAAAGGCAATGTGGTCGCCGGCAGAACCATTGGTAATGACACGCTGACCGGCGATGTCGGCGGTAATCTCCTGGATGGCCGCGCCGGCGCCGACATCCTCACCGGCCGCACCGGCGACGACACCTACATGGTGGACAACGCCGGCGACGTGGTCAATGAGTTGCCGGACGGCGGCTTCGACACCGTGCGTTCCTCGGTGACGTTCGCCTTGCCCGCGGATGTCGAGAATCTGGTGTTGACGGGCACCGCGGCGATCAACGGCACGGGCAACGCGCAGATCAATCGCATCGAGGGCAATGCCGCCGCCAACCGCTTGGACGGCGGCGCGGGCGAGGATACGCTGATCGGCGGCGCGGGTAATGACACCTATGTGGTGGACAACACCGCCGACCGGATCGTGGAGTGGGCGGGCGGTGGCCTTGATATCGTGGAATCGTCGGTGTCCTACACGCTGGCGGACGAGGTGGAGAAATTGACACTGATGGGCAATCTAGCTGCCAACGCCACCGGTAACGCGCTCAATAACACGCTCGTGGGCAATGTCAACCACAACACCCTCGACGGTGGCGCGGGCGCCGACAACATGACGGGCGGCGACGGCGACGACACCTACCTGGTGGATAACGCGGGCGACGCGGTCAACGAGGCGGCGGGGCAGGGCGTGGATAGCGTATACGCGCTACTCAACTATACCTTACCCAATAATGTGGAGAACGTGACGCTGGGCATTGGCGTGACGGCGGGTACCGGCAATGCCCTCGACAATGTCATCACCGGCAACAGCATCAACAACACCCTTACCGGCGGGGTGGGTAACGACGTGCTGGATGGCGGCGCGGGCGCAGATACCTTGCAGGGCGGCACGGGCGATGACAGCTACGTTGTCGACAACGCCAGTGACGCGGTGGTGGAAGCGTTGAACGAAGGTATCGACACCGTCGAAGCGGCGGTCAGCCACACGCTGGTCGCGAACGTGGAGAACCTGGTGCTGGGCGGCGTAGGAAATCTAAACGGTACTGGGAATACACTAAACAACACGCTCATTGGCAACGGCGGCAACAACGTCTTGACCGGTTATGCGGGCGACGATTTCCTCGACGGCGCGGGCGGCGTCGATACGCTGATCGGTGGTGCCGGGAATGACGTCTACAGGATGGACAACCTCAGCGAGGTTGTCACCGAACTGGCGGGCGAGGGCACTGATACCGTGCAAAGCAGCATCACCTACACCCTGGGCGCCAACGTTGAAAATCTCACCCTCACCGGCACGTTGCTGATCAACGGCACCGGCAACGCACTGGACAACGTGATCAGCGGCAATGATGGCAATAACAACCTCTCCGGTCTAGCCGGCAACGACTCTTTGAACGGTGGTACAGGCAACGACACCCTGAACGGTGGCGCAGGTGCGGATAGCCTGATGGGGAGCCTAGGTAATGACACCTATCACATCGACAATTCGCTCGACGTGATCACCGAGAACGCTGGTGAAGGCACCGACACTGTATTGGTTACAGGCACGACGTTCACAAGTTATACACTCGGTGTAAATATGGAGAATCTGAACTTTTCTCTTGCTCCGAGCATGATCAACGGCACCGGCAACGAGTTGGGTAACGTGATCAGCGGCAATACGGGGAATAACAATCTCTCGGGTGGAGTTGGCAACGACACCCTGAATGGTAGCGCAGGTAACGATATCCTTGATGGCGGTCTTGGTAGTGACCGCCTCAACGGCGGTACCGGCAATGACACTTATCTCCTCGGCCGCGGTTACGGCGGCGAGACGGTGACGGAAAACGACGCCACCACTGGCAATACCGATGTGGCGCAATTTCTGTCTGACATCGCAATTGACCAGATATGGTTCCGCCGTTTGTCCAACAATCTCGAGGTGAGCGTCATCGGTACCAACGACAAGCTCACGATCGGCAACTGGTATTCGGGCAATGCCTATCACATCGAGCAGTTCAAGACGGCTGGAGGCAAGACCCTGCTGGACAGCCAGGTGGATAATCTAGTGAATGCGATGGCGGCCTTCGCCCCGCCCGCGGCGGGGCAGACCACGCTGCCGCCCAACTATCAGACACAGCTCAACCCGGTCATCGCCGCCAATTGGCAATAAACGGAAACACGGTCTGACATGCGCACCGCGCACACTACGATTGGATTCGCTCCTTGCTTGCGCGGGGAATGACGACGAAGAAAAGAAGATAGAGATTCGAATGGCACTTACTTAAGCAGCTTCATAATCAATGTAGGGTGGGTTAGGCGCGTTTTTCGCGCCTAACCCACCAACTGTGCCGTCAGGCATTCCTTAAAAAACAGGTTGTGTTGATGCGCAACGCTTGGTGGGTTACGCAAAAGACGCTAACCCACCCTACATTTGGCTTAAGTTAAGTGCCATTCGATAGAGATTCGTTAACCTGAACCTGCCGAGCCAACAACAATGACTATCGACGCTGCCGCACGGGGGGAGGGAGATTCGCGCGCCGAGTGCCGGCCCGACAGCGGTCTCGCCTGTCTGGTGATGATGGCGCGCCTGCATGGCGTGGCCGCCGATCCCGATCAGCTCGCCCATGAGTTCAAGGTGGACGGCAAGCTGTTCGGTGTCCCCGAGATATTGCTCGCGGCCAAACAACTCGGATTGCAGGCCAAGGTCGTCAAGATTAACCCGGACCGTCTGACCAGGACGCCTTTGCCTGCCGTGGCCGTGGGTGCGAATGCCAACGGCGAACCCGGCGAATTCTTCATTCTGGCCCGCATCGAAAACGATCAGGTGTTGATCCACTCCCCTGTGGCCGCCCGCCCGGAAGCCCTCTCATTCGCGGAATTGCAAGCACGTTGGAAAGGCGAGCTGATCCTATTCACCTCACGGGCCTCACTCGCCGGTGAGATGGCCAAGTTCGACTTTACCTGGTTTATCCCGGCCATCGTCAAATACCGCAGGCTGCTGGGTGAAGTGCTATTGGTGAGCTTCGTGTTGCAGCTCTTCGCGCTCGTCACCCCGCTGTTCTTCCAGGTGGTGATGGACAAGGTGCTGGTACACCGCGGCTTCACCACGCTGGATGTGATCGCCGTCGGCCTGGCGGTGGTGGTGCTGTTCGAGGTGGCGCTCACCACCTTGCGCAGTTATGTGTTCGCCCACACCACCAGCCGCATCGACGTGGAGTTGGGCGCACGGCTGTTTCGCCATCTGCTGACACTGCCGTTGGCCTACTTTCAGGCGCGGCGGGTGGGGGACTCGGTGGCGCGCGTTCGGGAGTTGGAGAACATCCGCGCCTTCCTCACCGGTAACGCGCTCACCCTGGTGTTGGACCTATTGTTCTCAGTGGTCTTCATCGCGGTGATGTTGTATTACAGCGGCTGGCTGACTTTGATCGTGGTGCTGTCGCTGCCGTGTTATGTAATCGTATCGGCCGCGTTCACGCCGCTGCTGCGCGCCCGGCTGCACGAGAAATTCAACCGGGGCGCCGAAAATCAGGCATTCCTGGTGGAAACCATCAGCGGCATCGACACGGTCAAGGCGATGGCGGTCGAGCCGCACTGGACGCGCCAGTGGGACAAGCAGTTGGCCGCCTATGTGTCGTCAAGTTTTCGCACGGCGACCATCGGCACCTTCGCCAACAGTGGCGTCACTCTCATCAGCAAGCTGGTGATGGTGGCCACGATGTATATGGGCGCGCGGCTGGTGATCGAGGGCAAGCTCACCGTGGGTCAGTTGATTGCTTTTAACATGCTGGCCAGCCAAGTGGCGCAGCCGGTAATGCGGTTGGCTCAACTCTGGACCGACTTTCAGCAGACCGGCATCTCGATGCAGCGCCTCGGCGACATTTTGAATACCCGCACCGAAGTGGCCGGCAACAAGAGCGCTCTGCCGCCGCTCGAAGGCCGGATCATGCTGAAAGAAGTGATGTTCCGCTACCGCCCCGACGGCCCGGAGGTGCTCAAGGACATCACGTTGGATATTGCACCGGGTGAAGTCATCGGCCTCGTGGGGCGTTCGGGTTCCGGCAAGAGCACGCTGACTAAATTGATACAGCGGCTCTACGTGCCCGAACGGGGGCGCGTGCTGGTGGACGGCATGGATCTGGCGCTGGCGGATTCCACGTCGCTACGTCGGCAAATCGGGGTGGTGCTGCAAGAGAACGTGCTGTTCAACCGAAGCATCCGCGACAATATCGCCGTGGCCGATCCGGGAACGCCTCTGGAGGTGGTGATTCAAGCCGCAAAACTCGCCGGTGCGCACGATTTCATTCTGGAGTTGGCCGAAGGCTATGACACGACGGTCGGCGAGCATGGTTCAACGCTCTCGGGAGGGCAACGCCAGCGTATCGCCATTGCACGGGCCTTGATGACCCAGCCCCGCATCCTGATCTTCGACGAGGCCACCAGCGCGTTGGATTATGAGAGCGAACGCGTCATCCAGAACAACATGAAGGCCATTTGCCAGGGACGTACCGTGATCATCATTGCCCATCGGCTGTCGGCGGTGCGCGACGTTCACCGCATCATCGTCATGGATCGCGGGCAGATAGTGGAGGCCGGCACCCATGCGGAATTGTTGCGTCACGAAGCCGGCCACTACTCGCGCTTGCACCGCTTGCAGCAGGGGTAGTCGATGTAGGGGACAGATTAGCGATGCGCAAGCATCGCGTAATTCATTAATCCGTCGCCGTAGGCGACTCATTGAATAGTTTTGTGCCGCCTATGTGGCTCTTGGTGGGGTACGGCCTTCGGCCTAACCCACCCTACATTGACTGCAGCAGGGATGATCCGATGGGCATGACGATACGATCCAGCGAGAGTGAGGCAGTCGGACTTTGGCAATCCTTCGGTGATTTATTCAAGCGCTACGGCACTGCCTTTCACCACGCATGGCGGCGCCGATCGGAAATGGAGACGGCCCCTCGTCTGCCGCACGAGACTCAATTTCTTCCGGCCGCGTTGTCTTTGCAGGAAACGCCGGTGTCACCCGCCCCGCGCGTGGCGATGTGGATGCTGATCGCCTTCGCGGTATTGACCCTGCTGTGGGCAGTCTTCGGCCGCATCGACGTGGTGGCCACCGCGCAGGGCAAGGTGGTGCCCAATGATCGCATCAAAACCATTCAGCCTTTCGAGACGGCAAGCGTCAAGGCGATTCATGTGACCGACGGCCAGGCCGTCAAAGCAGGCGATGTGCTGATCGAGCTGGATGCCACCGTGGCGCAAGCCGACCAGGACCGCGTCATAGGCGATTTGGCTGTGGCGCGGCTGCAGGTGGCGCGCGGCCACGCCATGCTGGTGGCTCTGGATAGAAATATGCTGCCCAGTCTGCGGCGACCAGCCGAGGTTGATGACGCGAAATTTCATGAAGCCCGACGGTTGCTGATGGCCCAACATGAAGAATATACCGCCAGCCTCAGCCGTATCGAGGCGGAAATCGCCAAACGGGAGGCTGAACTACGTTCCACACAGGAACTGGTGAGCAAACTGGAAAAAACGCTACCCATCGCCCGGCGCCGTGCCGACGATTTCAAGAACATGCTTAAGGGTAAGTTCGTTTCTGAACACGATTATCTGGGGCTCGAGCAAATGCGCATCGAGCAGGAAGGCGACCTCGCTAACCAGCGCAGCCGTTTACAGGAAATTGAAGCGGCCTTGCGCGAAGCGCGCGGTCAGCGTGCCGAGATGACCGCCGCGACCCGACGGATGAGTCTGGACAGCATCAACGAGGGGCAGCAAAAAGCCGCGGGGCTGGAGCAGGAACTGTTGAAGGCGAATTCACGAGGCAGACTGCTGCACCTCACCTCGCCAGTGGACGGTACGGTGCAGCAATTGGCCGTTCATACCGTGGGCGGCGTGGTCACTCCGGCGCAGCCGCTGATGGTGATCGTGCCGAGCGACAACCCGCTAGAAGTCGAAGCCTTTATCGAGAATAAGGATATCGGTTTCGTCAAACCGAATCAGGATGCCGAGGTCAAGATCGAGACCTTCCAATACACAAAGTATGGCACCCTCCACGCCAAGGTTACTTCGGTCTCGCATGATGCGATCAACGATGAGAAGCGTGGGTTGATTTATTCGACACGGGTCAAAATGGATCGGGCCACGATCAATGTGGATGGTACTGAGGTCAATCTCAGCCCCGGCATGGCCGTGTCGGTCGAGATCAAAACCGGCAAACGCCGTGTGATCGAGTACTTCTTGAGCCCCCTGATGCAGTACGGACATGAGAGTTTGCGCGAGCGGTAAGGGTAACCACTCCATACTTTTCGGTATTTGTTTTATCGCTTTGGGATTGCTCCAAAATTGGCTACGACCCCCATGTTTGATGGATAGGAAAGGAAGATGAGCGCACTAGGCCGCAAAATCGATCAAGCAATCTTGTTTCGCGGCGGCGCTTTGTGCTATCTTTCCGCCCTCTTCGCAGGCGCGTAGCTCAGTTGGTTAGAGCACCACCTTGACATGGTGGGGGTCGGAAGTTCGAGTCTTCTCGCGCCTACCAATTTTTTGGATGTATCTAGGGCACTGTGCTAGCCGCACGGTGCTCTTTTGTATTATGGCTAGCCTGATCGCCCATTGAGCAGCGACATACGGAAACAGACCATGCCGACCATCACCCTGCCCGACGGAAGCCGACGCCCCTTCGATCGCCCCGTCACCGTCCACGAGGTGGCCGCCGCCATCGGCCCCGGCCTGGCCAAGGCCGCGCTGGCGGGAAAGATGAATGGCAAGCTGGTGGACACGTCGCATCTGATCGAGCAGGACACGGTCTTGGCCATTGTCACCGAGCGCGATGCGGAGGGGCTGGAGGTGATCCGCCATTCCTCCGCCCATCTGCTGGCCCAGGCGGTGAAGCAGTTGTTCCCCGAGGCGCAGGTGACCATCGGTCCGGTGATCGAGGATGGCTTTTATTACGACTTCGCCTTCAAGCGCCCCTTCACGCCGGAAGATCTGGCCGCCATCGAAAATAAGATGTCCGAGCTGGCGGCGGCGGATTTGCAGGTCACTCGTAAATTGATGTCGCGCGAGGCCGCCATTGCTTTTTTCCGGGACATGGGCGAGGAATACAAGGCGCGCATCATCGAAGACATTCCGGCCCAGGAGTCACTGTCTTTGTATAAGCAGGGGGAGTTCATCGATTTGTGCCGCGGCCCGCACGTGCCGTCCACCGGCAAGCTCAAGGCCTTTAAATTGATGAAGGTGGCCGGCGCCTATTGGCGCGGCGATTCCCGCAATGAGATGTTGCAACGCATATACGGCACCGCCTGGACCGATAAAAAGGCGTTGGACGCCTACCTGCACCGGCTGGAAGAGGCCGAGAAGCGCGATCACCGCAAAATCGCCAAACAGCTCGACCTGTTTCACACCCAGGAAGAGGCGCCGGGCATGGTGTTCTGGCACGACAAGGGCTGGACGATTTATCAGCAGGTCGAGCAATACGTCCGTGGCGCGCTCAAGGCCCACGATTATGAAGAGGTGCGCACCCCGCAGGTGGTCGGCCGAGTGTTGTGGGAGAAGTCCGGTCACTGGGAAAAATTCGGCGACGAGATGTTCACCACTCAATCGGAGAACCGCGACTACGCCATCAAACCCATGAACTGTCCCTGCCATGTGCAGATCTTCAATCAGGGTTTGAAGAGTTACCGCGACCTGCCGCTGCGTATGGCCGAGTTCGGTTCCTGTCACCGCAATGAACCCAGCGGCGCGCTGCACGGTTTGATGCGGGTGCGCGGCTTCACCCAGGACGATGCCCATATTTTTTGCACCGAGGACCAGATTCAGTCGGAAGTGGCGGCCTTTATCGATTTGCTTTATCAGGTCTACGCCGATTTCGGCTTCGACGAGGTGGTGATCAAACTCTCCACCCGGCCCGAGAAGCGGGTGGGCTCAGACGAGATTTGGGATAAATCCGAGCACGCCTTGGAAACCGCGCTCAATGCCAAGGGCCTAGCGTGGGATTTGCAGCCGGGGGAGGGCGCGTTTTACGGCCCCAAGATCGAATTCTCTCTGAAGGACTGTCTGGGACGGGTGTGGCAGTGCGGCACCATCCAAGTGGACTTCAACACCCCGAACCGGCTCGGCGCGGAATATGTGGCTGAGGACAATACCAAAAAGGTGCCGGTGATGTTGCACCGGGCCATCCTCGGTTCCATGGAGCGCTTCCTCGGTATCCTCATCGAACACTATGCCGGATTCTTCCCGCCCTGGCTGGCGCCGACCCAGGCGGTGGTGCTCACCATCACCGACAAACAGGCCGATTATGCCCTGCGGGTTGAGAAGATCATGAAAGAGAAGGGTTTCCGGGTAAAATCGGACTTGAGAAACGAGAAGATTAGCTTTAAAATCCGCGAGCACGCGTTACAGCGCGTGCCGTACCTTCTGGTTGTAGGCGACCGGGAGATGAACGAAGAGACCGTGGCCGTGCGCACGCGTAGTGGTAAAGACCTGGGCAGCATGGCTATTTCCGTGTTCCAGGATAAACTTGCCGCCGGTATCGCGAGCCGCGGCCGTATTGTTTTGGAGGAATGACTATCACCGCAGACAAGAAAGAAGCCCGTATCAACGAGGAGATCAACGTACCGCAGGTGCGCTTGATCGGCGCCAAAGGAGAAATGATGGGCGTGTTGCCCACCCGAGAGGCGCTGAAACTCGCGGAAGAGATGGAACTCGATTTGGTGGAAGTGGCCCCGCAGGCGGCGCCGCCGGTGTGCCGGATCATGGATTACGGCAAATACCTCTTCGAAGAGAGTAAGAAGCGCCAGGCCGCCAAGAAGAAGCAGAAGCAGATTCAAGTTAAAGAACTGAAGTTCCGCCCCACCACCGAAGAGGCGGATTACCAGGTGAAGCTGCGCAAGTTGATCGAGTTTCTCGCGGAGGGTGACAAGGCCAAGATCACCTTGCGGTTTCGCGGCCGCGAGATGATGCACCAGGATTTGGGAATGAAACTGTTGAAACGCGTCGAAGCCGATTTGGCGGAAGTCAGCGTAGTGGAGCAGTTTCCGAAGATGGAAGGCCGGTTGATGGTGATGGTGTTGGGACCGAAAAAAGTTTTACCCATATCGGGTAAGGGCGTCGAAGCGTAATTGCATTTCTGACGGCAAGTGTGAAGTGGAGTGAGGATCAATGGCTAAATTAAAGACCAACAGGGGTGCCGCCAAACGGTTTTCAAAAACCGGTTCTGGCAAGTTCAAGCGCGCTCAAGGGTACAAGAATCACATCTTGACCAAGAAGAGCACAAAACGTAAGCGTCAATTACGTCCCAACGCCATGGTACATTCTTCGGATGTAGCGGGCGTGCGGCGCATGTTGCCGTATGCTTAAGCAAAGAGGAGTGTAGTCATGGCAAGAGTAAAACGTGGTGTAACGGCGCGCGCCCGTCACAAAAAAGTGATGGCCCAGGCCAAAGGTTATTACGGCCGCCGTAAAAATGTATTCCGGGTCGCCACTCAGGCGGTGACCAAGGCCGGCCAATACGCTTATCGCGATCGCCGGGTGCGCAAGCGCGAGTTCCGCAGCCTGTGGATCGTGCGTATCAATGCCGCGGCCCGTGGTTTCGGTCTGTCCTATAGCCGTTTGATGAACGGTTTGAAGAAGGCCGCGATCGAAGTCGACCGCAAGGTGTTGGCCGATCTGGCGGTGTTCGACCGGGCGGCGTTTGGCGCCTTGGCGGAAAAAGCCAAGGCCGGTCTTTCCGCCTGACGGCAGTTGTCGCGCCGTTGATGCGCGGCTGCCGCGGCCGCGTTGCTGGATCGACGAAAAGGGGAAAGGCCAACGAACCTTTCCCCTTTTTTATTTGCGATAGGATCGGGAGTGATGCAACAACAATTAGAGGGGCTCATCCAGCAAGCCGCCGCGGCCAGCGCCGCGGCCGCCAGCCTCCAGGAATTGGATGCGGTGCGGGTGCGGTTCCTCGGTAAAAAAGGCGAGCTCACCGAACAGTTGAAACAATTGGGCGGCTTGTCGGCGGAGGAGCGCCCCGCGGCGGGCCAGTTCATCAACCGCGCCAAGGAACACGTGCAGAATCTGCTCGAGGCGCGCCGCGTGCAACTCGAACAGGCCGAGTTGAACGCCAAACTGGCGGCGGAAACCCTCGACGTGACCCTGCCCGGCCGCGGCCAGACCAGCGGCGGATTGCATCCGGTGACGCGTACCTTGCAGCGCATCGAACACCTGTTCCGCCAGGTGGGTTTCGAAGTGGCGGAGGGGCCGGAGATCGAATCGGAGTTTTACAACTTCGAGGCGCTGAACATTCCCGCCGAGCATCCGGCGCGCGCCATGCACGACACCTTTTATTTTCCCGACGGCAAACTGCTGCGCACCCATACTTCGCCGGTGCAGATCCGCGTCATGCAGGAACGCACGCCGCCGCTGCGGGTGATCGCGCCGGGACGCGTTTACCGCTGCGACTCCGACGTCACCCACACGCCGATGTTCCATCAAGTGGAAGGTTTCATGGTGGACCGCGACGTGAGCTTCGCCGATCTCAAAGGCATGCTCAACGATTTTCTCCAGCAATTTTTCGAGCGCGAACTCGCGGTGCGTTTCCGTCCGTCTTATTTTCCGTTCACCGAACCGTCCGCGGAAGTGGACATCGCCTGCGTGATCTGCGGCGGCGACGGTTGCCGGGTATGCAAACACACGGGCTGGTTGGAAGTGCTGGGTTGCGGCATGATCCATCCCCATGTCTTCGCCCACGTCGGCATCGACAACGAGCGTTACACCGGCTTCGCCTTCGGCATGGGCGTGGAGCGTTTGACGATGCTGCGCTACGGCGTGAACGATTTACGCCTGTTCTTCGAAAATGATTTGCGGTTTTTGAAACAATTCAGATGACAGAATCAACCATGGAGAGCACGGAGGAACGGCGTTGTAAAAATCCTCCGGCCGGAGGGTGGGCGGGAAGATGAAAAATGTTTTCATTGAAAATACTTTTTCAATCTCCGTGCCCTCCGTGGTTCAAAAGGTTTTAATAAATGAAATTCAGTGAACAATGGTTGCGCGCATGGGTGAACCCCGCCGTTACCACAGCGGAGCTGGCGCACCAATTGACCATGGCGGGTTTGGAAGTAGATGCCGTGGCGGCGGTGGCGCCGCCTTTCAGCGGTGTGGTGGTGGGTGAGGTGCTCAGCGTCGAGCCGCATCCCAACGCCGAGCGTTTGCGCTTCTGCCGTGTGAATGCGGGCGGCGAGCGGCCGCTGGAGATCGTCTGCGGCGCCGCCAATGTGGCGGCGGGCTTGAAAGTGCCGGTTGCGACGGTGGGTGCGCAGTTGCCCGGCGGTATCGGCATCGAAAAATCCAAACTGCGTGGCGTGATGTCGGAAGGCATGTTGTGTTCGGCCAAGGAATTGGGCTTGGCGGAGAACGCCGAAGGCCTGTTGATCCTGCCCCCTGAATTGACGCCGGGCACCGATCTGCGCGTGGCGCTGGCCTTGGATGACGTGAGTATAGAACTGGGCTTGACGCCCAATCGCGGCGATTGCCTGAGCGTGGCGGGTGTCGCGCGTGAGGCGGCGGTGATCAACAAGGCCGTGTTGCGCGGCCCCGAAATCGTCGCCGTCGCACCCGTTATCGAGACGGAATTTCCTATACATGTGGAGGCGGCCGCGGCCTGTCCTCGTTATTTAGGAAGGGTAATCGAAGGCGTCAATCCCCGCGCAACGACACCGTTGTGGATGCGGGAACGTCTGCGGCGCAGCGGCGTGCGCAGTATCAGCGCGCTGGTGGATGTCACCAATTACGTGTTGCTGGAGTTGGGCCAGCCCATGCACGCCTTCGATCTGCATCGGCTGCATGGACGCGTCGTCGTGCGGATGGCCAAGCCGAATGAACGGCTGCGTCTGCTGGACGGCCAGGAAGTGGAATTGCGTGACGACACCTTGGTCATCGCCGACGACGGCGGCCCCGTCGCCATGGCGGGTATCATGGGCGGTGCAGGCACGGCGGTGTCGGACGAGACCGTGGACCTGTTTTTGGAAAGCGCCCACTTCGCGCCGGCGGCCATCGTCGGGCGGGCCCGCCGTTATGGTCTGCACACCGACTCGTCTCACCGTTTCGAGCGCGGCGTCGATCCGCAGCTGCCGCGGCGGGCCATGGAGCGGGCGACGGCCTTGTTGCTTGAAATCGCGGGCGGTGCGGCGGGGCCGATCATCGAGCGCGACAGCCCCGCCGATTTGCCCGCCAGTCAGCCGGTGAATCTGCGCGCCGAGCGGCTGCGCCGTATGCTGGGCATCGAAATCGCGGCGCAAGAGGTCACTGACATCCTCGGCCGTCTCGGCATGGCGGTGACGGTTACGCCGGCCGGATGGGAAATCGTGCCGCCCAGTTTTCGTTTCGATATCCGTATCGAGGCGGATGTCATCGAAGAGGTCGCCCGTATTTATGGCTACAGTAACGTGCCGAGTCACCGGCCCGCCGCCCGTTTGGCGATACCGCCGCAAGCCGAAGGCCGCGTGGCGGTGGAACGTGTCCGGCAGTTGCTGATCGATCGCGGTTATCAAGAGGCGATCACCTATAGTTTCGTCGATCCGCAATTGCAGGCGCTGCTCGATCCCGATCAAGCGGTGCTGAGTCTCGCCAACCCGATCTCCGCCGAGCTGGCGGTGATGCGCACGTCATTGTGGCCTGGCCTGGCGCAGGCCTTGGTCTATAATCAAAACCGTCAGCAAGCCAGGGTGCGTTTATTCGAAGTGGGCACCCGTTACCGGCGCGATGGCAGTCAATGGCGTGAAGACTTGGTGGTGGCGGGCCTTGCCGCCGGAACCGCCGAGCCGGAACAATGGGACGTGGCGAAGCGCCGGGTGGATTTTTTCGACATCAAGGCTGATGTGATCGCGTTATTGGATTTGACGGGCAAGGGGGACGAGGCCTTTATTTATTCAGCGGGCGACCACCCGGCCCTGCATCCGGGCCAGTCCGCCGTCATGCACGACGCCGCGGGACGGCGAGCGGGTCTGCTCGGGCTCCTGCATCCGGCGGTAACTCGGGCCTTGGACATCGGTGCCGCGCCGGTGATGTTTGAGCTGGAGTTCGCGGCCCTTGCCGAAGCCGTGATACCCCGCTTTCGGGAAAGCTCCAAATTTCCGGCGATACGCCGCGATTTGGCGGTGGTAGTGCAAGAAACCATCAGCAGCGGAGCAGTGAGGACTTGTATCGCGGATGCGGCGGGGGATTTGCTGCAGGAGTTGCAGTTGTTTGATGTTTATCGTGGCAAAGGCATTGATTCGGAGAAAAAAAGCCTGGCCGTGGGCTTGACGTTACAACATTCTTCACGCACTCTAACGGATGAGGACGTAGACCTCGTGGTGAAGAGGGTGTTGACCCGCTTGGGTGAACAGTTTGGGGCCACTTTGAGAGAGTAAGCTATGGCGCTGACCAAGGCCGACATGGCAGAGAAGTTGTTTGAAGAGTTGGGGTTAAATAAGCGTGAGGCAAAAGATTTCGTCGAAGCCTTCTTCGAAGAAATCCGCCATGCTTTAGAAGCGGGAGACCAGGTCAAGCTTTCTGGTTTCGGCAATTTCAATCTCCGGGATAAAAAGCAGCGTCCAGGGCGTAATCCCAAGACCGGTGAAGAAATTCCCATTACGGCGCGGCGGGTAGTAACGTTTCATCCCGGCCAGAAATTAAAAGCACGGGTAGAGGCCTATGCTGGAAGCAGCGAATAATAACGAACTGCCGCCGATACCGGGCAAACGCTACTTTACCATCGGCGAAGTCAGCGACCTGTGCGCGGTGAAGCCCCACGTATTGCGTTATTGGGAGCAGGAATTTCCGCAACTCAAGCCGGGCAAGCGGCGCGGTAATCGACGCTACTATCAACATCACGACGTAGTGATGGTGCGTGAAATTCGCAGCCTGCTTTATGAACAAGGTTTCACCATCGGCGGTGCACGGCAGCGGATGGCGGGCACCAAGCTCAAAGGCCCGGTAGGCCAAGGTAAAGAAGTAATCCGCCAATTGCGCGGCGAGTTGGAAGACTTGCTCATCATCCTGAAAAGTTAAGTGAAACAATAACGGTATTTCGCTTTCAACCCGCACCTGTCTCGAGTATGATATCGCGCTCGCGTCGTCGGTCTACGCGGCATTTCAAAAAGTTTATCTTTACAAAATCGGGGCGTAGCGCAGCCTGGTAGCGCACCACCTTGGGGTGGTGGTGGTCGGAGGTTCAAATCCTCTCGCCCCGACCAATTCATGAATCACATGGCGGAGCATTCCTTACTTTCCGATGATGCAGGAAGCGGGATGACATGCCTTGGGTTATCAATAGGCAGAGCGCTTGGAGCGTTCCGCCCAGCTGTTATTTTGCCGCCAAATAGTTTCCTATTATCCGCATAGCTTCGTCGCTTTAAGTCCTATCCAAACTCGTTAAATTAAATGGCCTGAATAAGTTGGCCGTTGTGCTTTACGCTCGGTCCGGTATTTAGTAGTGTCTGGGTTGTGGACACCGTGCCGGATGCCACGCGGATGCGCCTCGTCTCAATACGATTTTGGAGCGCGGAGTGGTTGAAGAAGACCCTAATAAAAAGCGGCTGGGCTGGCGGGAGTGGGTTGCTCTGCCGGAATTGACGGTGGCCGCGATCAAGGCCAAGGTGGACACTGGCGCCCGTACCTCCGCGCTGCATGCCTTTCGCGTGGAAGATTTTCACGAGCGGGGTCAGCGCAAAGTCAGATTCGTCATACACCCTTATCAAAAACGCAGCGATGTCACCGTGCCGTGTTTGGCGCCGGTAATCGACGAGCGCTGGGTGACCGACTCAGGCGGGCATCGCGAGAAGCGGCTGGTAATCGTCACCGCGGTGCAAGTGGGCGACCAGTGCTGGCCGATCGAGATGACTCTGACCAATCGCGATACTATGGGGTTTCGCATGTTGCTGGGTCGTAGCGCTTTGCAGAGCCGCTACCTCGTCGATGCGGACGCGTCTTATCTCAGCCGCCCGCGACCGCGCATCAGCCGCGGTTCGCGCGGTGCTTAAAGGAATTTCATGAGAATTGCGATTCTGTCGCGGAAATCGACGTTGTATTCGACCCATCGCCTGGTGGAGGCGGCCAAGCAACGCGGTCACGAAGTGCGGGTGATCGATCCTCTGCGTTGTTACATGAACATCGCTTCGCATCATCCCCTCATTCATTATAAAGGCGAGCTGTTGGAAGCGTATGACGCGGTGATCCCGCGAATCGGCGCTTCCATCACTTTTTACGGTACGGCGGTGTTGCGTCAGTTCGAGATGCTGGGCATGTTCTCGCTCAATGAATCGGTGGCGATCACTCGCGCTCGCGATAAGCTGCGTTCATTACAATTGCTGTCGCGCAAGGGCATCGGGCTGCCGGTGACGGGTTTCGCCCATTCGCCCGACGACAGTCAGGATCTGATAAAAATGGTCGGCGGCGCACCTTTGGTGATTAAATTACTGGAGGGCACTCAGGGCATCGGCGTGGTGTTGGCCGAGACCAACCAGGCGGCGGGCAGTGTCATCGAAGCTTTTTGGGGACTGCGCGCCAATATTCTGGTGCAGGAATTCATCAAAGAGGCGGAGGGCGCGGATATCCGTTGTTTCGTGATCGGCAATAAAGTGGTGGCGGCCATGAAACGGCAAGCTAAAGAGGGCGAATTCCGTTCGAATTTGCATCGCGGCGGCAGTGCCGTCATCACCAAGCTTAGCCCTGAGGAACGGACCACCGCGCTGCGCGCGGCCAAGGCCATCGGTTTGAATGTGGCGGGCGTGGATATTTTGCGCTCCAAGCGAGGACCGTTGGTGATGGAAGTGAATTCCTCGCCGGGTCTGGAAGGCATCGAGCAAGTCAGTAAAAAAGATGTCGCCGGCATGATCATCGAGTTCATCGAACAACACGCCAAACCCAATAGCACGCGTACTCGCGGTAAAGGTTGATACAGCCACGATGCAAGGTCCGTCCTTCATTATCAATAAAACCGCGGTGGCGCCGGGTACGCGTTTGACGATAGATTTACACGTCGCCCGACTCTACACCCACAGTGAAATTACCATGCCGGTGCATGTGGTTCACGGTAAATTGCCGGGGCCGCGCTTATTCATATCGGCGGCGATTCACGGCGACGAGATCAACGGCGTGGAAATCATCCGCCGTATTCTAAAATTACCCGTCTTGAAACAATTACGCGGTGTGTTGTTGGCGGTGCCGGTGGTGAATGTCCATGGATTCATACACCACTCCCGTTATCTGCCGGACCGTCGCGATTTGAATCGCAGCTTTCCCGGTTCGGCGGAAGGTTCGCTTACCGCGCGGCTGGCCCATCTGTTCACGGAAGAAATCGTCAAGAACGCGACTCACGGCATCGATTTGCATACCGGCGCTTTGCATCGTACCAATTTGCCGCAGGTGCGAGCCGATTTTGATGACAAGGAAACCGCGCGTCTGGCCCGCCATTTTCATGTGCCTGTGCTGCTCAATTCCGCTATCCGTGACGGCTCGCTGCGCGCAGTCGCGGCGCAACAAGGTATTCCCATGCTGTTGTACGAAGGCGGCGAGGCGTTGCGTTTCGACGAGCCGGCGATCGCCGCCGGTGTGCGCGGCATAGTCGATGTGATGCGCGCTTTGGCGATGTTACCGCCTGGTAAAACCCAGCGCCGTAAATTTCCTGAACAGATGTTGGCCCGCTCCAGTACCTGGGTGCGTTCTCCCGATAGCGGAATATTCCGCACTACTCGTCCTTTGGGATTCGCCGTGCGCAAAGGCGATGCGCTGGGCGTGGTGGCCGACCCGTTCGGTGAACGGGAGGTGGTGATCGTGTCCCCGGTCAACGGTATCGTGATCGGCAGAATGAATTTACCACTCGCCAACGCCGGCGATGCACTGTTTCACATTGCGCGTGTCGAACGCTCCCCCGATAAACCGGCGCGAAGCGACCTCCCGTCAAACGCTACCGTCGACGAAGAAGACGACATGTTATGAATGAGCGAGTCTCGCCGCTGCCCGCTGCGAATCCGTTATTCCAGATCATCTTATTTCCCACATTCTGTAAAGCGGCCTGTAGAACTAAGCGCGTACCTTCCTGTTTTTTATTCACCTGCTAAGCGGCCGGCGTGCCCGGGTCATCCGGCTGATGGGTGACCATGTCACTGATTGAAAGTGAAGTTTGGAATGTAATGAATTGGAAAATACAGGTTGGAATAAAAGGAGGTGAGATCAATGAAACGACTGGGAGAAAAATGGATAGTCGAGAATATGGGAATAATGGACCGCTTATCGCGTCTATTATTCGGATCATTATTGATCATTCCTGTCATTGTCGCCATGGTTGAAGTGACGCCACTCAGTTGGGAGATTTACAGCGCGACTTTCGCTTGTTATCTACTGCTCACCGGCATGATGGGCTGGGACCCGCTCTATGCGGTAATTAACGCGCGGACGTGCGGCATCTCGGAAAAGAGTTCATGTGGCAGCTTCACTTATGAGTTGGATACGGCGCTGGGCCGTTACCCCGATCATGACCGGGGTTATGAGATACACGCGCTCAAACCCTACGAACGCGTCACCGGCGTCTATTATGAAGGTTATTGGTTATGACTAAGATTTGTAATGAACGGCCAGGTCATCAACAACCGATGAGTCGCGGCCCTCGGGAAACGATACGCACATCCGTCCAGCAAGCGTGAGACAGCCGGACCTTGTGCGTATCGATTTCGGTCGCGCGACCTTGATTCCTTTCGCCCCGTACGCCAGGCAAACGCCATGACGCGCTGCGTAGTAGCGCGTCATGGCTCTAACCACACCGGCTGACGCGGCTTCGCGGCTAAAGTCCGGCTGTCTCACGCTTGCTGGACCGCGGGCTCCGCGCC
>CAKKSB010000142.1 GCA_919903055.1 Gammaproteobacteria bacterium | reverse complement strand
ATGAGATCGACGTATTGATCGGCCAGGCTGAGTTCCACCCGCACGTCCGGATACCCGCTGACGAAGGCCGCGATCGCTTCGGGGAGCGCCAACTGGCCGAAGGTCACCGGCGCGTTTATGCGCAGCAGCCCGCGCGGCGCGCGGCGGATTTCGCCGAGTTCGGCCTCGGCCTCTTGCCAAGTGTGTTCGATTTGCTTGCAGTAACGGTAAAGGGTCTTGCCGGCGTCGGTCAGGTCCACCCGCCGCGTGGTGCGATTGACCAAAGGCACGCCCAGCCGGTGTTCGAGCTGGGTGATGCGTTTGCTGACCAGAGACCGCGACAGGCGGGTCGCCTCGGCCACCGCGGTGAAACTTTTCAACTCGACCAGTTTGCCGAATAACAACATGTCGTCGAAATCGGCCATTTAATTAGCCTTCATGTAGAAACAATCTTTTTCTATTATGCCAGTTTATCGATCTAATTCCAGCCATTACTATGCGTCACGAGAAGCTGCCGATCCCGACAGGTCAGCTAAACGAAAGATCGCGGGCGAACTGCCGATGAGTCCGACATTTCAATCAAGGGTACCGCCGATTTACCCCGTTGTTAATTGCTTTACTTACTCAACCTGCCAACTAGGAGATATTCATGCGTAAGTTTATTGTTGCCGCCGGCTTCATGTTCCTGCCGTTGAGCGCCTTCAGCGCGCCCGAGTCGTACAGCGTCGACCCGATGCACACCTATCCGCATTTCACCATTAACCATCTTGGTTTTTCGACGATGCAAGGGCGTTTCAACACCACCAGCGGCAAGATTATCCTTGATCAGGCCAATAAGACTGGTTCGGTGAATGTCACCATCGACGCCGCCTCCATCGATACCGCCTTCAAGAAACGCGACGATCACCTGCGTTCGCCCGATTTTCTGAACGTGATGGAGTTCCCGGAGATCACGTACAAATCCAGCAAAGTAACTATCCGCGATAATAAGACCGCGACGGTGCAAGGCACGCTGACCATGTTGGGTGTCAGCAAGCCGGTGCAGCTCGAGGTGGCCAGTATCAATTGCGGTATCAATCCCATGGACCCGACCAAAAAGACTTTCGTCTGCGGTTTCGATGCCAGCGCGAAAATCAAACGTTCGGATTTCGGCGTGAAATTCGCCTTGCCGGCGATAGGCGACGAGATGGTTCTGAAGTTCGAGGTCGAGGCGATTCGAGATTAAGATTAAGATAGGGCCGGACCGGTGCGCGTTGCGTGGGCTCGCATGAGCCGACCGCCGCGCACTTTATTTTTGTGAGATTTAAGGAGGCGTGACTCCATGGGAAAACAGACTCTGAATCTGGACGAAAGCCTCTACGAATATATGTTGTCGGTTTCTTTGCGGGACACGCCGATCCTGCAAGCCCTGCGCGAGGAAACCAATCGGCTGGAAAGGGGGATGATGCAAATTTCCGCCGATCAAGGTCAGTTCATGGCGCTGCTGGTCAAGCTCATCGGCGCCAAACGCATCATCGAAATCGGCACTTTCACCGGTTACAGCGCGCTGGTGATGGCGGAGGCGTTACCCGAGGAGGGATGCGTGGTGACTTGTGATGTCAGCGCGGAATGGACCGCGATTGCGCGGCGTTATTGGCGGCAGGCCGGGGTCGATCGGAAAATCGAGCTGCGTCTGGCGCCAGCGCTCGATACCTTGAATGAGCTGGTGGCTACCGCTGCCGACACGTTTGATTTCGCTTTTATCGACGCGGATAAACTTAGTCTGCGCCACTACTACGAACATTGTTTGAGTCTACTGCGGCCGGGCGGTCTCATCGCCGTCGACAATGTGTTGTGGGGCGGCAGTGTCGCCAAAATGGATGACCAGCGCGAGGCGACCGTGGCGATACGCCGGTTCAACGAATTCGTCGGCGACGATCCGCGTGTCGATCTCAGTATGGTGCCGATCGGCGATGGCCTGACCCTCGCGCGCAAGCGAGAATGAACGCATCGCCGGCGGCGGCACGCTTTTAGAGCGGCGATGGCTTCGCCGCGTCGTCATTCGCACCTTTATGGATATGAAATAGCTGGCTTTGTCTTTTGGAAGAGTATAAGATCGGCCCAGTTGCAGCTTTTTGTCTTGTAGCAGTTCCGGTAGTTCCTCGCAGTGTAGAGTGTAATTCCTCCCGTAATTTCTCAGCAGCAATCTGCACACTAATACATTGTTGGTTTATTTTTATAGAGGTAATCAGAATGGCTACAGGTACAGTTAAGTGGTTTAACGACAGCAAGGGTTTTGGTTTCATCGCGCCTTCCGATGGTAGCGCCGATGTGTTCGTTCATCACTCCGCGATTCAGGCCAGCGGCTTCAAATCCCTGGCGGAAGGGCAGACCGTGAGCTTTGAAACCGAGCGTGGCGCCAAGGGCCCGAGCGCGGTGAACGTCGTTCCCCAATAATTCGGCTTAGTCTCAGAGAAAAAAGCCTCGCTAAATAGCGAGGCTTTTTTTTGTCCGGCTGGTGGTGATCCGCCGAATGTACCGCGAAACTCCGCTGTCAGGCAGCGGTATTTTTGCAAGGTGATGATTTGCGGCGGCGAATAAAGGCCATTCCCATCAGGCCGCTACCGATCAGCAGCGCGATATTGGGCTCGGGCACGGCGAGGGGCGGTACCGGCGGATCGTATAAAAAGTTTCCGGTGGCGAAGCCACTGTCGGCGGTGGTCAAGCGGCCGATTTTGGATGTGGTCAGATTTTGCAAATGCGCCCCTATTTGGGAATTAAAGCCGGCGCTGGTGGTGGTTTTGGGCGAGTTGATGAAGTCGAACGGATTAAAATGGCCGGCCACTTTCGTCATCTTAAACGTGAGCAATACGCTATTGGTAATATTGGTCGTGGGTTTGCTACTGGTTGTTTCAAATAAAAAAGTCGAGCCGCCGCTGCCCGCGCCTTTCACATTGTCGTTGAGATGCACGCTCCAAGATGCCGGCGAGAAGTTGCTGAAGACATAATCACCGGCTGACCCCAGCATATTGAAATAAAGTTCATGCAATTTCATGTTGGGATGCGCCACCGGGGAATTCAGATCTACGGTCCAAGTGGCTTGATTCGAGGTAGTATCGGAATCGATAGTGATATTCACTACGATCCCATCGGGATTCTCCAACCGCGGATCGCCGGTGAGCTGAGAAGTGATTTGGAAGGGAATAGCGTGCGCGCTACCCGTGAATAAAGTTAAACCGGCCACTATGCAGTAGGCCAGTGATTTACAACTTAACATCGGTGCCAACCTCAATTCATGGCTTGCCCCGCGAACATCCGAGCTGGGTCTTCAAGCCAAATCATTTTTAGCGCCGTCACTGGCCAACATCCTTAACAAAAGCAAATTCAATGCCATAACGCTAACTTACTCTGCCATATAGCCTATTCTCATTATTATTAATACGTATCTAAATGATCGTCGGAAATCTTTACGCATAGCCATCACGGTAAGCTATATGGCGTCCCCCGTGAAACACTACTTGAGTACGTTGAATGTCGAATGTTTAACGAATGATCGGTTTACGGCTTGCCGGTAAGCATGGCGGCATGGGATGACGCAGTGACTTTCGCTACAAACCAAGCCAAGGCATTTCCCTGGTGTTTGCTGCGCCAGGCCGCAGCAAGCGAGAAGGGAATCGGGCCGGCTTGGGTTTTTTTTATGAGTAAATGGCCCGCCGCCGCTTCTTGTTCGGCGATCCACGCGGGCAGATGGCCGACGCCGAGTCCGGCACGCTGCGCGGCCACCTTGGCGGTGAAGTCCGCTACCGTGAGCACGTCTTGTCCCGTGAGCAGGCCCGAGGTGCGAGGAGGCAGGGTCCGGGAACTGTCGGCGATGGCCACGGCACGGTAGCGCCGGATATCTTCTTCGGCGAGAGGCTCCGGCCGGTCGGCCAAAGGGTGATGGGGAGCGATGGCGAAGACTAATTCCATGCGCCCGAAAGGGTGGGATTGATAACCGCCGCCTGGCGGAGCGTCACCGGTGGCGCCGATGACCAAATCGGCCCGGCCGGTGAGAAGGGCATCCCAGGTTCCGCCGTAGACTTCCCGGGACAGGCGCAGCCGCGTGCCGGACTCGCTGGCGTAAAACTCGGCGAGCAGCGGCAGCAAGGCATCGAAGCGGATGAGATCATCGACGGCGATGCGCAATTCCGCTTCCCAGCCGGTGGCGACGCGCTTGACGCGCGCTTCTAGCGCGTCGGCGGCCTGTAATAAATGCCGGCCTTCCTTGAGCAGTTCACGGCCTGCGGTGGTGAGGGACGCGCGGTAGCCCTCGCGATCGAATAAAGTGACCCCCAAGTCTTGTTCTAATTTTTGGATGGTATAAGTGATTGCTGATGGCACCCGATGCAGCGATTCCGCCGCTGCGGCGAAACTGCCTTTGCGATCAATGATGTCGAGAACGGATAAAGCATCCAGGGTAAGCCGCATATTGAAATAATCTGACTATGTTCAACAAATAATTCCAATTTTATGAGAATGCTGTCAAGTATATCGTTATGCAATCAATAAGTAGTGACTAATAGAGTTGGTTGTAGGAGTTGACGATGATAAGCCTGAGAAAGGCGGGCGACCGCGGGCGCAGCCAATCGGCTTGGCTGGACAGTTACCACAGTTTTTCATTTGGCGATTATTACGATCCCCGCTACGAAGGTTTTTCCGCCTTACGGGTAATCAACGAAGATAAAGTGGCGCCGGGCGGCGGGTTCGCCAGTCATCGCCATCGCGATATGGAAATACTTAGCTACGTGATCGAGGGTGCGCTGGAGCACAAGGACAGCCTGGGCACGGGTTCAGTGATCCGCTCCGGCGAGGTGCAGCGTCTGAGGGCCGGCACCGGCATCGTCCACAGCGAATACAATGCTTCGCGAGAACAGCCGGTGCACTTTCTGCAAATTTGGCTGTTGCCCACCCAGCGAAATCTCCCGCCGGGTTACCAGCAAAAGGCTTTCGCGCCGGAGGAGAGCCGTGACCGTTTACGCGTGGTGGCGTCCTCCGATGGACGCGATGATTCGCTCACCATCGATCAGGATGCTTTGGTGTTCCTGACCCAGGTGCAGAGCGGTAAGCGAGTCAGCTACCAGTTGCGCGGCGGCCGCAACGGTTATCTTCATGTGGTGCGTGGCGAGCTGACGCTCAACGGACATTCCTTGATGGCCGGTGACGGGGCGGCGTTGCGTGAAGAGCTTTGCCTCATCCTTACTTCCACTTCGCAAGGCGAAGCGCTTTTTTTCGATTTACCCTAATCGATTAAATCGACGCGCGGGCTATCCGGTGTGGTCATGGCAATTGGAGTCGTCAAATCTCGATCACCGTTCCCAATTAGCGTGCTTGGCGGCGCGGCGGTGGAATCTGATCAACATTTAGAGAGGAAATATCCATCATTGCGATGTGACCGTCGTTCGACCGCACCCCAAGTGTTCCCGCGAGAAAGCATGCGCCGTCGCGGAGCGTTACGCCCCGTATCCGAGTTAAAACAGTGCGGCGCCCCGTGCCCCGCGAGAAACGCCGAGTCGGTAATTTAAGCTTAATTCCTTGATGTTCATTACTCCCAATTCATTCAAAGCGAGTGGCATAAGCCTTGCTAATTCACTGTGTCGCGATGAGGCAGGGTGATGGGATGTTGCGTGTATTGGTGGTGGATGAAGACGTCAAACGGTCGTCGGAGGTGGTGCATGCCTTGATGACGGCCGGTTATCACGTTACCAGTATATTGGAGTCCGGCACCGATTTGTACGCCAAAGTGCGCGAGGTGCAGCCGGACGTCATCATCATCGACATGGAATCGCCCGACCGCGACATGCTGGAGCATTTGCATGTGATCAGCCGCAATGATCCGCGCGCGATCGTGATGTTTTGCCAGGATGACGCCAAGGAAACTATTTCCGCGGCGGTGAAGGCCGGCGTGAGCGCGTATGTGGTGGACGGTTTGCAGCCGCATCGCATCAAGCCGATCTTGCAGACCGCGGTGGCGCGCTTCGAGGAATTTCAAGAATTGCGCGGGGAATTGGCCAAGGCTAAAAACAGTCTCGCCGAACGCAAACTGCTGGAGCGCGCCAAAGGTATTTTGATGAGGCGGCGGGGCTACGGCGAGGACGAGGCCTACCACGCTCTGCGCAAGCTGGCGATGAATCGCAACAAACGTCTCATCGACGTGGCGGAAAGCGTCATCGAGGCCGAGGAACTGCTGGGCTGAGCCCAACGGAATACCACCCCGCTTATCAGGGTGGGTGTAAAGAAAAATAGCGGACCAATGGCGGTCCGCGCTGGGACAAAGACGTCCAATCAGCGCCGTATCAACGCGCGCCTGGTTGGGCGTTTTTTTTTGAAGATGTACTAACGCCAATCACATTATAACGAGGAGTGAACAATGAAAAACGGGGTTTCTTACGGGATCACTTGCGGCGTGGCGTTACTGGGCGGCGTCGCCGCGCTGGTCAATCCGTCTTCCATGGCGCAGGCGGCGGCCACCTTCAGTGAATCGCTGATCGGCGGCAAGGCGTCGCTGGACGTGCGTTATCGTTATGAACATGTCGAACAAGACAATGCCCTCCAGGAGGCGACCGCTTCGACCGTGCGCAGCCGTTTGGGATATCTGACCGACCCGTTTCATGGCGTGAACGGCTATCTGGAATTCGAGAACATCACCGTCGTCGGCGACGAGAATTACAACAGCGGCGTCAACGGCAAAACCCAATATTCTCTGGTGTCCGATCCGGAAGGTACCGAAGTCAACCAGGCGTACCTCAGTGTGAGTACTTTACCCGCAACGGTCGTTAAAGTGGGACGGCAGCGCCTGTTGTTGGACAATCAGCGTTTCGTCGGCAACGTCGGCTGGCGGCAGAACGAACAGACTTTCGACGCGGTCTCGCTGGCCAATAAATCCTTGCCGGACACCACCATCACCTATGCCCATTTGAGTAACGTCAATCGCATCACCGGTCTCAACGCCAATATGGCCTCGGATATTCTCAACGCCAGTTATGGCGGTTGGACCGCCGGCACTCTCAGCGCTTATGTCTATTTGCTGGATTACGCGCAGGGCGCGAGCGCATCCACCCGGACCGCCGGCGTGCGTTTCACGGGCGCTGCCAAACTCAGCGAGCAAGCCAAGCTGTTGTACACCGCGGAATGGGCGCAACAGGGCGATTACGCGGACAACCCCGCCAGTTACGATCTCAATTATTTGTTCGCCGAAGTAGGCGGGGCGTTGAGCGGCGTGACCGCCAAGCTCGGTTATGAAGCGCTCGAAGGCGACGGCACTCGCGCCGTACAGACTCCGCTCGCCACCTTGCATGCGTTCAATGGCTGGGCCGATCAATTCCTCACCACACCGGCGGCGGGTTTGGAAGACACCTATTTGAGTGTGGGCGGTGCGCTGCTGGGCGTCGACTTGCTCGTGGTGTATCACGACTACGCGGCCAATAGCGGCGGCGGCGACTACGGCACGGAATTAAATTTTCAAGCCGCCAAGAAATTCGCCAAGCTCTATACCGTCACCGCGAAATACGCCAGCTACAGCGCCGGCGATCTGGCCGGCAAAGTGGACACCGATAAAGTCTGGCTGATGGGACAAGTCGCCTTCTGATCATCGGCGTTTTGGTGCGTAACAAACTCTTCTGATGGGGCACGCCTGGCTGGCGTGCCCTTTTTTTATAGGTTCTGGCTGATTCAAACCGGCTGATGCAGGTCTTGGTCAATCTCCTGTCCAATGCCAGGTCAACCCACGAATACCAAGCAACAGACATGGGCTTGAGTATCACGCGTAATTTGGTAAAGACCATGCACGGTAGCATCAGCTACTAATTCAATAAGCGAGCGACCACTGAGAAATAGCGTGTTGGTGCCTGGCTGATATTTCGAGCCGCGCTGCTAAAGGTGAAGACTGCATCTTGCTGGGATGGCCGCGGCGCCGTGTACGGGTTCAGCGGGCGGCCAGCGACAGGATCAACATCACCAGCAGTAGCAGCGCCACGACTTGCCAGAAGCGCAAGGGATTGCGTTCGTAGAGCGATTGGCGCCGTATCACCAGCCGCGGTCCATGCGCCAGGTTGTGTTCGAGATCGAAGGCCAGTTCCATCGCATCCGCATAACGCGCCGCCGGATCGATCGCGGTGGCGCGCGCCAGCACCGCATCCAGCCACACCGGTAAATCACCGCGATGATGATTGAGCGGAACCCGTTTGCTAAACCGCGGGCGCGAGAAGGCCTCGACCTCGCCGTAGGGATAATGATTGGTAAACAAGCGGTAGAGGGTCACGCCGAGGGCATAGACATCCGACTGCGCGTCGCCGGGCCGCCCCTCGAACAATTCCGGCGCCATGTAACTGGGCGTGCCGGGAATGTCCTCGTCATTCATCAGCTCAAGCCGCGGCAAACGCGCTACGCCGAGATCCACCAGCCGCAAGCCGCCGCCGGCCGGCAGCAAGACATTGTCAGGCTTGACGTCGCGGTGGATGATGTCGCGGCGATTGAGGCCATACACCGCCTTGGCGAGTTGGATGCCGATCTGCACCCCTTCCTCAAACTTGACCGGCGGCGCACGGCACAGGCGTTGCTCCAGCGTTTCTCCCGCGTAGTAAGGCATGACGGAGTACAGCCGTGTCTGTCGGCCGGCGGGTAATTCGATCACCTCGCAGAGGTAGGGGCTGCGCACCTGCGCCGCCACCCAGGCCTCGCGCACGAACGCGCGCCGGTAGGCCGCCGCGCTGGCTACGCGCGGATGCGGAAATTTGATGGCCACCTCGCGCGGCTCGCGCGTGTCTTCGGCCCGGAACAAGCGGCTGTAGCGGCCGTCCGAGATCAGCTCTTTCAGGAGAAAATCATCGACGGTATCACCGGCCTTGGGCAGATCGAGTATCGGCAACTCCGCGACCGCGGCCTCGAGATCCAAACGTTCGGCCGCGGGCATGGCCAACACGTCGAGCACCAACGCGGTGACATTGTCCTGGCTGCCGCGTTGCAGCGCCGCTTGCACGATACGTGCGGCGGTTTCCTCGGGCGCGGCGCGCTCGGCGAGTAATTTGCGCAGCGCCGCCGGTTGCAGACTCGCGTGCACGCCGTCGCTGCACAGCAGCAGCCGGTCATGCGCCATCAGACTGTGCGCCTCATAATCGGCGTGCACCGTTTCCTCAAGGCCGACCGCGCGGATCAGCACATGCCGCATGTCCGGATGATTGTGGGTGTGATCGCGCGTGAGCAGTGATACGCCACCTTCGCGCAGGCGATAGAGCCGGCTGTCGCCGACATGCACGATATGCAGGCGCCGGCCGCACAGAATGGCGGCGGTAAAGGTCGTGGCCATGCCGCGATTGACTGCATAGTGTTGTCCCTGGGCATGCACCCAGCGATTGAGCGCACCCAGCACACGGGACGCGGCGCGCTCCACCGTCAGTGTCGCCGCCGCACTGCGGAAGCCGTCGAGAAAACCCCGCACCACCGTCTCCGAGGCGACGCGCCCGCCAGCGCCACTCACCCCGTCGGCGATGGCGGCAATGACGGTACGCGGCGCGCTGGCATCGTCCAACTCTATCATCGCCGCGTAGTCGTCGTTCGACTCGCGATGACCACATTCGCTGGCGATTCCCAGCCTTACCTCAAGCCTGTCGACACTCATCGCGACAGCATAGTCACGTAGGTATACATCAACAAGTGTTAGAAGCTAGACGTGGGCACCCGACACCGCCCCCCAGGTGGTACGCCACCGCGTTTTTACCATCATCAGCCCAAGTAGACCCACTACCGCCAAGGCGGCGAATAACGAAAAACCCGCCATGAAGCCGCCCGTCATCGCTTTGGAAATGCCCATGGTCTTGGCTAGGAAGAATCCGCCTAAGCCGCCGGCCGCGCCGACCAATCCGGTCATGACGCCGATCTCATTACGAAAGCGCAGCGGCACGAGCTGAAACACCGAGCCGTTGCCCATGCCCAGCGCGGTCGCACCGAGAAAGAACACACCCACGGCAATCCAGGCAATGCCGGGCAGTTCACTGATCGCCCACCCGGCCACCTTGGCATCCGCGACCGTTGCCGGGGCCGGACCCTGTGGCAACAGGGCCACGGTCAGATAGGCGAGCGCGACCACGCCGAACAACAATTGCAAGGTGCGTATCCCGCCGAAACGATCGGCGAGCACGCCGCCCATGGGCCGCGCCATGGAGCCGGCGAGCACCACCAAGGCCGCCATGAGGCCCGCGGCGACGCCGGAGGCGTGATACCAGTTGGTGAAATACAGCGGCAGCGCGTTACCGAGACCCACGAAGCCGCCGAAGGTGATGGAGTAGAAGAACATGAACCACCAAGTGTCGCGGTCGCGCAGCACCAGGGCATAGTTGGTCAAGGTGACGGGCTTACGCTGCCCCGGGGCATCCTTGGCCAAGATCAGATACAAACCCAGCACGATGGTCAACGGGATCAGCAGCACGCCGAATACCGCCTGCCAACCCCAATGCTCCGCCATCCACGGCACGAACATGGAATCCAGTACCACGCCCATGTTGCCGGCGCCGGCGATGCCCAACACGACGCCCTGAAACTTGGGCGGATACCAGCGCGAGGCCTGCGGCAGCGCCACCGCGAAGCTCGCCCCAGCCAGGCCTAACACGATGCCCAGCAATTCGACTTCGAGTTTGGAGTGCAGGCCGAATAACCAGGCATAGGCCATACCGGCGATCACGATAAGTTGCGCAAGGCTGCCGGTAAGCTTGGGACCCAGATGATCGGCCAGCATGCCGAGCGGAATACGCAACAAGGCGCCCGCCAGAATCGGCAAGGCCACAATGCTGAATTTTTCTTCGATGCTGAGACCCAAATCTTGACTCAGGTAGAGCGACAGCGGGCCGAGCACGACCCACACCATGAAACTCACATCGAAATACAGAAATGCGGCCAGCAATGTCGGCCAGTGTCCGGCCTGCCTGAACTCTTTCAAATTGATCACGATAATATCTCCGATAAACTTCACAGAACCTGTCCGGCCTGCATGTGGGTGGGCAGCTATCGTGCCAATAACGTAACTCCCTATTTATAAATATAAAGACCGCTGCATGACTACCATATGCAGCTATCTCCGGTGCACCGTCATAACGCATGCACCGTCGGGAAACCCAACTTT
The DNA here is from genome assembly GCA_919903055.1 of Gammaproteobacteria bacterium. Lineage (GTDB taxonomy): Bacteria > Pseudomonadota > Gammaproteobacteria > DRLM01 > DRLM01 > CAKKSB01. Next base: position 8,149 of record CAKKSB010000142.1, on the reverse strand, counting down.
GGTGCACACATCTTCCAGGACTATGGTTGCAGGACCATGGTTGATGCACGGAATAGGCGCGCGGCTGCCGATAACGGTAAATACATGCGAGGGTTTTAGTATTAGGAAAAGAATGATTGATGTACCAAACAGCTAAGACATGACAAGAGAGGCGCGCGCAAGGTGGCTTCACCTTTGTGTCTTTTGGCCAGTGGCACTAGCGCGGTTTTGTTGTTGCTGTGAATCGTTTACTGAGCGCCGTGACCGATGTTCGAGGCCGCCGATCTGGCAAAGCGGTGGTCGGGTGTGCCGCGGCGCCAACGACTATGGCAGCGAATTTCAACAAGCTCTACACCCTTGCTCGCTATCCATTCAGCGGGTGCACTACAAAAGAACCGTGACGGAAAACAGCGCCATATTTTGGCGCAAGTCTTGTGCGTGTTCTGTTCGATATCGCAGTGCTGGTCATAGCTTAGTCGGTTTAAGCTCCTGTTATTCAGCCTATTGGGCGGTGCGCGGAAAATTGGTACGGCTCTTGCTCCTCCATTGATGACGCGGCGCGCGATGCCGCGGTCATTGAATACGATGGGCGGACCAACGGCGGTACGTCTCACAGACAAAGGCGTCTATCGGCATGGATATGTTTCATCCATGTGCGGATCGACGCCTTTTTTATTTTCGTAATAATCAAATGGAGGAGACAGCTGTGAGTGACAAGCGCGATCAAAACAAGCCGGGATTATCGCGGCGCGGTTTTCTGAAAGGGGTGGGTGTCGCGGTCGGCGGCGCGGCGATGATGGGCGCGGTGCCGTCCTGGCTGCGATCCGGCGCGTGGGCGGCGGGCTCCGACAAACCGGAGAAAACCGATCTCACCATCGGCTTCATTCCACTCACCGATTGCGCCAGCGTAGTGATGGCCCATGAATTGGGCCTGTACAAGAAATACGGGCTCAACGTCACCGTCTCCAAGGAAGCGAGCTGGGCGGCGGTGCGCGATAAATTGGTTCACGGCGAACTCGACGCGGCCCATGTGTTGTACAGCTTGATTTACGGCGTGCATTTGGGATTGAGCGGACCGCAGAAGGACATGGCGATTCTGATGAATCTCAATCACAACGGCCAGGCCATCACGCTCGCCAATCAGCTCAAGGACAAAGGCGTGACCGACGGCGCCTCGCTGAAAAAGCTGGTGGACGGCGAGAAACGCGAATATACCTTCGCCCAGACTTTTCCTACCGGCACCCATGCCATGTGGCTTTATTACTGGCTGGCGGCCAACGGCATTCATCCCTTCAATGATGTGAAGACCATCGTGGTGCCGCCGCCGCAAATGGTGGCGAATATGCGGATCGGCAACATGGACGGCTTCTGCGTCGGCGAGCCGTGGAATGCGCGCGCGATTTTCGACAAGATCGGTTTTACCGCCGTCACCACGCAGGAAATCTGGAAAGATCATCCCGAAAAGGTTTTGGGTACCACCGCGGAGTTCGTGCAGAAATATCCCAACACCGCGCGCGCCATGTTGATGGCGGTGATGGAAGCCTCGATGTACATCGACGCCACCGCCAACCGGCCCAAGGTGGCGAAGATCATCGCCAGCAAATCCTACGTCAATGCGCCGGAAGAGGTGATCGAAGGGCGTTTCCTCGGCCATTACGACAACGGCATCGGCAAGAAGTGGGAAGACCCCAACTACATGAAGTTCTACAACGACGGCGCGGTGAACTTCCCTTATCTCTCGGACGCGATGTGGTTCCTCACTCAGCAGCGGCGTTGGGGCTTGTTGACCGCCGATCCGGATTATCTGGCGGTGGCCAAGCAAGTGAATCAGCTCGACCTGTATAAACAGGCGGCGGCTCAACTCAAAATTCCGCTGCCCAAAGATGCGATGCGTCCCGCTAAATTTTTCGACGGCGGAACCTGGGATGGCAAGAATCCCGCGCAATACGCGGCGAGTTTCAAGATCAAGGTGTAAAGGAGAGCAGCATGACGGTAATCGCGATGAAAAAAATAGTAGAGACGCCACCGCACGACGAGCCCGCCAAAACGGCGGTGATCGTACCGCCGGCGCCCATGCCGGTGCCGCCGCGAATTTCGTGGCTCGCCGACAGCGGCCGCTGGCTGGTGCGGGTACTTTTGCCGCCGGTGTTGGGCGTGGTGTTATTCGTGCTGCTATGGGCTCTGGTCAGTAAAGGCAGCGACGGCCTGCCGGGACCGTACGAAACCTGGATCTCGGCGGTGGAATTGTTCAGCGATCCTTTTTATGTCAATGGACCTAATGATCAAGGCATCGGCTGGAACATCCTGAATTCGCTGCAACGGGTGGGTATGGGTTTCGGCATGGCGGCGTTGATCGGCATACCGCTAGGTTTTATGATCGGCCGTTTCGCGTTTTTCAACGGCATGACCGCGCCCATCATCTCTTTGCTGCGACCGGTATCGCCGCTGGCCTGGTTGCCCATCGGCCTGCTGGTGTTTAAAGAAGCGCAGCCGGCGGCGGTGTGGGTGATTTTCATCTCCAGCATTTGGCCGATCATCATTAACACCGCGGTGGGGGTGACCAAGGTGCCGCAGGATTATTTGAACGTGGCGCGAGTGCTGAATCTTTCGGAGTGGAAGATTTTCACCAAAATTCTTTTCCCCGCGGTACTACCGTATACGCTGACCGGCGTGCGTCTCGGCCTCGGCGTGGCGTGGCTGGTGATCGTCGCCGCCGAAATGCTCACCGGCGGTGTCGGTATCGGCTTCTGGGTATGGGACGAATGGAACAATCTTAACGTCGCTCACATCATCATCGCCATCTTCGTGGTCGGCATCGTCGGCCTGTTGCTGGAACAAATACTGTTGCTGCTGGCGCGGCGTTTTAATTACGAATGACTTTAATCCGGATAATCTGTCGCACGATGCGGTCCGCCTAACTTAAAGAGGTACATCACCGTGAAATATCTGCAACTGGAAAAAGTGGAAATGGTTTTCGACACCAGACGCAGCCGCTTCCATGCCTTGCGCGACATCAACCTGTCGGTCGAGCAAGGGGAATTCGTTTCCATCATCGGTCACTCGGGCTGCGGCAAATCCACGCTGCTCAATCTGGTGGCGGGGTTGATCATGCCGAGCAGCGGTGCCATGTTGTGCGCCGGGCGCGAGATCGTCGGACCCGGCCCGGAACGCTCGATGGTGTTTCAAAACCATTCGCTGCTGCCGTGGCTGACGGTGTATGAAAACGTGCGGTTGGGCGTGGACAAGGTATTCGGCTCGACCAAGAATAAACAGCAGCGCGATGAATGGACGCGCGAGAATCTGGCGCTGGTGCATATGGAACACGCTTTGAACAAGCGTCCCCCGGAAATTTCCGGCGGCATGAAACAACGCGTCGGCATTGCCCGTGCGTTGGCCATGGAACCCAAGCTGCTACTGATGGACGAACCGTTCGGCGCGCTCGACGCGCTCACGCGTGCGAGCCTGCAGGACGCGGTGATGGAAATTCACGGCCGCCTCAAGAACACGGTATTGATGGTCACCCACGACGTGGACGAGGCGGTGCTGCTTTCCGATCGTATCATCATGATGACCAACGGCCCGGCCGCCACCATTGGTGAGATCGTCGAGGTCAAGCTGCCGCGGCCGCGTAAACGGGTGGAATTGGCGGATGATCCCGCCTATAACCAACACCGTGCCGCGGTGCTTAAATTCCTTTATCAGCGTCAGCGCCGGCCGGAAGAGGCGGCGTGAAGTAATGATGGTTTATGCGGCAAGTTTGACTGCGCAGGTTGAACGACCTAATCACCGAAAGTCAGTGCGGTGCGATGGACTGGTGAGTAAATGTGATCATCCAGTGCTTCATTGAGAATTGTCGGCCGGCTCTGCTGGGCTTATAGATGAAACTTTGCCCGGTAGAGTTTGCTCTGTGCGGCGAGTGATGTTTGGGATTTATCCCCTTCTTGCTCTAAGAAGGGGTAGTCGGCCGGGCCGGAGCGGTTCGCACTTTTGCTAAGAGGGCGGACTGCGAAGCGAACAAGGTAGCATGATGAAAAGTGCGAAGCGGCGCGTCCTCCATGTCCCGTCCCACGCCCTTCGGCGATACCGCAACTCAAGCGCGCAGTAACAATTCCAGCAAGGCCTTCTGCGAATGCAGACGGTTTTCCGCTTCGTCCCACACCACGCTTTGCGGACCTTCGAGGACTTCGTCGCTCACCTCTTCGCCGCGGTGGGCGGGCAGGCAGTGCATGAACAAGGCATCGGCCTTGGCCTCGGCCATCACCGCCGCGGTGACTTGATACGGCGCGAAGGCGTGGCGGCGCGCCTGCTCTTCTTCTTCCTGGCCCATGCTGGCCCACACATCGGTAACCAGCAGATCGGCGCCACGGGCGGCGGCGAACGGGTCGTCATTCACGCTGACGCGTGCACCCGCGGCGCGGACTATCTCGGTATCGGGCACGTAGCCGGCGGGGCAGGCGATGCGCAAATCGAAATCAAGCAATTGCGCGGCGTGAATATACGAATGGCACATGTTGTTACCGTCGCCCAGCCAGGCCACGGACTTGCCGCGGATGTCGCCGCGCTGTTCAAAATAAGTCTGCATGTCCGCCAGTAATTGGCAGGGATGCTCGCGGTCGGTGAGAGCATTGATCACTGGCACCCGCGAGTGAGCCGCGAACAATTCGAGCTTGCTGTGTTCATAGGTGCGGATGGTGATGATGTCGACCATGCGCGACAGCACCCGCGCCGTATCTTGGATCGGCTCGCCGCGGCCGAGCTGGGTGTCGCGCGGCGAAAGAAAAATCGCGCTGCCGCCGCATTGCAGCATCGCCCCTTCGAAGGCGACGCGGGTGCGGGTCGACGATTTTTCGAAGATCATACCCAATACCTGGTGGCGCAGGATGTCGTGGCTGAGCCCGTGCCGTCGCTCTTCGCGCAGTTCGATGGCGCGTTTGATGAGCGCGCGGAATTCCGCGGCGCTGAGATCCAACAACGAAAGAAAATGCCGCACGGCCATGACCGACGTTTAAATCCGCTCGCCGCTGACCAAGCTGGTCACCAGTTCCACCACCCCGTCGACGATCTGGTCCGCCTCGGCGTCGCTCAAGATCAACGGCGGCAACAAGCGAATCACCCGCTCGGCGGTGACGTTGATCAGCAGGCCGTGTTCCAGCGCCTTGCCTACCAATTCGCCGCAGGGACGATCGAGCTCGATGCCGATCATCAGCCCGCGGTTGCGTATCTCGTTGACGAGTTTGCCATGAGCGCTGGCGCCGTGCTGGAGCCGCGCGCGCAGTTGTTCGGCGATACGCGCGCCCAACACCGCCGCGCGTTCGGTGAGGCGATGGTTTTCGATAGTGTCGATCACCGCCAGGGCCGCGCTGCACGCCAGCGGATTACCGCCGAAAGTGGAGGCGTGATTGCCGGGCTTGAAGGTCTCGGCCGCCGCGCCGCGCGCCAGGCAGGCGCCGATCGGCACGCCGTTGGCGAGGCCTTTGGCGAGGGTGATGACGTCGGGCGCCACATCGCTGTGCTGAAAACCGAACCAGCGGCCGGTACGGCCCATGCCGGTCTGCACCTCGTCGAGCATCATCAGCCAGCCGTGTTGGTCGCATAAGGCGCGCACGCCGGCGAGATAGTCGTCATTGGGAATATTGACGCCGCCTTCACCCTGCACCGGTTCCAACAACACCGCCACCACCTCGGCGCTGTTCTTGGCGATGTTGTGCAAGGCCTCCAAATCGTTGTAAGCGACGCGCAGAAAACCGCGCACCAGCGGTTCGAAACCGGCTTGCACTTTACGATTGCCGGTGGCGCTCAAGGTCGCGAGTGTGCGGCCGTGAAAACTGCCTTCGGCGACCACCACGGTGGGCAGGGCGATGCCTTTTTTATGGCCGTAGAGACGGGCGAGTTTGATGGCGGCTTCGTTGGCTTCGGCGCCGGAGTTGCAGAAAAAGGCTTTCTCCATGCCGGCGAGCGCGGTCAATCGTTCGCCGAGTTGCTGCTGTTTGGCGATGCCGTATAAATTGGAGGTGTGGACCAGGGTACGCACCTGCCGGCACACCGCGTCGGCCACCGCCGGATGGGCGTGGCCCAAACCGCACACGGCGACGCCGCTGATCGCGTCCAGGTATTTCTTACCCGTGTTATCCCACAGCCAAGCCCCTTCACCGCGCTCGAAGGTGACCGGCAGGCGGGAATAGGTCGACATCAATGCCTCGGTCATCGTTTTGTCATCATCCGCCAGAAAGCAAAAAGGCAGCCCTATGAGAGGCCGCCGCCCGTCGAAAGGCGCAATGTTACAGACTCTCCGGGGGGCTGGCAAATACCCGCCCGGCCGCTTGTCAAGCACCGCGCGGCTCGCGCCGACACGGTGCGTCCAGGGGCGGTGAACGCCGGTCGGGCGCGGTATTTGCCCTGCATTATGTAAAGGGTGTCATATGCCTGTAATATTTTTCCTGTAACAAGGGGCGGGTTTCTCAGACGGCGCGGACATCATGGCAGTAAAAATTCTTTTTGTGGAAGATGAAACGGCGATTCAGCAACTGGTGGATCTGGCGTTGGGCCGGGCCGGTTTCGAGGTCGCGCTGGCCGGCGACGTGGCGCAGGCGCGGGGACGGATCGCCTCGCAGCGTCCGGACTTGATCCTGTTGGATTGGATGTTGCCACAGGTGAGCGGTTTGGAATTCGCGCGGCAGTTGAAACAGGACGGCGAGACCCGCGATGTGCCCATTATCATGGTGACCGCCTGCGGCGAGGAGGCGGACAAGATCCGTGGTCTCGACAGCGGCGCGGACGATTACATCACCAAACCGTTTTCGCCGCGCGAACTGGTGGCGCGCATCAACGCGGTGCTGCGCCGCGCCGCGCCCCATGCCTCTGAACAGGTGGTGGAAGTGCAGGGTTTGCGCTTGGACTCATCCAGCCACCGCATCACCGCGGTGGGGGATGAATTGGTCATGGGTCCCACCGAGTTTCGCCTCCTGCATTTTTTCATGACGCATCCGGAACGGGTCTACAGCCGCAGTCAGTTGCTCGATCGGGTGTGGGGCGGTGAGGTTTACGTGGAAGAGCGCACGGTGGATGTGCATATCCGCCGTCTGCGCAAAGCGCTGGGCTTGCACGGACACGACCGTCTCATCCAGACTGTGCGCGGGGCAGGATACCGTTTTTCAGCGCAGGGGTAGGGAGTGACCGATTCGTGGTGGCCGGAAATTGGACGGGTGGCCGGGTTGGCCGTCGCCGCTTTGTTGCTGGGATGGTTGAGCGGGCAGGTCTTGTTTTTTTTGTGGCTGGCCACCACCGGCTATCTCATCGCGCATCTTTTGCATATCCGTCGTTTGGAACAATGGCTGCGCACCGGCGCCGGGCCGCCGCCGCGGGGCGGCACCGGAATATGGAGCGAAGTGTTTTATCAACTCCAGCGCATGCGCCAGCATCATTGGCGGCGCAAACGCACGGTCACCCAATACCTGCAACGCTTCCGCGAGCTGACCGCGGCCATGCCCGATGCCACGGTGGTGCTGCGCACCGGCGGTGAGATCGAGTGGTTCAACGAGGCGGCGGGACGCATGCTCGGCTTGCGTTCACCGCATGACGCCGGCCAGCGCATCGTCAATTTGGTACGCCATCCCAGTTTCGTGGAATATCTGCGCGCGCGGCAATTCAGCGATCCCGTCGAATTTCCTTCACCGGTGAACGGCGAACTGGTGTTGTCGGCGAACGTAGTGCCTTACGGCCACGAGCAGTTGCTGCTGGTGGCTCGCGACGTCACCCGCCTCTACCGCCTGGAACGTACCCGCCGCGATTTCGTCGCCAACGTTTCCCATGAATTGCGCACGCCGTTGACCGTGGTGCGGGGTTTTCTGGAAATGCTGGAGGACGGCCGGGACGACATGTCGGAGGAGGAGATACGTTCGTTGCGTTTGATGGAAGAGCAGGCGCGGCGCATGCAGCGCATCGTCGATGATTTGCTGCTGCTGTCGCGCTTGGAGACCGACGAACGCTCGCCCTGGCGGACCCTGGTGGCGGTGCCGTCCTTATTGGAAATGATCAGCGCCGAGGCGCGGGCCCTGAGCGCGGGGAAACACAGTATTCAATTGGAGGCGGACCCCGGCTTGTCGCTGCGAGGCGGTGAAGAAGAATTGCGCAGCGCCTTCACCAATCTGGTGATCAATGCGGTGCGTTACAC
>CAKKSB010000141.1 GCA_919903055.1 Gammaproteobacteria bacterium | reverse complement strand
ATATCTCTCGCTGGCCGCAGTGGCGCGCTGCGCTCCTCCTCGGCACTCTCGCCGCGTTCGTCCTGGTTTGCGCGGGCGTGATTTATTTGCGGCATACCCGCCCGGAATTGCCGCGCCCCTTCAAGACGCCGTGGAGTCCCTTGATACCGGTATTGGGCATTCTGTTTTGCGGCTATTTGATGTTCAGTCTGCCCTGGATCACCTGGGTCCGGTTTTTTCTCTGGATGGCCTTGGGTTTGATCGTTTATTTTTTATATAGCCGCCGCCGCAGTGTCTTGGCGATGGCATCATGACTTCATTGCCTAACCGCAGTTGTATGCCGTATGCCCATTATTAATCGCAGCGCCTTGGTGCCGTACAGTCCGGCGGAGATGTATTCGCTGGTGAACGACGTGGACGCTTATCCGCAATTTTTGCCGTGGTGCAAGACCTCGCGGGTGTTGAGCCGCGATGAAGACGAGGTGCGCGCTACCTTGGAACTGGCGCGCGGCGGCTTTGAAAAAGCCTTCACCACCTGCAATCGCCTGCAGAAAAACAAGATGATCGAGATGCGGCTGGTGGAAGGCCCGTTCCGGCATTTGGACGGTTTTTGGCGCTTCGAGTCCCTCGGCGAACAGGCCTGCAAGGTGTCGCTGGATCTCGACTTTGAATTCGCCAGTAAACTGGTGGGGCTGGCCATGGGCCCGATCTTCAACCAGATCGCCAACACCCTGGTGGATTCATTTTGCAAACGGGCGGTGGATGTCTACGGACAGCGCTGAACGGATCAGCGTGGAAGTGGCCTATGCGCGGCCCGATCTGCAAGTGATCCTCGCCGTGCAGGCGCCGCGCGGCGCGACGCTGCGGCAGGCCATCGATTTGTCCGGCGTGTTGCGGCGATTTCCCGAGATCGATCTTGCGCTGAACAAAGTGGGCGTGTTCGGCAGACTCGCCAAACTCGATACGCCCTTGCGCGCCGGGGATCGAGTGGAGATTTACCGCGCGCTGATCGCCGATCCCAAAGAAGTGCGCAAACAACGCGCGGCGGCGGGTAAACGCATGAAGAAGGGCGGCGGTGACGCACCGCCGGCGGGGGATGCCGGCTAGTTAGTTTGCGGCGCGGCGGCGGACGGGAGCGTCACGCCTTCCTGTTCCATGCGGCTCAAGGCGTCGTTGTCAAAAAACAGCGTCAGATGCTGGCGAGTCGAATTTTTACCGCGGGTTTTTACCCAGTACACATAATCCCAGCGGTCGGCGTGAAAGGGATCGCTGAGCACCGGGTTGCCGAGGATGAATCTGACTTGGCGTTTGCTCAAACCCGGTTTTAATTGCGCCAGCGCCGCGCTGTCGAGCACGTTGCCTTGTTGCACGGTGGGCCGATGGATGGCGCAGGCCGAGAGGGTCAAGGCCAGACAGAGACTGAGATAGATGACAAGCTTTTGCATGTGGGTTCGCATTTGAATGATAATGACCGCTTAAGCCCAGCCATGGTAACCGAATCGAGGCGGCTGTGTCATGGCCCCGCGCCAGCCGGAGGATGATCTTCAGTGGAAAGCAGCGATTTAAAAAAAGCCGGCCTCAAAGCCACCTTGCCGCGCCTCAAGATTCTGGAAATCTTGGAACAGAAGTCCGATTTGCATATGCGCGCCGAGGATGTCTACAAATCCCTGCTGGAGAGCGGTGACGACGTGGGCTTGGCCACGGTGTACCGGGTCTTGACGCAATTCGAAGCGGCGGGTCTGGTGACCCGGCATCACTTCGAGGGCGGCCACGCGGTCTTCGAACTCAACGAAGGCAAGCATCACGACCATATCGTCTGCGTGTCCTGCGGCAAGGTGGACGAGTTCATCGACGAGGTCATCGAGGTGCGGCAACGCGCCATCGCCAAAAAATTCGGTTACGCGATGACCGACCACGCCCTCAACATCTACGGCAAATGCACCGACTGCCAGGTCAAAGAAAAGACCGCGAAAAAATAGCCGGGATTTTCAGCTAAAAAACCAAAAATGTGATTTAGATTTTTCCGCATTCACCATCATTGTCGTGACCGGGAAAGCGTCCTCTCCTGCGCTGTCGTCTATTAAATCAACTCTTGCCTAGGCCGGATCGCGGGCGCGAACGACCATCTCCCGCGCGTGAGCGCGGGTCTGCTTGGTGATCTCCACGCCGCCCAGCATGCGGGCGATTTCTTCATAACGTTCCGCGTCGCCGAGCCGGGCGATGGTGGTCGCCGTGCTGTCGCCGGTGCTGCGTTTGCGCACTTGCAGATGTTGATGGGCGAGGGCGGCGACCTGCGGCAAATGGGTGATGCACAGCACTTGATGCGAGCCGCCCAGCGCGCGCAATTGTTTGCCGACGATTTCCGCCACGCCGCCGCCGATGCCCACGTCCACTTCATCGAACACCAGAATCGGCACCCGCAGGCAACGGCTGGTCACCACTTGAATGGCCAGGCTGATCCGCGACAGTTCGCCGCCCGAAGCGACCTTGGCCAGCGGGCGCGGCGGCTGGCCGGGATTGGCGCTGACCTGAAACTCCACCTGTTCCATGCCGGTGGCGGCGAAGTCATCGTCCGCGCGCGCATTCAACACGATGCTGAAACGCCCGCCGGGCATGCCCAATTCCGGTAGACGACTCGTCACCGCGGTGGACAGCGTCTGCGCCGCCGCGGCGCGGCCCGTGCTGAGACGTTGCGCCAGTTGCCGGTAATGATCTTGCTGCTGGCGCGACTCCGCGATCAGGTTCTCCAATTGCACGTCGCTGTTTTGCAACGCCACCAATTCCTCACTCAGCCGCGCGTGCAAGGCCGGCAATGCTTCCGGCTGGACGCGGTGTTTGCGGGCGAAGTCATGCAGACCGTTGAGCCGCTCTTCCACTTCGGCGAGCCGTCGCGGATCGAGATCGAGACCGGCGATGTAATCGCGTAATTCACCGGCCGCTTCGCTGAGTTGAATGGCCGCTTCGCGCATGAGTTGCAGCGGCGGTTCGACCCGCGGGTCGTAACGCAGCAGTTGTTCCAATTCGTGAGTTTGCTGATTGAGGCCGCTCACCAAGGCGCCGTCGTTTTCGTAGAGTTGATCCAGCACCTGTTGCGTGGTATCCAGCAAACGCTGGGCGTGATGAAGTCGCCGGTGTTCTTCTTCCAGTTGCGCGATTTCGCTTTCGCGCGGCGCCAGGGCATCGAGTTCGCCCACTTGATAACGCAGGAGATCGAGGCGGGCGTCGCGGCTGTCGGTGGCGGCGCGCAGTTGGGCCACTTGTTCGCTGAGGAATTTCCACTGTTGAAAACAGGCGGCGAGTTCATTCAATAACGGGCTATGTTCCGCGTAGTCGTCCAGCAGTTCGCGCTGCACTTCGCGGCGCAACAAGGATTGATGTTCGTGTTGACCGTGGATATCCACCAGCCACTCGCCCAGTTGTTGCAGGGTCAGCATGGGCACGGCCTGGCCGTTGATGAAACCCCGCGAGCGGCCTTCGGCGGTGATCAGGCGGCGCACCACGCATTCGCCGTCGGCATCCAGTCCTTGTTCGGTCAACCAGATTTGCAGCGGAACGAGGGCGGTGATGTCGAAGTTGGCGCTGATCTCGGCACGCTCACGGCCGTGGCGCACCACGCCGCTGTCGGCGCGATCGCCGAGGGCGAGGCCCAAGGCGTCCACTAAAATGGATTTACCGGCGCCGGTCTCGCCGGTGAGGGCGGTCATGCCGGCGGCGAGATCCAGTTCCAGTTCGTCAATGATGGCGAAGTCGCGGATGTGCAGATGGGTCAGCATAAATAATGTGTGGCGATGAGGTCGATGCCGCGCCCGCTCATTCGCCTTTCGAACCCCAGCGCAGTTTGGCGCGCAGGATGTGAAAGTAGTCGTGATTGGCCGGGTGTATCAAACGGATCAGCCGTTCTTTTTTACGGACCACGATGTGGTCGCCGTCCAGCAAACTGAAGTTGCTTTGGCCGTCGCAGGTCAATTGGGCGTGAGTCTGTTTGCAGTCGCGCACCACGATCTCGATACGGCTGTCGCCGTCCACCACCACCGGCCGGTTGCTCAAGGTGTGCGGACAAATCGGCACCAGCGCGATGGCGTTGAGAGTGGGCATCAGTATCGGACCGCCGCCCGACAAGGCGTAGGCGGTGGAGCCGGTCGGCGTGGAGACGATGAGGCCGTCGGAGCGCTGCACGTCCATGAACTGGCCGTTGACGTGGGTTTCGAATTCGATCATCCGCAACATATTCCACTTGTGGACGACCACGTCGTTGAAGGCGTCGCCGCGGTGCAGTAACTGGCCGTCACGGTGGATCTCGGCATGCAGTAGAAAGCGGTCTTCGGCACAGTAGCGGCCGGCGAGGATTTCCGCCATGCATTCCAACATGTCGGCAGGCGAGATGTCGGCGAGAAAGCCCAGCCGGCCCAGATTGATGCCCACCACCGGGATGCCGAAATCCGCCAGGCTGCGCGCCGCGTTGAGCAAGGTGCCGTCGCCGCCGATGACTACCGCCAGATCACAGCCTTGACCGATCTCGGCGCGGCTGGCGGTGGCCAGGCCATGGCCGGGCAGGGTACGGGCGGTTTCCTCGTCCAGCAGCACGCTCAATGCTTGACCGGTGAGGAAGCCGGCCATGGCGGCCAGGGTCTGCGCGATACCCGGATCGCCGTATTTTCCTATCAGCCCGATGACTTTGAATTGACTGGACATGCCCTGCTCCTGTTGGCTCGCTAACTTAGCACGCCCTCTCGCCGGCGCCAAACGCCGCGGCGGATCGAGGCCGGCGGATAACCGGTGCCCAGTCCGGCGCCGGGCGTGTTCTTGACAGAAATTTGGATGGCTTGTTAGTTTGTGTTAGCACTCCGCGCGGAAGAGTGCTAAATATGTCGTGGCTATTTCTTTATTGGGACGGGCCGTGGGTTCCACCGAGCTTAACGAACGCGCGCAGCAACTGCTGAAAACCCTGGTCGAGTGTTATATACGCGACGGGCAGCCCGTGGGTTCGCGCAGCTTGGCGCGCAGCTCCGATCTGGATCTCAGCCCCGCCTCCATCCGCAACGTGATGGCGGATTTGGAGGAACTGGGCCTGGTGACTTCGCCCCACACCTCGGCGGGACGAGTGCCCACCGCGCAAGGCTACCGGGTTTTCGTCAACTCCCTGTTGCAGGTCCAGTTGCTGGAAAGTGAGGAGGTACAGCGCCTCCGCCATCAATTGGAGCCGGAAGGCGCGCGGCCCGGTCTGGTGGAGCGCGCTTCGCGTCTGCTGTCCGGCGTCACCCGCATGGCGGGCCTGGTGACCGTGCCGCGGCCGGAGCAGGCGGTGTTGCGGCACGTGGAGTTCGTCAGTCTGTCGGAAAACCGGGTGCTGGCGATTTTCGTCATCAACGATAGCGAGGTGCAAAACCACGTGGTTCACACCGGGCGGCCCTTCGCGGCAGCCGAGCTGATTCAGGCCGCCAACTACCTCAACCACCAGTTTCGCGGTAAAACTTTCGACGAGGTGCGGCAGGGCGTGGTACAGGCCATGCGCGACGCCAAGGACAACGCCACCTCGCTTTTACAAGCGGCGATGAATCTGGCCGACGAGGCGCAACGCAGTGCCGAACAGCGCGACTATGTGTTGGCGGGACAGACCAATCTCATGGGTTTCTCTGAATTTTCCAACGTCAGCAGCCTGCGCCAGCTGTTCGAGGCTTTTGCCGAAAAGCGCGATTTGCTGCATTTGCTTGATCAATGTCTTAGCAGCAAAGGCGTGCAAATTTTCATCGGTGACGAATCGGGCTACGCCGTGCTGGGCAATTGCAGTCTGGTCACCGCGCCCTATGGGATGGATGGCAAAGTCATCGGCGTGTTGGGAGTGATCGGCCCGACTCGCATGGCGTATGACCGGGTCATTCCCATCGTCGACGTCACCGCCAAATTACTCGGCGCCGCCTTGAATTCCCGCCAATAAGCCTTATATGGAAAGCCAGGTCCGGCGACGGCGCGGTGGCGCCGTTATTTTTTGGCGGCGGAGCCATCAACCAGGCAGTGGAGAGCACGGATGAACAACGAAGAGCAGACCAAACAGCGAGCAGGCGCACCGGCAGCGAGCGACGATACTCAAACCGCGGCGGACGGCATGGGACAGGAGCTTTCCCACGAACAATTGCTGCTGACCCTGCAAGACGCCCAAGCTAAGGCGGATCAGCATTGGAATCAATTGCTGCTGGCGCGCGCCGAGACCGAGAATGTCCGCCGCCGCGCCGAGCGCGATGTCGAAAGCGCCCATAAATACGCCCTCGAAAAATTCGTGCGCGAACTGCTGCCGGTCAAGGACAGTTTGGAGTTGGGCCTGGCGGCGGCGGAGGGTGACCAGGGCGATTTGAATAAAATCCGCGAAGGCATGGAGCTGACTCTCAAAGTCTTCGGTAATGCCCTGGAAAAATTCGGCGTGAAGGCCGTGGAACCCCAGCGCGACAAATTCAATCCTGATCTGCACCAAGCCATGGCCATGCAGGAAACCAGCGACGTGGAGCCCAACACCGTGCTCACGGTGTATCAAAAGGGTTACACCTTGAATGACCGCCTTCTCCGTCCGGCCATGGTGGTGGTATCCCGTGCCGCGGAAGAGCGGAATAGCCCTTAAGGGCTTGAAATAGTTTTCATACACCCCACTTTACAGGGTAATAGACGGGCCGCGCGCGGTCCTGACGATGAATTCACTTAGGAGAGCAAGACAATGGGAAAAATCATCGGCATCGATCTCGGCACCACCAATTCCTGCGTGGCGGTTCTGGAAGGCGGCAAACCCCGCGTCATCGAAAACGCCGAAGGCGGGCGCACCACGCCCTCCGTGGTGGCCTTTGCCGATGACAACGAAGTGCTGGTAGGCCAAGCCGCCAAACGCCAGGCCGTCACCAATCCCACCAACACCCTGTTCGCCATCAAGCGCCTCATCGGCCGTAAATTCAACGACGACGTGGTCAAGCGCGACATCGGCATGGTGCCTTACAAAATCGTCCCCGCCGACAACGGCGACGCCTGGGTGGAGGCGCGCGGCAAGAAGATGGCCCCGCAAGAAGTGTCCGCCCGCATTCTGATGAAAATGAAAAAGACCGCGGAAGATTATCTCGGCGAACCGGTCACCGAGGCGGTGATCACCGTGCCCGCGTATTTCAATGACTCGCAGCGCCAGGCCACCAAGGACGCCGGCCGCATCGCCGGACTGGACGTGAAGCGCATCATCAACGAGCCCACCGCCGCGGCCCTCGCCTACGGCATGGACAAACAGCGCGGCGAAGGCAAGATCGCCGTGTACGATCTGGGCGGTGGTACCTTCGACATCTCCATCATCGAAATCGCCGAAGTGGACGGCGAGCACCAGTTCGAAGTGTTGTCCACCAACGGCGACACCTTCCTCGGCGGCGAAGACTTCGACAAGCGCATCATCGATTACCTGGTCGCCGAATTCAAAAAGGATACGGGCATCAATCTCGAAAAAGATCCGCTGGCCCTGCAACGTCTGAAAGAAGCGGCGGAGAAGGCCAAGATCGAGCTGTCGTCCGCGCAGCAGACCGAGATCAATCTGCCGTACATCACCGCGGACGCGTCGGGTCCCAAGCATCTCAACATGAAGATCACCCGCGCCAAGCTGGAATCGTTGGTGGAAGATTTGATCAAGCGCACCATCGATCCCTGCAAAATGGCGTTGAAAGACGCCGGCGTCAGCGCCAGCGAGATCAGCGAAGTGATCCTGGTGGGCGGTCAGACCCGCATGCCCAAGGTGCAGGACACGGTTAAGGATTTCTTCGGCAAAGAGCCGCGCAAAGACGTCAACCCCGACGAGGCGGTGGCGGTCGGCGCCGCGATTCAGGCCGGCGTGCTGGGCGGCGAAGTGAAGGACGTGCTGCTGCTCGACGTCACGCCGCTGTCGCTGGGTATCGAAACCCTCGGCGGGGTGATGACCAAGATCATTGAGAAGAACACCACGATACCGACCAAGGCCTCGCAGGTGTTCTCCACCGCCGACGACAATCAAACGGCGGTGACCATCCACGTGCTGCAAGGTGAGCGTGAAATGGCCTCGGCCAACAAATCGCTGGGCCGTTTCGACCTGGCGGATATTCCGCCGGCGCCGCGCGGCATGCCGCAGGTGGAAGTGACTTTCGACATCGACGCCAACGGTATTTTGAATGTATCGGCCAAAGACAAGGCGACGGGCAAACAGCAATCGATCGTCATTCGCGCTTCCAGCGGCCTCAACGAGGAAGAGATCCAGCGCATGGTGAAGGACGCCGAGGCCCATGCCGCCGACGACCGCAAATTCCATGAAATGGTAACCGCGCGCAATCAAGCCGATAACATGATTCACGCCGTCGATAAATCGCTCAAGGAATTGGGCGACAAAGTGCAAGGTGATGAGAAGAAACGCATCGAAGACGCGATCGCCGCTTTGAAAGAAGTGATGAACGGCGACGACAAGGACGCCATCGAGACCAAGACCGCGGCCTTGGCCGAGCTGTCCGGCAAACTGGCGGAACGCATGTACGCCGAACAGCCTCAGCAACCCGGCTCAGCCGGAGCCGGTGCCAAGACCGATAATAATGCCAATCGGGAAAACGGCGCCAAGGACGATGTGGTCGACGCCGAGTTCGAAGAGGTCAATGATGACAAACGTTAAACATATTCACGTTTGATGCGCCTCATATCGAGGTGAATACCGAGAGACGGGGGCGGCTGTTTACAGTGCGCCCCCGTGGTTTTTATCAGTAGCGAGGATCGCGGCATTCGCGTGTAGTTAAAACAATGAGCAAAAGAGATTACTACGAAGTATTGGGAGTGGCCCGCAACGCCAGCGATGCGGAGCTGAAGAAGGCCTACCGGCGTTTGGCGATGAAATTCCATCCCGACCGCAACCCCGATGACGCCAAGGCCGAAGAGCAATTCAAAGAAGCCAAGGAGGCCTACGAAGTACTCACCGACGCGCGCAAGCGCGCGGCCTACGATCAATTCGGCCACGCTGGCGTCGATCCTAGCGCGGGCGGTGGCGGTGCGGGCGGCGGCGCGAATTTCAACGACGTGTTCGGCGATATCTTCGGCGACATCTTCGGCGGCATGCGCGGTGGTGGTCAGCAGTCCGGCGTACGGCGCGGCGCCGATTTGCGTTACAACCTCGAACTGACCTTGGAAGAAGCAGTGCACGGCACCTCGGTGAAAATCCGCGTGCCGACCCTGGTGGGCTGCAAAACCTGCGATGGTTCGGGCGCCGCGAAAGGCAGCGGACCGGTGAAGTGCACCACTTGCGGCGGCGTCGGCCAAGTGCGCATGCAGCAGGGCTTCTTCTCCTTGCAGCAGACCTGCCCGCGTTGCCGCGGTAGCGGCAGCATCATCGAAAACCCCTGCAAAACCTGTCATGGCCAAGGCCGCGTGCAGGAGCACAAGACCTTGTCGGTGAAAATTCCGCCCGGCGTCGACAACGGCGACCGCATTCGTTTGGCGGGCGAGGGCGAGGCCGGCGAACACAGCGGACCGGCCGGCGATTTATACGTCTACGTCAAAGTAAAAGACCACGCGATTTTCACCCGCGAGGAAAACAATCTTTATTGCGAAGTTCCTATCAGCTTCGCCACCGCCGCCTTGGGTGGCGAGCTGGAAGTGCCTACCCTCGACGGCCGCGTGAAATTGAAAATCGCCGCCGAAACCCAGTCCGGCCAGATGTTCCGCCTGCGCGCTAAAGGAGTGTCGTCGGTGCACGGCGGCGGCGTGGGCGATTTGATGTGCCGCGTGGTGGTGGAAACCCCGGTGCATCTGAACGACAAGCAGAAAACCCTGCTGCGCGAATTCGAAGATTCGTTAAAAGAAAAAGAACACAGCCACAGCCCCAAGGCCAAAGGCTGGTTCGACGGCGTGAAGAAGTTTTTTGAGGATATTAAATTGTAGTTTGCAAGTCTGACGCCTTCATCAATTTCGATCCTTACCAGAATGTCTCGCGCGCGTACGATGTTGCGTAGGCCATCATTAGGAATTCATCATCTCCATCGTTCATGAGGCACTGGTAATCGGTTCAATAGTTCACGGTAAAACTGCCACTTGGGTATGAACTGGTCCATCAGAACAATAAAGCGCTGATTGTGCGTGGGCTCCAGCAGGTGAGCCATTTCATGCACCACGATGTATTCGAGACACTCCCGCGGTTTTTTGGCGAGCTCGGTATTGAGACGGATGTTCCCGGAATCGGGATTGCTGCTGCCCCATTTCGTTTTCATACGCTGCATAAAGAACCGTTCGACTTTCACGCCCATCAACGGTTGCCATTTTTCGATCAAAGGCGGAACGGCAACTTTCAGTTGCTGCCGATACCATTCCTCTAATACAGCCTGTTTCTTTTGCTCTCCTGAACCGGGGCGGACCCGTAGCAGCAGCTTGTTGTGTTTGAGATCTACCGCCGGAGCCGCGTCTTGCTCCATTACCTGAAGCAAATAACGCTTACCCCAGACGTAATGACTCTCACGATCAAGATATTCCCGCGGCGTTTCCCGCTCCTGCGCCCGCAGCTTTTTCTGTTGTTGCCTGATCCAGTCGAGTTTGGATATCGCATACACCCGGATAGTGTCGGCATTCATGCGTAGCGGAGCGGAGATGCGCACCTTGCCTGACGGTGGATAGACGCTCAGATGGACATTCTTGATGTCCTTCTGGACGACTTCCAGAACAATTCCCCCCAGCTCGATTTGCGTGACCATCAGTATTCTCTTTGCTGTTTGATAATCAGAAAGAGGCGCTCCACCTCGGCTTCATCTTGCAACACGTCATACAGCGCTCGCTTCACGACCTGCTCGCGGGCCTGGACTCCCCGCCAGCCGTCCGGCCGTACCCGTCTAACGGTTTCGTCTATGCGTAGTGCCAGCTCCAGCGCATTATCTTTAGCCGCACTCCCATAGGAGGCAACAGGCTCACCTATACCGCCCGCTTTCAGGTTGTTGTATAAGGCGCGCTTGCCCGGCGTGTCCAATTTCTCAGGCGCATCTACGTCCTTGCCGGCCTCCACCTGCTTCGCCAGCTCGGCGATGCGTCTCAGGTTTCCTCATATTCGATAGCCTTGGCCTTGCGAGCGGCGATGATCTCGTCCAGCAGCGCCGACATCTTTTCATAGAAAGCGGGGTCGTTCAGATGCTCTTTGATGATCTTGCTGCGGACGTTATTCTCGATGGTCTCGGCGATGGCGTTCTTGTTGCCTTTCATACCGCCGAGCTGTGAGTTGATCGCATTGGCGATGCCGGTCTTCACGATCAATTCCAGCAGGCCCATGGTGTCGAAGGGTGAAATCTTGCGCGGCTCGTCCGCCTCGATATAAGTGTCGAGCAGGTGCCGCATGTCGGCTTCGTAAGCCTTGAGATCAAGCGCCTCGCCGCTGGCCTTGCGGATGATCTCGCGGACATTTAGATAATGTTCGAGTTGCTGCTTGATGCGCACGATGTCGGCGGGGCTGTAGCCGGCGCGTTCCAGCTCGTCGGCGATGTTGGCGTAGGCGCGCACCAGCGCGACGGCCGCCTTGTAGAGCGCCGCGCGCCGCGGTTCCCGTTCCTGCAAGTCAGAGGCGATCTCGGTGTTGCCGCAGAAGTAATGGATGTGCTCCAGTTCGCCCTTGGGCATCTCGACCGGCTCGCAGAGCAGGGCTAGCGATTCGATGGCGTTGTCGAGGCGTTCTTTGCCTTTGATCATTCGATCCTGTAATAACACTTCCGGATCAGCACCCGGCGCGCTGTGATCCAGCGCGGAGGTGTAGACCGCGATGGCGTTCTCGACCTTCTTGAACAGATCCTTGTAATCCACAATATAGCCGAACTCCTTGTCCTCGCCGTCGAGCCGGTTGGTGCGGCAGATGGCCTGGAACAGGCCATGGTCCTGCATCGATTTGTCGATGTAGAGATACGTACAGGGCGGCGCGTCGAAGCCGGTGAGCAGCTTGTCGACAACGATGAGCAGCTTCATGTTCGCCGGTTCCTGGGTGAACAAATTCTTGGCCCGCTCCTCGTAGGTCTCCGTCCGGCCCATGCCCGGCTTGGTCTCGGTATTCTTCAGCAGTTCGGTATAGGTGTTGTAGATGAACTGCTTGTCGGTCTCGGTGTTGGCGCCGGTTTCCTCCAGCGTCACGTCCTGCGCCTGCGGATTGTATGACGTCACCACCGCGCATCTGCCCTTGAAGGGCGTCTTCTGGAACAGGGTGAAATATTTGCACGCCTCGTAGATGCTGGATGCCACCAGGATGGCGTTGCCGCGCTCGCTCGACAGACGCGGCTTGACGCTGAAGTCGAAGATGATGTCCGCCGCCAGCCGATCCATGCGCGCCTTGGAACTGAGCACATTCTGCATCGTGCCCCATTGATTCTTCAGCTCAGTCTTCTGCCAGTCGTTGAGACCTTTGGTCTTGGCCTCGAACCATGCGTCGATCTTGTCCTGCGAACCCAGGTGCTGATCAATGTCCCGCGCCTCATAAATGAGGTCGAGTACCACTCCGTCCTCCACACCTTCACTGAACTTATAGGTGTGGATATAGCCGCCGAACACTTCCAGGCTGGTCGCCCGATCCTTCGCGAGCAGCGGTGTGCCGGTGAACCCGATGAACACCGCGTTGGGCATCATCGCCTTCATCAGCCGGTGCAGCTTACCGTTTTGCGTACGGTGGCATTCATCGACGAATACGAACACCTCGCCCACGGTCGGGCTGGGCTGAGCCTCCAGTTCCTTGATGTAAGCGTCGAAGTCGTCCACATCTTTTCTACCGAACTTGTGCACCAGAGAACACAGCAGGCGCGGCTTCGCCTGGCCAAGCTGACTCATCAGGTCGCGGCCGCTACGGGTGCGTTTGATCGGCTCGCCGGCCTCGGTGAACACGCGCTCGATCTGTTTATCCAGCTCGTCGCGGTCGGTGACGATGGCGACGCGCGCGTTAGGATTGTTCTCCAATATCCACTTGGCCAGCAGCACCATCACGATGCTCTTGCCGCTGCCCTGAGTGTGCCAGATGATGCCGCCCTTGCGCCGGCGTATGTGCTCTTGCGCGGCCTTGATGCCGAAATACTGGTGCACTCGCGGCAGCTTCTTCATGCCGCCGTCGAAGAGCACGAAGTCATGCAGCAGCTCGATCAACCGGTTCTTTTCGCACAGCTTGAGCAGATACTTGTCGAGCTTGAAGCGGCTGTTGTCCTGCTCGTCTTCCTTCCACTTCAGGAAATACTTTTCCTCTGTTTTGATCGTTCCATATCGCAAGCCCTCGGAATCATTACCGGCGAAGATGAATTGCACGGTGCTGAAAAACTGCTCGTTGAATTCGGGTTGCTGGTTGGAAAGATTCTGACGGATGCCGTCGCCGATGGTGACGCGGCTGTTTTTCAGCTCCAGCACGCCGATGGCGATGCCGTTCACATACAGCACGATATCCGGCCGGCGCTCATGATTGCCTTTGAGCGTGACTTCCTCGGCAATGGCGAAGTCATTCTTCTCAGGCGCGCGCCAATTGATGAAGTGAACGGTTTCGTGAAGTTGCCCGGCTTGGGTCTGCACCGGCACGCCGTAGCGCAGCAGGTTGTACACAGCCTGATTGTTGGCGTAGAGGCTGCGATTGTGGTTGACCGCCTCGGTGCGCAGCTTGTGCAGGGCCGCGCTGATCTGCGCCGGGCTGTACCCGCTCTTCGTCAGCCAGGTTGTGAGCAATGCTTCTTCGATATTGCTGTTGCCGCCGCGGTCGGTCCAGTCGCCGAGATAGCGATAACCCAGCTCATCGCGGAACAGGGCGACGATGCGGTTTTGTGTGGCGCGTTCAGATTGGCCGATGGCGTTCATTTCCTCTCCCGTTTATTTCATCCTGAAGTCTTTGCAGGATTGCCATGATTTCTCCGAACGCAGGCGTCCCACCGAAAATCATATTTGTCATTGCGCGATAATCGGCCTCGACAGCGGCCAGCACAGCTTCACCTGGCACGAGACAAAGTGTGCCGGGCCTGGCAAGGTCGTAACGCGCCCAGCTACGGGGATAGAAACGCTGTTTGAACTCTGCAACGCTGGCCAGCAGCGCAATATCTGCCAACGCTGCCTCTTTGACCGAGGACTCCGCCATTTTGGCCAAATCGTAATAGTGACGGGAATAACGCGGTGGTTGTGGATTACCTTCGGGGCGATGCACTTCATGATGCAGGATCGTTGCCTTTTCCCAGAATGTCCGCTCAGCCTTGATCACTCTGACCGAACACTCCTTGCGTTCAAACACGTTCGGAAATGCCTCGGCGGCATAGCAACTGATCGAATGCTTCTCAAAGGGCAGCCAGGATGCCAGCGGGCCTATCTCCAACCGCACCTCGGGCCGTAAATACGCATCGGGGAACGCGGCCGGGTAGCGAACATTGATGACATATAAGTCGTCGCTTTCTATTTCGCAGCGACAAACGCCATCGAACGCCGCCGACACCTGCGCCAACAAAGCCCCGCCGATAAACACCCGCGCATCTTCGTTGATGGTCTTGTTTACCCGCTCCTGCTGCGCGCTGGAACGCTCGGCCAGCGGATCTTCGTCGCTCAATACCCGCCAATCGAGGATCAGGTCGATGTCTTCCGAAAACCGCTCGATCAGACGGTAAACTTTGGAAAGACTGGTGCCGCCCTTGAACATCAGCAGGCGCGCAAGCTCGGGGTTCCGGAACAAGCGATCCAGTACCCAGGTCACCCAAAAATCCTTTTCCACCACCGCCGGGGTCGTGCCCATCCGGGCCGCGGTTTCGGAAAACAGCGCCGAGCGCTCGCCGGCCGAAAGGCGGGCCACCTTGTCCATCAATCACGTTCCCCGCACACCCGCTTGATGATCTGATAAATCCAGCCGGTCACCGCGCGGGTGTCTTTAACAATACGCTCGCAGTTTTTCTGTCCCAGCCGTTGCCGGATGGTTTTGATGACGGTCCGATCTACATGCTCTTTACCCAGGGCCTTGAGCGCTTGCACCACCAGGGCACTTTCCCGGTATTTGAAACCCGCGTCCTTCAGGGCGGACTTTCTGAACGCCAGCGTATGCTTGCCGATCTGGTATTGGCGGCTTGGCCCATCGGAGAGATAGACCCACCGGCCAGGTACCTGGGTCGAAAGTCCCAGCAGGTTCAGGGCTGCGTCACCGGAAGGCTGGATGCGCCAGTTGAACTTGCGCGCCAGCGCCTGGGCCACCTGGTCGATATCCGGGCTCAGGGCCTGACCGAGTAGTTCGCTATAACGGGGATAGTCGTAAACTCCACGACAAACTCGGCGGATGGTGCCCGCCCGGGCCAGACTGGAAAGTGCTTGATGGATATTGATTTCGTCAAACTCGGCGACAAAATCGATCTTGGTGAACGCCCACCCCCTGCCGTGCCCATATGCAATTGAAAGTATTTTTTTATCAATAGGTTGCATTTAAATTGCCTGAATATTTTTTCAGGAAAACGAGCCTGTTTTGCTGAAAATAGCACAGCCCGGACCGGGGCGCCATTGAAGCCTCGGGAGTTTTCTCCTTTTCTCGTTTGCGAAAGAGTGACTAAGAACAGTCCGGATTTATACGCTGGTATACGGTCATGACCGTATAAATTGTTATAAATCTCATACCAGCCGTATCCTCCCGGTTAGCAGTTCCTGCATCATGCCCTGCTTGAGGCGGCGGGCCTTGGCGAGTTCGGCTTCCAGCGCGACGAGTTCGGCGTCCATGTCGGAGAGGATGGTGACGATGGCGGTTTGTTCGGCATCGTCGTTGGGCAGTTCAATGCCAAAAACTTTCACGTCCGTTGAGTTCACCGAATCAAAAGTGGAGCCCTTCGAGAGCTTTGTCCACGTAGACTCTTTGGCGATTAGGGCGTGGTAGAGGAATTCGTTCGGATAACGGATTGCACACACACCACGGCCGAGGCAAACATCGAATACCGCGAGTGAAATTTCCCCCACTGGCGCACGAACAGACATAAGAATATCGCCACATCGGCCTCGTTTTGTGATCTCAGTCGTGAAGACTCGCATAATAGTCTTGCGATTAGAAATGTCTGCGTTACCCTGAATCAACGGCAGTCCATCCCCTTTGTTGTTGTAGTGCGCCGAGCTTGGAGACTGCCCCATAACAATCTCGGCAATCTCTCCCAACTGCT
Organism: Gammaproteobacteria bacterium; assembly: GCA_919903055.1. Lineage (GTDB taxonomy): Bacteria > Pseudomonadota > Gammaproteobacteria > DRLM01 > DRLM01 > CAKKSB01. The sequence goes on along the minus strand of CAKKSB010000141.1, from coordinate 707 downwards.
TCACCTCCCACTCCCCGCTGAAACCCGGCAGGCGTTTTTTGCCGGTGAGGAGTTGCTGCATGGCGCCTTGTTTGAGGTGGCGTTTTTTGGCGAGGAGTTGTTCCAGCGATTCGATGAGCGCATCCGCATCGCTCAACGCCTCGGCGATGGCTTCTTGTTCGGCTTTGGTGGGTGGGAGTTGGAAAAGTGTTTTTCTGAACACGTCCATTCCAACAAGGTTTTGCATTGCACCGCCGTGCGAGTTCTCTTTTATACGTTCCTGAAACGACTTGGATCGAAAAATAGCAAGAAAGAAGCGCTCATCAATGTTTTTTGTATTCAGAGAAATCTTGAGAAGCGCCTGATTAATTACACCGGCGGGCGCACCATGTGGAATCTGGAAAATGCAGCCAATTGTCCCAGAGCAGCTGACGATAAAATCCCCGGGGCGAACACTAAAACGATCCAGTTCTTTAAACTTGCTCAGCTCAATGAAGTAGTCGCCTATCTCAACTGTTTCGTAAATTGCATTTCTTTGCTCATAGACCTTGTAGCCTCGGTCTACGAAGAACTCTTTCTTAAGTGCTCCGCCGAATGGACCTCTAACAAGACCGCCGTTTACGGCCGCGTTTTCCAATGACACGGTAGTCCAATCACTGGGTATCAACCCCACCTCAGTCTGCTTGTAACCGGTGTGCGAATACTTGGCACTGACCTCTTTCACTTCC
>CAKKSB010000140.1 GCA_919903055.1 Gammaproteobacteria bacterium | reverse complement strand
CGCCGGGCATGGAGCCCCAATCCTGGTCGAAGAAGATGCCGCGCGAGCGGTCTTCTTTGATGAACTTGTCGCGCATGATGTCGATCCAGCCCAGGGTCGCTTCGCGGTCGCCTTCGAGCTTGCCGACCACGGTGCCGGAGTGCAGGTGGTCGCCGCCCGACAGACGGAGGGCCTTGGCCAGCACGCGGAAGTGGATACCGTGGTGCGGGTTGCGGTCGAGCACGGCGTGCATGGCGCGGTGGATGTGCAGCAGCATGCCGTTGTCACGGCACCAGTTGGCGAGCCCCGTGTTGGCGGTGAAGCCGCCGGTCAGGTAATCGTGCATGATGATGGGCGCGCCCAGGGACTTGGCGTATTCGGCGCGCTTGTACATCTCTTCCGGAGTCGGCGCGGTGACGTTCAGGTAGTGACCCTTGCGCTCGCCGGTCTCTTTCTCCGCCTTGTGGATGGCTTCCATCACGAAATCGAAGCGGTGGTTCCAGCGCATGAAGGGCTGGCTGTTGATGTTCTCGTCGTCTTTGGTCAGATCCAAGCCGCCGCGCAAACATTCGTACACGGCACGGCCGTAGTTCTTGGCCGACAGGCCGAGCTTGGGCTTGATGGTGCAGCCCAGCAGCGGGCGGCCGTACTTGTTCAACTTGTCGCGCTCGACCTGGATACCGTTGGGCGGGCCGCCGCAGGTTTTCACATAGGCGATGGGGAAGCGCACGTCTTCCAGGCGCAGGGCGCGGATGGCCTTGAAGCCGAACACGTTGCCGACCAGCGAGGTGAAGACGTTGACCACCGAGCCTTCTTCGAACAGGTCGATGGGGTAGGCCACGAAGGCGTAGTAGCAGGTGTCGTCGCCCGGCACGTCTTCGATGCGGTAGGCGCGGCCCTTGTAATAGTCGAGGTCGGTCAGCAGGTCGGTCCACACCGTGGTCCAGGTGCCGGTGGAGGACTCGGCGGCGACGGCGGCGGCGGCCTCTTCACGGGGCACGCCCGGCTGCGGGGTGATCTTGAAGCAGGCCAGGATGTCGGTATCGAGCGGGGTGTAATTGGGCATCCAATACGTTTCGCGATACTCTTTCACGCCCGCTTTGTATGTTTTTACTGCCATGATGTTGAATCTCCTCGCCATTAATAAAAAGTGAGTCGGTTTTCCAATCCTCACCGAATACCGGCGGTGGGGACCGCATACTGGAGCGCTGATCGATGTTTAGCGCTATGGCGGCAAAGTATAGGTCGGGTTTGCATAATGTAAATTAAATAAATATGATAGATGACATAAGTATTTAGTTATGCGTTATACGAATCGAGTCCGCGATGAATGTCACCTTTCGTCAGCTCAAAGTGTTCGAGGCCGTGGCCCGCCACGGCAGCTATACCCGCGCCGCCGAGGAATTACACCTCACCCAGCCGGCCGTCTCCATGCAGATCAAACTCTTGGAAGGACAGGCGGGATTGGCGCTGTTTGAACAGATCGGGAAAAAGGTTTATCTCACCGAGGCCGGCCGGGAGATGCACCACTACAGTCGGACCATCGCCCAGGAATTGAACGAGGCCGCGCGGGTGATGGAAGAACTCAAGGGCGTGCAACGGGGCCGGCTGGTAATTGCGGTAGCGAGTACCGCCAATTATTTCGCGACCCGACTGCTAGCCACTTTCAGCCAGCGGTATAAGCACATCACTATCAGTCTCGACGTGACCAACCGCGAAGGGCTGCTGCGGCATCTGGACAACAATGACGCCGACTTGGTGATCATGGGGCGGCCGCCCAGCCAGGGTTTGGAGCTGGTCGCGGAACCGTTCATGGAAAATCCGCTGGTGATCATCGCCGCGCCGGGGCATGAGTTGGTCGGCGAGCGGCGGATTTCCCTCCAGCGTTTGCAGCAGGAAACTTTCGTGGTGCGTGAGCGCGGCTCGGGTACCCGTACCGCCATGGAACGGTTTTTTACCGACAAGGGCGTCGATCTTTCCACCGGCATGGAGATGAACAGCAACGAGGCGATCAAGCAGGCCGTGGAGGCGGGTTTGGGTTTGGGTATCGTGTCGATCCACACCTTGGCCTTGGAGCTGGAATTGCAGCGACTGGTAGTGCTCGATGCGGAATCTTTTCCGATTTTGCGCCATTGGTATGTGGTGCATCGACTAGGTAAACGGCTTTCGCCGGTGGCGCAGGTCTTCAAGGAATTCGTGCTGACCGAAGGTGCGCAGACCGTGCGCATGGCCCGTTGATGCCGGCTTACGCAAAAGCGGTGTTGCCGCCGCCGCTCTTCGGCTTGACAGAAACACGCCCGCCGGTAGTTAATAACCGGACTTCTCGTCAAGGCCGCCGCATGTTGCGCAAGATCGTCAGCGTGATCCTCATGATTACCCTCACCAGCCTGTCCTTGCATGCGGTGGCGGCGGTCGGCGTCCATGCGCAGCCGGCGTCCACCGCGGTGGACACCGCGCCGGCCGGTGAATATGCCGCAGCGCATCATCATGAGCAGCTAACCGTTGCGGCGGATAAATCCTCGCTGTCGTCTCACGACGATGGCTGCGCCGCCGGCGGCCATTGTTGTCTCGCCATCCCTACCACGTTATTGCCTCCCCTCGCCAAACATCATCCGATATACGTTGCGGTTTGGCATGTCTTGCCCGTCGCGGCGGACAGCGCCGTCCACATTCGTCCTCCCATCGCGTCTCTCTAATCTCGACTGTTCACTCGCGGCCGGCGATGCGCATCGCGCGTCTTGACCGGCTTGATGCGGCGCGTTGCGCGGCTTGGCCCGCCGCGCCGCGGGACGATGCGCCGGCCTATACCCGGCGGGATTTTCTGCGCGGTGCCGCCGTGCTGGGTGGCGGCGCGATCGCCGCCGGTCTCGCGATGCGGGTGAGCAGCGCGGAACCGTTAGCAACAATGCCCGTGCCGCGGCATGACCATGCGGGCGGCCAGGGTTCCATGGTGTTTCAGTCCGGCCATACCATGCGCGGCGCCCGCACCATGCCGCCCGGTGCACCGGCCGATGACCAAGTGACCTACCGGGAATTCGACATGACTTTCGAGCTGGTGGAACATGAAGTGTTGCCCGGCGTGCGTTTTCCGGTATTCGCCTTCAACGGCCAGGTGCCGGGGCCGGTGTTCCGGGTGCAGGAAAATGATTGGATCAAGGTCAACATCACCAACAAGACGGAGGAGATGCACACCATTCATTGGCACGGCGTGGATGTGATCTACACCATGGACGGCGTGCCGATGTCCAACCAAGATCCGGTGCATCCCGAGGAAGTGTTCACCTATCGCTTTCAGGCCCGCCCGGCCGGCACGCGTTTTTATCACTGCCATTGGGGCACGCCGCTGCACATGATGTCGGCGCTGCACGGCGCCTTTATCATCGACAGCCCCGACGATCCGATCCGCCGGGCCTTCCCCTACACCCGCGATTACGTGCTGATGCTGGAAGCCTTCGACGTCAATATGACCCGCCAAGGCATCGATGATTTATTAAGCGGCATGAAACAGGTGAATCAATTGATCGCGCGGCGGCGGCCTTCGCATCTCGCCCATGGCTTTTTCAGAAACTACCAGGAGTTTTTGAAGGCGATCGACGCCGGCTGGCGGCCGCCTTATTTAGCGGGCATGGCCAATCCCGCCGCCGCCGAGATCCGTCCCAATTTTTTCGCCATCAACGGCAAGTCGTTTCCCGCCACCATGGAGCATGGCCATATCAAGATCCGTTCGGGCGAATACATCCGCATCCGGCTGATCAACGGCGGGGTGTTCGATCATCACATGCACCTGCACGGCCATCAATTCTGGAAGGTCGCCGAAGACGGCAATCCGCTGCCGCAGCCGCTGCGCCTCAACACCGTGCCGGTGACGCCGGGCAAGACCGTCGACATCATCGTGTTCGGCGACAACCCCGGCTTCTGGGATTTTCACGATCATAAGGAATCGCAGAGCCGCAATAACGGTGTCTATCCGGGCGGCATGATCACCATGCTCGAATACGAGGATATGGGTGAGGTGCCCTACGTCCCATCCATTTCGATTAATCAATGAGGGACGGGCCATGAGCAAGATCAAAACGCATTTAAAAATCGGCGGCGCACTTGTTCTGAGCCTGCTGGTGCAGCGCGGCGCGTTCGCGCTGGAACTCGATCCGGCGATATTTCCGGAATTCACTATCGGCGGCCGCGCCGTCGCCACCGTCAACGCGGAGGCGATGGAGACGGCGGGCGGCGGCGATGAACAAGACGCCAAACTCGACATCGGCGACAGCAGTTTACTGCTCGGTTTCAGCAAATATTTATTCAAGCCGGGTCAGTACGCGTATGCCGGGCTGGGGTTGCGAGTCGCGGAAGAGCAGCGGGACATCGCTCAAGGCATGTTTCTATCGCAGGCTTACGCCGGTATCGGCGGGCCGCGTTATGACTTAGTCATGGGCCGTCATCGGCTGCCCAACACGCTCTTGCATTTTCCGGTGCTGCGTGAAGACGACTTGTTGGATTTTAGCGTGGTCGCCAATGCTTCCTCGGTTTCGAGCGCTGAAGAAGATCAGGTGTTCGGCAATCTCGTGCAAGCGGCGTGGTGGTGGCGTCCGGCCTGGAAGTTCGACGCGGCGCTCACCGGCCGCGCCGAGCGCGATGTGGGCGGTGCGCTGGGTGCGCAGGATTTCAACGGCGCGTCCATTGGGCTCGCTTACCAATTGCCGACGGCGTTTAAAGTGGCACGGGGGCTGCGTTACGCCGCCGTGCGCATCGATCAGCAGAACGCCCGCGCCGTCGCCGGTTTGGATAACGTCGCGGTAAGCTCGCTGCTGGCGGCGCTGTCTTATCACCTCAACGACGATCCCGAGAGCGATTGGGCCGCCGATGTACAAGCCATCGTACGCTCCGGCGTGGATGTCGCTTCGTTAACCAATCCCGCCGCGCGCGCCCGTGCCGCATTCACCAGCGTCACCGCGGCCTTGCGTTACGCGCACCGTCCGCAACTGCAAACCCGCTGGCGGGCGGCCTTGCTGGCGGCGTGGCAGAACTACGGTGATTTCAACGAGGCGAACGCGCTGCTGGCCGGCGCGAGTTATGTGTATCGCCTCGGCAGCGGCGTGGATGTCGCGGCGCAATATTTTTATCGCCGCAACGACGACGTTCTGGCCGCCGCGCTGGGTTATCAATCCGATCACCGCGTGCAGGTCGGACTGGTGTTCGCGTTCGACATGATCTTCAACGAATCGGTGGCCGAGCGCGGCGGTCTGCTCGACTTCGAACATCATATGGGCGGCAGCGGCCCCGCCGGACTTGGAGAGTAATCATGAAATCGCTTACTGTAATTATTTTATGCGGTGGCCTGTGGAGCGGCGGGTTCAGCGTGGCCGCGGAAGAAGCGGCGCAGCACTCTCATCACGGCATGAATGCGCCTGCGCCGCTACCCGCGCCAAACCAGGCGATGGATGCTTCGGCTGTGAAGCGGAGTGAACCGCCGTCGGCGGCGCACGGACCGTGGTCTTATTTGAGCCGCGATAATCCCGCGCCGCACGCGGAGTCGCGTTGGGAGATGCTGCCTGTGGACGAAGCTCCCGCACGGTATGAAGCGGCGGGTGCCTTGTCGGCGGAGGCGTCATGCCAGCGCCTGCTCGGCAATCCGCGGATCATGGTCGATCGGGCCACCCGGACACGTTGCGGCGAGCCGGCGCGGCCGACCGAACTTCCTGCCGGGCATCAGGGTCATTCAGGAATGTAGCGTCGGCCGGGATGACGGCTATGCTTAAGGTAAGGCTGGAGAAAATCCGTTGCGGATTTTCGACGGCGGCCGCCCCAGGTCTGGTCACGACTGGGCGCCGTCGGCGCATTCATCCAGTTCGCAACAGGGCGGCGTTGCCTGCGGCCGCGCCGTCTTCCGTCATCTTTATTTCATTCGGAGTTTCAGCTCATGGAAATAATCCCTAATTGGCATCCTATCTTCGTCCATTTCACGGTGGCGTTGCTTATCACCTCGGTGGGTTTTTATCTGCTGGCGCGTTTTGATTTCAGTGAGGCCCGCCAGCCGCGGTGGTCGACCTTGGCGAACTGGAATCTGTGGGCCGGCGCGGCCATTACCGTGCTCACGGTGGCGGCCGGCATTTACGCTTTCTACACCGTGGATCATGACACGCCCTCCCATGAGGCGATGATCGAACATCGCAACTGGGCCATTCCCACTTTTCTGTATTTTTTTGCGATGGCGACTTGGGCATGGCGCATGGCGCGGTCGGGGCGGAGCGTATCCACGCCATTTATCGCCGCCTTGTTGTTCGGCAGCCTCTTGTTACTGTCCACCGCCTGGCATGGAAGTGAATTGGTGTATCGTCATGGTTTGGGCGTGATCTCGTTGCCGAAGGTGGAAGGGGAAGGTCATGCGCACCAGCATGATGCAGGTGACGGCGCGGGCCGGACCGCGGCACCCGCGCCGATGAACCCGGCGGATGAGCCTCGGTCGGGCGCGAATGGCCTGGAGCATGGCCATGCGGAAGACGCCGCCGGTGATAACCAGACTCCCGGCCCGGCGCCCGCGCATTGACGCCCGCCGAGGCGTTGTTCATGGACGAGTCATCGTGGCATCGGTGCATTTCGCGATGATGGGAAGTGACGGGTGATGATTAACTGGAAACGAGTCCGGCCCGCCGCCGTGTTGTTGGCGTTGATGGTGGCGGGATGTGATGTCGGCCGCGGTCCGGCGGGCGTGGAAACCCTGGCCGGCAGTAATGCCGTGCGGCATTACGATCCGCAACAGCTGGCCTTGGGACAACAGGTGTTTGAGCAGCATTGCGCCGCCTGCCACGGCGTGAGCGGCGAAGGCGCAGCCAATTGGCGGCAGCGCGACGCGGAAGGTTTTTTTCCGCCGCCGCCGCTCAACGGCAGCGGCCATGAATGGCATCATCCCACGGCGATGCTGCGCGAAATGATCCGCGACGGCAGTCCGCCGGGTTTAGGCAAGATGCCGGCCTGGGATGGTATCTTGTCGGAACAGGAGATCGCCGCGGTGGTCGAATGGTTTCAATCGCGCTGGCCCGATCCGGTATATGCCGCGTGGTACGACATGCAACAGCGCGCGTTGGGAAAATAGCGGGCAAAATGCCGCCGCCGGCCATCGGGCCGGCGGCGTTAAGTTACAACCCTTGTCGTCTGGCATGCGGCGTCATGCCATATCTCGTCAGCCGCCTGCGCGGGAAGACGTTGGTTTTAATCTTCGAGTCGATGAACAGGTTCTTAGAACGTGTGGCCGCGTCCATCGGGTTTCCTAATGAGTGATCGAATCAACATGAGCCAAAATCCTCGGGTAGGTGTGGTGCTCAGTTCCGGCGGCGGCCGCGGCGTGTATGCCCATACCGGTTTTTTAATGGCTTTGGAAAAATTAGGCATCACGGTGAAGGTCATTTCCGGCTGTAGCGCGGGCGCGCTGGTGGGCGGAGTGGCGGCAAGCGGTACGCCGCTGGCGAAATGGGCGGAAGCGATCGCCCGGGTGCACGTCGCCGAATATTGGACCCCCGACGGCTGGCTGCGTCTGGTCTGGCAGTTGGCGGTACGCAAGGGCCGCGGTTACACCGGTTTGTCCGATACCGCGGCGGCGGTGGATTTCGTGCGGCGCCATCTCGCGGTGCAGACTTTCGAGGAATGTCCCATTCCTTTTTATGCGCTCGCCATGAATTTGAGTACGGGCAACAAAGCCTATTTTTCCAGCGGCGCGTTGGCGCCGCGCATCATGGCCAGCGCCGCCATGCCGGTGTTGTACCGGCCGGTGGCGATCGACGGCGAATTGTTCGCCGACGGCGCGACCATCGAGCTGGCGCCCAGTGAATCCCTTTGCTGCAAACACGGGCTCGACGTTTTAATTCTCCATCACGCGTCGGTCAACCGCGAAGGCCCTGCCGGCATGGAGCGGGTCATGAACGGTCCGTGGTCGCTGGTGGAAATACTTTACCTTTTGTTGTATCGCCGCCGGCCTTGGTATTTGAGCGGACAAGCGTTCAGCGTTCATCGTTGTCCGGCCGGCTGCGGCGCGTCGATCATGGCCTTGGAGCCGACCTTGCCGGAATTGCGCTGGCCTTTGAGCAAGGGTGGTCCCGAAGTGCAAGCGGCGGCCATGGCGCAAACCGAGCAGGTGTTGGGTTCCCGTCTGGCGAATTTGTCGCAAGCCCGGCCGCGATCGATTGATCGCGCGGGTGTCGCGGTCATTGAGCAAAGTCTTTCTTGATCGCATGGTTTGACGTCGCTGCGTCGCGCGGCCTTCGGTCGTGTAGCGGCTTGTGATCGGTCCGCGCCGGGCGCAGGATATTCCGGCCAATCACGGAGGGCACGCCGATGTTGCAGCGTTATACCTACGGTCCGCGTTTCGCGTATTTTTCCATGGAGATCGCCTTGCGGTCCGAGATTCCCACTTATACGGGAGGACTCGGTGTACTGGCGGGCGATACGTTGCGGTCCGCCGCCGATTTGGAAATTCCCATGGTGGCGGTGACCTTGGTCAGCAGCGCCGGTTATTTCCGGCAAGCGCTGGATGAACAAGGCCGCCAGCGTGAATCGCCGGATACCTGGAATCCGGCCGCGGTGGCCATGCCGCTGGACGCCAAGGTGGCGGTGACCATCGAAGGGCGGCGGGTCTGGGTGGGAGCGTGGCTTTATCTGATACACGGACTCACCGACGACAGCCACGAACCGGTCATCCTGCTCGACACCGATCAGGACGGGAACAGCGAAGACGACCGCCGGATCAGCCGTTTTTTATATGGCGGGGACGACGTGTATCGTCTCAAGCAAGAAGTGGTGCTGGGTATCGCCGGCGTGCGTATGTTGCAGGCGCTGGGTTTTACCGTCGGCCAATATCACATGAACGAAGGCCACTCGGCCCTGCTCGCGGCGGAATTGCTGAACCGGCATGCCTTCCCTCCCGGCGAGTTGCGACCGGGAGAGTCGCCTTACGATATTCCGCGGGTACGCGCCTTGTGCAACTTCACGACCCACACGCCGGTGGAGGCCGGTCACGACCGCTTCTCTTACGAGTTGCTGCGGCGGGTACTGGGTGAGGATTATCTGGATATGACCACCTTGCAACGCCTGGCCGGCGACGAGGCGCTGAACATGACGCGCCTCGCGCTCAATCTCAGCGATTACGTCAACGGCGTGGCCAAACGCCATGCCGAAGTGTCGCGTCTGATGTTTCCCGGCTACCGGGTGCGCGCGGTGACCAACGGCGTGCATCCCCACACCTGGACCAGTCCCAGTTTCAGCAAGCTGTTCGATTTGCATTTGCCCGGCTGGAGCCATGAGCCGGAGCTGCTGATTCGCGCCGATTGCTGCATACCGGACGCCGCGATCTGGGAAGCGCACCGTACCGCCAAGGCCAAGCTCATCGACAAAGTGAAGGCGCTCACCGGCGTCGTGCTCAATCCCAAAGTGCCGATCATCGGTTTCGCTCGGCGCATGACCGCGTACAAGCGCCCCGATCTGTTGTTCTCCGATTTGGCACGTTTAAAAAATATCGCGCAGCAATGGCCGTTTCATTTGGTGATGGCCGGCAAGGCCCATCCGCGCGATGAGGCCGGAAAACGCCTGATCGAACAAATCCACGCCCATATGTGGGAACTGGCCGGGGAAGTGCGCGGCGCCTTTCTGCCCGGTTACGACATGGCCTTGGCATTAGACCTCGTGGCGGGCGCCGATGTGTGGCTGAATACGCCGTTGCGGCCGTACGAGGCGAGCGGTACCAGCGGTATGAAGGCCGCGTTCAACGGTGTGCCGCAGTTGAGCGTGCTCGACGGCTGGTGGATCGAAGGCTGCATCGAAGGCGTGACCGGCTGGGCCATCGGTGACAACAGCGAGTCCGCCAACGGCGACGACGCGCGGGCTTTTTATGAGAAACTCGAAAACGTCGTGTTGCCGCTGTATTACACCAACCAGCCGGGCTGGGTGGCGGTGATGAAGGGCGCCATCTGCAAGAACGCCTCGTTCTTCAACTCCCACCGCATGATGCGCCGTTACGCCAGCGAGGCGTATTTGCGCTGATGCTGCGGAGATGAGTTTAAAGAACGGTTGAACCGCCAAGGCGCCAAGGATACCAAGAAGAAAAGCCTCATCTCAATTCAATAGAAATCTTTAAGAGAAATTCTTGGCGTGCTTGGCGTCTTGGCGGCTAAGAAACTTTTTGGTATGGCTGCTATGCGGTCGCGCTCAATGAATCTTGGCGATGACGTTGGGCGGTTCGGCGCGGATCAATTCCATGGTGGCCGAGAATTGTTTTTCTACATCGTCCATCACCGAGGCGATGATGTCGTCGTTGAGTTCGGCGAAACGCCAGGCGTCGGCGTCCATCGGCGGAACGCGCGGGTCGCCGGAATTGCCGTATTGCATGGCGTCGGCGACCACGTCGGCGATATGAATCAGCGCGGTGTCGCGCGGGAATTGTTCGGCCCGGCTCGGCGTGTGATGAAATTCCACCGCCTCTTGCAAATGCTCCGGCAGTTTCCACTTGCGGAGGATCTCGCCGCCCACCGCCGCATGGTCGAAACCCATGATGTCCTGTTCGACGCGATACAAGGGCACGTCGTTGTGCTGGCAGCGCAAGAGGGCCTCGCGCGCCAGTTCGGGGATTTTGCGGTAGATGAGCAGGCTGCCGATGTCGTGGAGCAGGCCGGCGACGAAGAAACGCTCGACCAGCCGTTCGCCGCGTTTGGTGGCGAGGGCGCGGGCGGCGAGACCGCAGCAAATGCTGTGGCGCCAGAAATCGTCCATGGTGACCAAATCGTTGGGAATGCCTTTAAAGACCCGTACCACCGAGGTGGCGAGGATCAGATCGCGCAGTTCGCGGGTACCGATGATGGTGATGGCCCGCGAGATGCTGTCGATCTGCGAGGGGAAGCTGTAAAAGGCGCTGTTGACGATTTTGAGCAGGCGGGCGGTGAGGCCGGGGTCGCTGCTGATGACGGTGCTGATGTCCGCCGCGGAATAACGCGGGCTGTCGATCATCTCGTTGACCCGCAGAAATACTTCCGGTAAGGATGCGATTTCGATGGCGCCGGCCACCATCTCTTTTGGACTCAGACTCATTTCCCCAGTCCCTCTATTGTCCCGCGGGTCGATCAGCCACACGGTATCACGGTAATTCAGCTTGCCACAGGGTTACGGCACCGGTGTACATTTTTAAAGTGGCCGGTCGAGGCCGGCCGGTAAAACGGGCGCCGCCGTGAAGGGCGAAAGTGGCGCGCCAGCATCCCTTTGCCACGCACTGTCCGCCTTGAATCTACGGTGTTTCGTCGCGGTAAATCAAGCCTTTTGTTTGTAGTCGCGTGGGGCGGCCTGAAAGTGCTCATTGAATGAGTGTAAGCTAGCCCGCTTATGAGCAATTCTTCCCAATACCCCGCCCAGGAGTCTGACCCGATCAGGCTGTCGATCGCCGGCATGAGCTGCGCGGGTTGCGTCGCGTCGGTGGAGACCGCCTTGCGCGCTGTGCCGGGGGTGCGTGAAGCGGCGGTGAATTTAGTGGAGCGCACCGCCGCGGTGAGCGGCGAGGCGGATTCCGCCGAACTGGTGGCGGCGGTGAAGGCCGCCGGTTACGACGCCGCGGAGCTGCGCGGCGTCGATGACCAGGAAGAAAAGCAGGCGGTCGAGGCCGCCCATTACCGGGGTTTGCTTAATAAGACGATGGCGGCGGGCGCGGTCGGCGCGCCGTTGTTGATCGGCGATCTGCTGAGCTGGCTGCCGCCGCTGAGTACCGCCGGCGGCCGCGGATTCTGGCTGGCGGCGGGCGTGGCGACCCTGGCGGCGCTGGTCTATTCCGCCGGGCATATCTTCACCGCGGCGTGGAAAGCTTTCAAACATCACAACGCCAATATGGATACGCTGATCGCGCTCGGCACCGGCGCGGCCTGGCTGTATTCGATGGCGGTGGTGCTGTTGCCCGACGCCGTGCCCAGTCTCGCCCAGCACGCGTATTTCGAGGCGGCGGCGGTGATCATCGCCCTGGTCAATTTCGGCGCGGCTCTGGAGATGCGCGCGCGCGGTCGTACTTCGCAGGCCATTCGCCGTCTCATCGGCCTGCAACCCAAAACCGCGCGGGTAGTGCGCAACGGTGAAGAACGCGATATTCCGCTCGCCGAAGTCGGGCTGGACGACACCGTGCGGGTGCGGCCCGGCGAGCGGATACCGGTGGACGGCGAAGTAATCGAAGGACAGTCCAGCGTCGATGAGTCGATGCTCACCGGCGAAGCGATGCCGGTGGTGAAACAGTCCGGCGACGCGGTGGTGGGCGGCACCATCAACCTCAGCGGCAGCTTTTTATTCCAGGCCAAACGCATCGGCCGCGATACGGTGCTGGCGCGCATCGTCGAGATGGTGCGGCGCGCCCAGGCCAGTAAACCGGGTATCGCTCGCCTGGCGGATCGAGTGGCGGCGGTGTTCGTGCCCAGCATCATGATCATCGCCGTCATCACCTTTTTAGTCTGGTATAACCTCGGTCCCGCGCCGGCGGCGAGTTTCGCGATCGTCACCGCCATGACCGTGCTAATCATCGCCTGCCCCTGCGCGCT
>CAKKSB010000139.1 GCA_919903055.1 Gammaproteobacteria bacterium | reverse complement strand
GGTAAGGTTGATGTGTTCGCCGCTGAACATCCTGGCCGTCCACTCGCGCAGCCGCGCGTGACGGGCCAGATCGAACAGCAAAGACATGGTCTCGTCGGTAATGATGTTTTTGGAGTAATCCAGCAGCAGATCGTTGAAGGTCAGCGAAAAACCGCCGAAACGCCGCGGATCGGTCGCGAACAACTCCCGCATGTGGACATGCCGCATTTTTTGATAATGCGACTGCAGGGCCTGCCAGGTCATGGATTGGGTGAGAGCGGACATCCTTGTTAATCTCCGTCAGTTTCAAAAGCGGTATGACACCGCCGGTTTTCCTTATTTTTGGTTTTTCTTGCCGCCCGCCGCCGTCAACCGGTAGCGGAATGGCTTTGAAGGTATCCCCTCCTGGTGGGTAAGGAATGCCTAATGGCAACAGGCTTAATAGGCCTCTAAATCGGCGCCCTTCACATCCAGTGAATGCCGCCAGAATTGATCTTCACGTTCGAACAGGCGGTAGGTGCCGCGCGGCCCCCAGGTACCCGCCACGTAGGTGTTGATGAAGTCCCGTTCCATGGACCACACCTTGACGATGGGATCGACTACCCGCCACGCCCATTCCACTTCATCGTAGCGCAAAAATAAGGTGCGGTCGCCTTCGATGACGTCGAGCAGCAAATCGCCGTAGGCATCGAACTCGGCATCGCCTTCATGGCGGTAGCTCGCGTCCAGGCTGGTGGTGCGGGTGCGCATTTCCAAACCGGGCACCTTGACCTGCAATTCCATGCGCAGGCATTCCTTGGGTTGCAAACCGAGCAGCATCCAATTGGGCAAGGACTGCTCGAGCGGCGTGTTGCGGAACAAATGATGCGGCGGATGTTTGAAGCGGATGTTGATCGCCGACGCGCCCTCCGCCATGCGTTTGCCGGTGCGCAGATAAAAAGGCACGCCTTTCCAGCGCCAGTTATCGACGTACAGCTTCACCGCCGCGTAGGTTTCGGTGGTGCTACGGGGATCGACGTGTTCTTCCTCGAGATAACCCGGCACCATCTGGCCGTTGACCAGACCGCGCGTGTATTGGCCGCGAAAGGCATGGGCATGCACGGCGTTCTGGGTGATGGGCCGGATCGATTTCAACACTTTGACTTTTTCGTCGCGCAGCGATTCGGCGTCCATCATCGCCGGCGGTTCCATCGCCACCAGAGTTAGCAGCTGTAGCAAATGGCTTTGAATCATGTCGCGCAACGCGCCGGCGCCTTCGTAATAATCGGCGCGGCCTTCGATGCCGAGGGTCTCGGAATGAGTGATCTGCACATGATCGATGTATTGGCGGTTCCACACCGGTTCCAGCAATAAATTCGCGAAGCGGAATACCAGGACATTCTGCACGGTGCCCTTGCCGAGATAATGATCGATGCGGTAGATCTGGCTTTCCTTGAGATATTTGTGCATGCCCTGCTGGAGTATCTGCGCGCTGAGCAAGTCATAACCGAAAGGTTTTTCAATCACCACCCGCCGCCAGCCGTTGTGTTCGTTGAGCAGACCCACCGCGCCCAGCCGCTGGATGGATTCGCCGAAATCGCTGGGACGGATCGCCATGTAGAAAATCATATTGCTGGGGAAACGCGGATCGTCGTTCAAGGTGGTTTTCAGGTGTTGCACCGCCGCTTCGTCGTGCAGGTCGCCCTGCAAATAATGCAAACGTTCCTTGAAGCGCTCGAAGGTCTTGGCAGGGAAGTCATCGCCCCATTTCTCGCGCAACATGCCCGCCACTTCTTCCACCCAGGCGTCGCGATCCCAAGGCCGGCGGCCGAAGGCGACGATCACCATCTTGTCGGGCAGGCGGCCCGCCTCTTCCAGTTGAAAGAGCGAAGGCATCAGTTTGCGGCGGGCCAAATTGCCGGTCGCGCCGAAGATCACCAGACTGCAAGGTTGCATCATTTTTATTCTCCCGCCTTTTTCACCGCGTGGCCGCCGAAGGCGTTGCGCATCATCGACAGTAAACGATAGGGATAACCCTCTTTGTCCTGGCTGGCGAAGCGCATCTGCAAAGCGAGAGTCAATACCGGTGCGGGCACGCCCTGTTCGATGGATTCCTGCACGGTCCAGCGGCCTTCGCCGGAGTCGGCGACGTAAGGCGCGACGCCTTCGAGCTTCTGATCGTGCTTGAGCGCTTCGGCGGACAAATCCAGCAGCCAGCTGCGCACCACCGAACTGTGGCGCCACAACTCGGCGATCTGCGCGAGGTCGAGATCGAATTCTTTTTTACCGCGCAACAACGCGAAGCCCTCGGCGAAGGCTTGCATCATGCCGTATTCGATGCCGTTGTGGATCATCTTGGTGAAATGGCCGGCGCCCACCGGCCCGACATGGGCCCAGCCGCGATCGGCGGCGGGAGCCAGCACTTTGAGAAAGGGGATGACGTGTTTCACCACCTCCGGTTCGCCGCCCACCATCAGGCAATAGCCGTTGGCGAGGCCCCACACGCCGCCGGAGGTGCCGGCGTCCATGAAACCGATGCCGTGCTCGGCGCACAAGCTACCGCGCCGTTCGCCGTCGTGAAAATTGGAATTGCCGCCGTCGACGATCACGTCGCCCTTGGCAAGCATGGGAATCAATTCATCGATGGCTTGTTCGGTGGCCTCACCGGCGGGCAGCATCAACCAGACTATCCGCGGCGCCTGCAGCTTGCTCACCACATCGGCCAGCGAGGTGGCGGCGATCATGCCTTCTTCGGCGACCAGCGTATTGACGATCTCCGGTGAACGGTTGTAACCGATGACTTCCGCCCCGCCCCGGCACAGACGCCGGGCCATATTACCGCCCATTTTTCCCAAACCAACCATTGCAATGCGCATAAATTCCTTTCTCCTTGCGTCGAATCCGCGCGCAGGAGCGCGTCGGGTCTAGAGTGTATCGCCACGCAGGCACAGCGCCTTTAATCGCCGGCCTCAGGGCCATCCTTTCCGTCGGTTTGGTATGTTAAGGTAATCCGCCTTCATGGCTTACATGTTAGGCGTTTTCCCGTCAGTCTGCGTCAAGAAAGGACCCCGTGGCCAAAATCACCGCGCACCTCGCGAAAAATAAAAAAATCCTGTTCGCCGCCAGCGAAGCCCATCCGCTCATCAAAACCGGCGGTCTCGGCGACGTGGCTGGCGCGTTGCCCGCCGCGCTGCACGACTTGAGGCAAGATGTGCGCCTTATTCTGCCGGCCTATCGCGACGCCATGCGCGACATCGGCGACTTGAAGGTAGCGAGCCTGCGCATGCAGGACGATCCTTATCCGCTACGGCTGCTGGAAGGCAAATTGCCCGGCAGCGGCGTGCCGGTGTGGCTGGTGGACTCACCGTTGCATTTCGACCGCGCCGGCAATCCGTATCTCGGCGCCGACGGCCGCGACTGGCCGGACAACGCCGACCGTTACGCGATTTTCGCGCGCGCCGTCCGCGCCGTGGCTCTTAATCAAATGGGTCTAGCCTGGCAGCCCGACGTGGTACACTGCAACGATTGGCAAACTGGTTTGGTGCCGGCCCTGTTGTCCCTGGCGCCGACGCGGCCGGCCAGCGTCTTCACCATCCACAATCTAGCCTATCAAGGCGTGGTCGCGGCAACTGACTATCGCCGCCTCGGTCTGCCGGCGGAAGTGTGGTCGGTGGAGGGCCTGGAATTTTACGGCCAAGCCTCTTATATAAAAGGCGGGCTGGCCTACGCCGACATGCTCAACACCGTCAGCCCCACCTACGCGGAAGAAATCCGCACCCCCGCCTTCGGCTGCCAGTTGGAAGGCCTGCTGCAACGCCGCACCGATCGCCTGGTGGGCATACTCAACGGCGCGGACTACCGGGAGTGGGACCCGGAACACGATCGGCACTTGCCGCATCACTACAGCGCGGCATCCCTGCAAGGCAAAGCCGCCAACAAAACCGCTTTGCAGCGCGAAGTGGGCCTGCCCCGCGCACCCGAGGTGCCGCTGATCGGCCTGGTCGGCCGCCTGGTGGAACAAAAAGGCGTGGATCTGGTGCTGGCGATCCTGCCGGCCTTACTGCAACAGCCGGTGCAAGTAGTGATACTCGGCAGCGGTGATCCGGCCTTTGAAAAGGCGCTCACCATCCTGGCCGGCCATTACCCGCAACACTGCCAAGTCAAAATCGGTTTCGACGAAGGGCTGGCCCATCGCATTGAAGCCGGCGCCGACCTGTTTCTCATGCCTTCGCGCTACGAACCCTGCGGCCTCAA
The DNA here is from genome assembly GCA_919903055.1 of Gammaproteobacteria bacterium. Lineage (GTDB taxonomy): Bacteria > Pseudomonadota > Gammaproteobacteria > DRLM01 > DRLM01 > CAKKSB01. The sequence continues at coordinate 3,077 of CAKKSB010000139.1, read as the reverse complement.
TCAAATCTACAGCCTGCGCTACGGCACGCTGCCGGTGGTGCGGCGCACCGGCGGACTGGCCGACACCGTCACCGACTGGAGCGAAGGTTTGGCGCGCGCCACCGGCTTCGTATTCGACGCCGCCACGCCCCCCGCCCTGCTCGAGGTCGTGCTGCGCGCCTTGCAGCATTACCGCGACGATCCCGTCGGCTGGCGGCGAGTAGTCGGCAATGCCATGGCCCGCGACTACAGCTGGCGGCGCAGCGCCGAAGCCTACCTCGACCTTTATCAGCAAGCCATCGCGCGGGCCGGGGCAGGCAAACCTTAATAAACCGGTATAATGCCCGCCTTTGCGTCTCCGCCGGATTTCCGGACGGGACACCCCGGCCAATCAAAAATCAGTGAAGTGAAATGAGCGACAAACAACTGCGCGCGCGCGTCAAACTGTTAGGGAAAATTCTGGGCAACGTACTGCGTGCCCAAGCCGGCGGCCATGTCTACGCCGCCGTCGAAACCTTGCGCCGGGGTTATATCAGCCTGCACAAACAAGACAGCCCGCACAAGCGCGCCCGTCTCGACAAACTTATTAGCAAACTCGACCCGGACACCTTGACGCATGTGGTACGCGCCTTCAGCACGTATTTCAGTCTGGTGAATCTGGCGGAAGAGGCCTATCAGCATCAACAGCGCTACGCGCAAATCCGCAAAGGCGGTCCGCTGTGGGTGGGTTCGTTCGATCACACTCTGCGCAGCTTTCACGACCAAGGCATACGCGCCGAGCAATTGCAGACCTTGCTCGACCAATTATTTTACATGCCGGTATTCACCGCCCATCCTACCGAGGCCAAGCGGCGCACCATCATGGAAGCGCTGCGACGGATTTTTCTCACCGGCGAAAAACTCGACGACCCGCGCATCGGCAAGGAAGAAGAAGCGCGCATCATCCGCGATCTGGAAAGTGAAATCCAAATTCTCTGGAAGACCGACGAAGTGCGCGCCAATCGGCCGCAGGTGCGGGACGAAATCCGCAACGGACTGTTCTATTTTCAGGAGAGTCTGTTCGATGCCGTGCCGCGTTTGTATCGCGGCATGGAAAAAGGCATCAAACGCATTTACGGCAGTGAAGCGGGCGCGGCAGTGCGGGTGCCGAGTTTTCTGCGCTTCGGCTCGTGGATCGGCGGCGACCGCGACGGCAATCCTTTCGTCACGGCGGAAACCACGGTGCTGGCCGTGCGCCTGCACGCGCGCACCGCGGTGCTGGCTTATCTCAATCGCGTCATGAAGCTAAGCCGCATCCTTACTCATTCCAGCCTGCTGTGCCGGCCGTCCGATGAATTCATGCGCGGCCTGCGCCGCGACGAAACGTTTTACGCCAAGGCTTTTCACGACAATCCCGAACGCTTCGGCAATGAGCCTTATCGCCGCAAGCTGTATCTAATGCGCCATCGTCTCGAACACAATTTGATGTTGATCAAGGGACAGTTGGAAGGCCGCCACGATGATTACGCCGATCGCTATCGTAATGCCGGCGAGTTGCTCGACGATCTCTATCTGATTCGCGACTCGCTGATCAGCCACGGTGACCTCGCCATCGCCGGCGGTGAATTGCAGGACATCATCCGCCTGGTGGAAACGTTCGGTTTCTTCCTGGTGCGGCTCGACATCCGCCAGGAATCCACCCGCCACGGTAACACGGTGGCGGACCTCCTCGCTCACCTGCCCGGCCAAGTGGATTATCTGGCGATGGACGAAGCGGCGCGGCTCGCGCAACTCGCCGCGCTGATCGCCCAAGATCAACCGCTAGCAGTGGACATGCATAGCTTGCTGTCCGAGACTCGCGAAACTTTGCAGGTGTTCGAAGTGATGGCGCGCATGCGCGAGGAAGTGAGTGCCGAGGCCTTCGGCAATTACGTGATCTCCATGACCCATCACGCCAGCCACGTGATGGAAGTGATGCTGCTGGCGCGAGTCGCGGGCCTGGTGGGCCGCAATCCGCAAGGCTTATATTGTCACCTCAACGTCACGCCGCTGTTCGAGACCATCGACGATCTGACTCGCAGTGAGGACGTGCTCGCCACCTTGCTCGACAATCCCACTTATGCGGCCTTGCTAGCGACCTCGGGCAAGCAGCAGGAAATCATGCTGGGCTACTCCGATTCGTGCAAAGACGGCGGCATCGTCGCTTCGTCGTGGAAACTCTACGATGCCCAGCAGAAAATCGTCGCCATCACCAACGCCCGCGGCGTGAAGTGCCGTTTATTTCACGGCCGCGGCGGCACGGTGGGCCGCGGCGGCGGTCCCACTCACGAAGCGATTTTGTCGCAACCGCAAGGCACGGTGCACGGTCAAATAAAATTTACCGAACAAGGCGAAGTGCTGTCGTACAAATACAGCAATAGCGAAACCGCCATGTACGAGCTCACCATGGGTATCACCGGCTTGATGCAGGCCAGCCGCAACCTGATAGGCGAAGCGCGCGCCGACCGCAATGATTATCTGGCCATCATGGATGAACTGGCGGCCAGCGGCGAAGACACCTACCGCAATCTCACCGACCGTACTCCCGGTCTCCTGGATTATTTTTACGAAGCCACTCCGGTGAGCGAGATCGGCCTGCTCAACATCGGCTCGCGTCCCAGCCACCGCAACAAGAGCAGCCGCTCGAAATCCTCGATTCGCGCCATTCCCTGGGTGTTCGGCTGGGCGCAATCGCGCCACACCTTGCCGGCCTGGTACGGCATCGGCACCGCCTTGGAGAATTGGCGCGCACATGAACCCGACCGCCTGGCGAAATTGCAGCGCATGTATCGAGAGTGGCCGTTCTTCCGCTCCATGCTCAGCAACACGCAGATGGCCTTGTTCAAGGCCAATATGACTATTGCCCAGCAATACGCCCATTTAGTGCCGGACCAAACCATGGCCGCGCAAGTATTCGGAGAGATCAACGAAGAATATCAGCGCACAATCACCCAGGTGCTCAACGTGGTGGGCGCGCAGCGTTTGATGGAAGAGAATCCGGCGCTGGGATTTTCGTTGTCGCGGCGCAATCCCTATCTCGATCCGCTCAACCACATTCAAATCACCCTGCTCGAACGTTA
>CAKKSB010000138.1 GCA_919903055.1 Gammaproteobacteria bacterium | reverse complement strand
CGAAGTGCTGGGCGCGCGGGACATTTACATCGGCGTCAACGCGGTGGATTATTCGGGTTATCCCGATTGCCGGCCGGCCTTCATCGCCGCCTTCGAACGACTGGCGCAACTCGCCACCAAGGCGGGGGTGGAGGGGGCCGGTTGCGCGGTGCGGGTGCCGCTGATCCGCATGAGCAAGGCCGAGATCATCACCGAAGGCGTGCGGCTGGGAGTCGATTACGGCTTGACCGTGTCCTGTTACCAGGCCGACCCGGCGGGCCGGGCTTGCGGACGTTGCGACGCCTGCCGGTTGCGGCAAACGGGTTTCCGCACGGCGGGGGTGGCCGATCCCACGCCTTACGCGATAACGGCCACGCCTGGACCGGTGCGGAGCGAATGATAACCGCGCTTCATGACTGGGCGCAGCCCGTCGCGCCACCACCGAACAACGCCACCGCACCGGCGGAGCGGCCGTCCAGTACCCCGGCCGGCTTCTATTGAAATAGGCATTATTCTTATTAGGCGTTGAACCGAAGCGGCTAATGTGGGTACAATGCCGCGCTTTGTTGCGGGCCGTTAGCTCAGCCGGTAGAGCAGCGGACTTTTAATCCGTTGGTCGTAAGTTCGAATCTTACACGGCCCATATTTCTTACTGTTCCGCGCTGCTTTTTCTCTTTTCCCCCTGATTGGCGGGTTCATGCGTTCTTGCATGCCGCGCCTAATCTAATCGTCCCTAACCCCTCTACTCCCGTTCAATCGCCGTGCGTCGCAGGCCGCCCTTTCGCCGTTGCGCGTACCCGGTTTGCGCGTTTAGTAAAGTAGCCGAACCTTATGGTCGATATTTTTCTGGCACGACAATAATCGCTGTCGAAGTCAGGGAAAACCTACTCTTATTGTGAAAATCGCGTGTCGGTGCCTAGAATGTGCGCCTAGGACGACACACATGTCTGTTGGAAGGGGCGGCATGGCCGTAAGGGAGCAAGACAAGTTTCACCACGACCGTGATGCTGATTATCAGCGCCGTCGCTTCTATCTCCCGTGGCTGATCGTCACCGTGGGCGTCATCTTGTCGGTCGCCGCGTATTTTCTGGTGCGGGACTGGGAAGAGGCGATCATCCGCGCGGATTTCGAATTGTTTTCCGCCACCCATGCCGCCGCCGTGCACCGTGAGCTGATCCGCCACACCGATTCGTCGATCGCCTTGGCCGGTTTATACGATGCCTCGCAGGAAGTCGATCGTCAGGAATTCCACGATTTCGTGACGGGCATATTAAAACAACATAATGATGTACACGCCCTGCTATGGGTGCCGCGAGTCGCGGCGGCGCAGCGTGATGGCTTGGAGCGGCAGGCGGTGCGGGAGGGTTTGCGAGACTTTCATGTCCGTGAATTCGGCAGTTCCACCTTAGGAGAACGGCCGGAATATTTTCCGAGTTTTTACCTGGAGCCCTTGGCGTCGAACACCGATTTGCTGGGTTTTGATTTAATGCTCGACCCGGCTTACCGCGCGGTGCTGGAGGTGGCGCGCGACACCGGCGAGGTGGTGGGGTCGGAGCCCATTCATGTGGCTACCGAACAAGGCCTGGAATACGGCATTTTGCTGGGGCGGGCGGTGTATCAAAAAGGCATGGCCTTGAATACCCTGGCTCAGCGCCGCGCCGCCCTGCAAGGATTCGTGCTGCAGTTATTTCGTGTCGGCGATTTCATCCACGAAGCCTTGAAGGAAAGCGCGGTTTTAGGCCTGGATTTAGGCATCTATTACGAAAAAACCCCGGGTGATCCGCAGCGGATTTATTTTCATTCATCGCGTTCGCGTGAAGAGGCGACGCCATCGTTCGCGCCAGGCCGCGTTGCTGAAAATAGCCAAGGGCTGGTCTGGCGGACTTCGTTGGGGGTCGTCGACCGACCGTGGGAATTAGTCATGACGCCGGCGCCGAAATTCTGGGCCAGCCACCCGATCTGGCGCTCGTGGGTGGTGTCGGGCACCGGTTTGTCGATTTCGATTTTACTCGGAGCGTATTTGTTGGCCTTGTCGCGGCAGTCGCGACGGGCGGAGTCCTTGGCCCGCAGCCTGGCGTTGACCAATCAAAACCTCGAGAAGGAAATAGTGGAGCGCACCCAATTGGAGGCGCAGTCGGTGAAATTGTCGCGGGCGATCGAGCAGGCCGCCGACGCGGTGATGATCACCGACCGCAACGGTATCATCGAATACGTGAATCCCGCCTTCGAGGTGATGACCGGTTATACCCGCGGCGAGGCCATCGGTAATAAACCCAATCTGGTGAAGTCCGGCCAGCATGACGCCGAATTCTACGGCCAGTTGTGGAGCGCCATCAGTCGCGGCGAGGTATTTCAAGACGTGCTGGTCAACCGGCGCAAGAGCGGGGTGATTTATTACGAAGAAAAAACCATCACGCCTTTGAAGGACCGGGCCAATCACATCACTCACTATATCGCCACCGGCAAGGACATCACCGACCGTATGCAGACCCAGGAGCGTCTGCATTATCTCGCCTACAACGATTTGCTTACCAATCTGCCGAACCGACTATTGTTCCTCGAACGCATCAGCCACGCCCTGAAAGGGCGGCGCGGTCCGGAGCATCGGCTGGCCATCATGTATCTTGATCTCGACCGCTTCAAAGTGATCAACGATACCCTCGGCCATCAGGTGGGAGACAGTCTGCTGCAGAAAATCGCCGGTTTGCTGCCGTCCTGCGTCGGCGTGGGCGACACCGTGGCGCGCTTGGGCGGCGACGAATTCGGTGTGCTTCTGGAAGACGTTCCCTCGCTCGATAGCGTGGCGGCGCTGGCGCGCCGGATCTTGGCCGCTTTCGCCCCCGCCTTCCAGATCGGCGGGCATGAGTTGTATATCGCGCCCAGCATCGGGGTCAGCGTCTATCCGGAAGACGGTGACGACGCCCATGTGCTGCTGAAAAACGCCGATGTCGCGATGTATCGCGCCAAGGATCAGGGCGGCAATAATTATCAGTATTACTCCGCCGACATGAGCTCGAAAGCCTTCGAGCGCCTGACCTTGGAAACCAGTTTGCGCCGTGCGCTGGAGCGTGAGGAATTCCGCGTTTATTTTCAGCCGCAAATCGATTTGGCGTCGGGCATGGTGATGGGCGCGGAGGCGTTGATCCGCTGGCAGCATCCCGATCTCGGTTTGGTGACGCCGCTGGAATTCATTCCGCTGCTGGAGGAAACCGGCTTGATCGTGCCGGTGGGCGAATGGGTGTTGCGGCAGGCCTGCGAATGGGCGGTGGGCTGGCAGCAACATCAGCCGCTGCGAGTGTCGGTGAATTTGTCGGGCCGCCAGTTCCGGGATCCGCGGTTGAGTCATCAAGTACTGAAAATTTTGGAGATGACCGGCCTCAAGCCCGACATGCTGGAAATGGAAATCACCGAAAGTGTTTTGATGCAAGGCGATAAAATCTCCGCCGATAATTTGATCGCGCTGGACCGGATCGGCGTGCGTTTGGCGATCGACGACTTCGGCACCGGTTATTCGTCGCTGAGTTACCTGAAACGTTTCCCCATCAAGACTCTTAAGATCGACCGGGCTTTTATCCGCGACTTGATCACCGATCAAGACGACGCGGCGATCGTCACGGCGATCATCGCCATGGCCGGCAGCCTGCAAGTGGAAGTAGTGGCGGAAGGCGTCGAGACGACCCAGCAATTAAATTTTCTGCGCGAGCTGGGTTGCGGCGCCATTCAAGGTTTCCTGATCAGCAAGGCCTTGCCGATGGTCGAAATCAACCGCTTCCTGGCGCGCGGGCATCAAGTGCTGAGCACCACCCAATCTCAGATACGCTGAGTAAAAGCCCGCGGATGCGGTCAGCTCTTTGAGAGCCTGTGGAAATAGGCTCTAAGAACTTTTTCATGATCTCGATCAAGGGAAGAGCGAAGCGAAGGGTTTCCAGCACAAGGCGACATCGACTGAAAAAGCGCAGCATACCTAAAGTAGGTGAGCATTTTTCGAACGATGTTAACGCCGCGAGGCGCCCTTCAGCGAGATCATGAACAGGTGCTTAGCCGCTGACGCTCACGCTGTGGCAGCACAAGGCCTTGCCGGCCTCGCTTTGCACCGCGTCGAAGGCGGCGCATTCTTTGTCGAAGTGATAAGCCAGATCGCTGTTGCAGGTGAACTCATTGACGTTTTTATGCCGGCTCGGCTCGTCGTGTTCGGGAATGGTGCTGAGCGTGCTGGCGCGGGTGTCGGATTGGATCGCGGTTTCCTCGGCCGTCAGCGGCGGGGCCGTCAGGGCGGTGAGAAGCGTGACGATAACCATTAATTTATTCGAAGTACCCCGTGGCTTGCCGCGGGGATCTTGGCGATCGGGTTTCCAAAGGGGAGTAGCGCAGCGCCCCCCTTTGGTCGCCCGCGAGTATCTATGCCTCTCGGGCGATCTAATTTGACTTGCGGTTTTCATAGGCACTCCTCCGGCACAGACCTTTTCCCAAGTTTAGTCTACCCAAGACCCGGCGGGTGAATCCCGCCCAGTTTCTTTTGTCGGCCCGGCCCAGCGCGCTCTTTAACAGTCGACGCGGTTTATCGCGCGGAAAAATACAAATCGCCGTAATAGGCGGTGGCCGCGCCGCCGGTATCGTCGCTATCGGTCATCACCGCCACGGCGTTGATGCGGGTGATGTCCTCGCCGAACAGCCGCCGCAGATCATCGCGGACATTGCGGCGTTCTTCCCGCCATAGACCGAGTTCGCCGCCGCCGCTGCGCACCGCGATCATTTTGGCGTTGCCGGTGTAGGCGTTGGGCCAGGTGCTGCCGACCGGCCGATTGCTGGACCATACGTAATTCACCGCGCGGGTCCGCCAGAAAAATACCCCGCCCGACACCACCACGTAAACCCGCGCCGGATAATCGTCGCCGCTTTTGGCGGTTTCGTCGTGACCGCCGAGAATGTTGTCGATCCGCCAGCTCCAATGCAGATAAGGCGTTTGAGTGAGATCGATGTCGATCTCGCGGTACAGGCCGGAGGCGCTGGCGCGGCTGCGGGCCAGCAGGGCGGGACGGCCGTCGGCGCTCACCAGGCTGTACTGGGTTTGCCCCGTGAATTCCTTGGGTTGCCAATCGGACAGGTTCGCGCCGTTGAAAAGATCGATACGCTGATCGGCGGCGGCGAGGTAACCGATGCACAACGCGGCCAAGGCCGCGGCGGCGGTACCTGTGATCCGGTAAGTGCAACGGAAGAAGCGGAACATACGGCTGCCTTTTAGTCGGGAAGCAACGGGTGTCATAATGCCACGGCGCGGGGCAAACCGCCGCCATGAAAGTTTGCGAGGGATGATGCAACCTAAAACCGCGGATGCCAACCACGGAGGACACGGAGAATCAAAATGTTGCGGCATGAAGCGCGTTCACCTGTTGATGACGTCGCCCAGGAAGCAGAGCGGTTGATTTCTTGCGTGAACTCCGTGGTCTCCATGGTCAACCGCTTTTTTCAGATTCAATGCCAGGTCAATCATGATGCACGACATACCCGCCGCGCCGTGTCCGTCCGATAGAATCCGTATCGGCATCAGCAGTTGCCTGCTGGGCCAGCAGGTCCGTTACGACGGTAATCACAAACACGATGCCTTTATCACCGATACGCTCGGCGCGGTCTTCGATTTCATCGCGGTGTGTCCCGAAGTGGCCATCGGCATGGGGGTGCCGCGGCCGCCGATCCGTTTGACCGGTGATGTTCAAGCACCGCGCGCGGTCGGCGTACAAGATCCGGCGTTGGACGTGACGGCGGCCTTGACCGCTTATGGCCGGCGTATGGCGCTGGAGCTGGACGGCATCAGCGGCTATATCTTCAAAGGCAAGTCACCGAGCTGCGGGCTGCGGCGAGTGAAAGTCTACGGCGGCGGGGCGCCCAGCATGCAGGGAATCGGCCTCTATGCGCGAGAGATCGTCCAGCGCCGGCCGCTGTTGCCGGCCGAAGAAGAGGGACGCTTGGGTGATCCGGTGTTGCGCGAAAATTTCATCGCGCGGGTCTTCGCCTACCGGCGCTGGCACGCGCTGTTGGCCGATGGTTTCAGCGTCGGCAAACTGGTGGCATTCCACACCGCGCACAAATTGAGTTTGATGGCGCACGGCACCGAGTATTACCGGGCGCTGGGGCGTCTGGTGGCGGAAGCCAAATCGCAGCGGCCGGCGGCGTTATGCGAACATTATGGCGGCGAGTTCATGGCCGCTCTGCGGCGGCCCGCTAGCCGCAAGCGTCACACCGATGTCTTAATGCACGTCATGGGTTATTTGAAAACCCGCTTGGATCGCGGCGATAAAGCGGAATTGCTGGAACTGATCGAAGCCTATCGTGTGGGCCATGTGCCCTTGATCGTGCCCATCACGCTGTTGAAACATTATTTCAGGCGTTTTCCCGATGAGTACATCGCCAAACAGGTTTATCTCAATCCTCATCCGGCGGAGCTGATGCTGCGCAACGGCATTTAAGCCCGTTATTTTGGAGCCGGTTCATCAAACGCAGCGCGCAGGCATTGCATGATTTTTATGCGACTGCGTGCGATCTGCATACCGTCCCAAATGCTAAATCGTAGCGTGCACTGCGCACGACTCAACGTGGTTTCGCCCGCGCGGCGCACGCTACTTCCATCACCATGTAAATTGTGTCCGCGCCGGCGTTTAACCGGCGGCGCCGGCATGTTGCAAATGGCCGTTCAATAGCAGATGTACCCAGATGCTGGCCGCGTAACCCAGCGCTACCGCCCAGGTCCATTTGAGATGACTGAAAAAAGTGTAGACGCCGCGCGCTTGCCCCATCAGCGCCACGCCCGCCGCGGAGCCGATCGACAGTAACGAACCGCCGACTCCGGCGGTCAGTGTGACCAGCAGCCATTGGGAAAGCGGCATGTCCGGATTCATGGTCAGCACCGCGTACATCACCGGGATATTGTCGACCACGGCGGAAAGCAGACCTACCAGGATATTCGCCCAGGTAGGCCCGAGCCCGACGTACAGCTGTTCGGAGACCAGCGCGAGATAACCGATGGTGCCGAGACCGCCCACGCAGAGAATCACGCCGTAGAAAAACATCAGCGTGTCCCATTCGGCGCGTTTCATGCTGATGAAAATATCGAAAGGGCGGTGACGCGGTTTGTAGTATCGCCGGAGGGGTTCGTCGAGTTCCAGTTGTTGACGACCGGCGCTGGACGAATCATGTAATTCACATTGGCGCAGTCGATAGCCGTAGAGACTGAGCAGACCGAGGCCGGTCATCATGCCTATCACCGGCGGGAAGTGCAGAAAATTGTGGAAGGATACCGCCATCGCGATGGTGAACAGGAACAGCGCGAGAATGAGATAGCCGCCTGGCTTGACCGGAACGCGTTCCTGGACGGCGGTGGGTTTGCCCTTTGCTACCGCGCAAGACATGATCGCCGCCGGCACCAGCCAATTTATCGCGGCGGGAATGAACAAGTGGAAGAAATCCCAGAAATGCACGACGCCTTTTTGCCAGACCATGAGCGTGGTGATGTCGCCGAAAGGACTGAAGGCGCCGCCGGCGTTGGCGGCGACCACGATGTTGATGCAGGCCACGGTAATGAAGGCCGGATTGCCCGCGGCCACCGCCATCACCACCGCCGCCATGATCAGCGCGGTGGTGAGGTTGTCGGCGATGGGCGAGATGAAAAAGGCCAGCAGGCCGGTGAGCCAAAAAATGCCGCGCAGCGAAAAGCCCGCCGAAATCAGCCAGCCGCGCAGGGCATTGAAGAGGTCGCGTTCTTGAAGAGTGTTGATGAAGGTCATCGCCACCAGCAGGAACAGCAGCAGTTCGCCGTATTCCAGCAGATTGTGGCGCAGCTGATCGGCGGCATAACCAGTGTCGCCTTGCATGACGTACGCGATGCCGACCAGCGCCCAAATCACCCCGGCCGCCACGACCACCGGTTTGGATTTGCGCAGATGCAGAAATTCCTCGGCGATGACCAGCGCGTAGGCCGTGACGAAGACCACTAGCGCGGCGATGCCGAAGGCGCTGTGGGTAAGATCGACGGCCGCGCCGCCGCTCGCGGCGGCGAATACCTCGCACGGTGACAAGAGGCCGGCTAATGTCAAAAGACCGAGAAAAATTTTATTCATGGAATATACTTTCGGTCCAGCCAGTAGGGCTATGGATTAGGTAGGGTACTCGCGTACGGCGCGCCGGTCCGCCGCGGCCTGTGAATTCTCCCACGCTCCGTGGCGGGGGTCCAGGTCCGCTACGGGTACGCAAGTTACACGGCCATGGCGTCTGCAACCGACGCGCCAAGGAGAGCGACGCGAGGGCGCGGAGCCCGCGGTCCAGCAAGCGTGAGACAGCCGGACTTTAGCCGC
>CAKKSB010000137.1 GCA_919903055.1 Gammaproteobacteria bacterium | reverse complement strand
GCAGATTGGGCAGGGCCATGAGGATATTGGTGATATCCGCCAGGTTCCACACCAGCGGCAGGGGTACCGCGGCGCCGACCACCACCATCACGGTATACACCAGGCGATAGGGTTGGACCGCCCGTTCGCCGAATAAAAACTTGGCGGCGCGGTCGCCGTAATACGACCAGGAAATAATCGTCGAGAAGGCGAACAGGCAGAGTCCGATGCCCACCACCCACGCCCCGCCCTGGCCCAGTACCTGGCTGAAGGCATAAGCGGTGAGCGCGCCGCCCACCACGTCCTCGGGACGGGTGAGGTAGGCGCCGGTGACCACGATCACCAGGCCGGTCATGGTGCAGATCACGATGGTGTCGATGAACGGCTCCAGCATCGATACCAGGCCTTCGCGCACCGGCTCGTTGGTGCGCGCCGCGGCATGGGCCATCGGTGATGAACCGAGGCCGGCCTCGTTGGAGAACAGGCCGCGCGCCACGCCCCAGCGGATGGCCTCGCCCACCGCCGCGCCGCCCACCGCCCACGGATTGAGGGCGTGGTTGACGATGGTGAACAGGGCGGCGGGAATGTCGGCGATGTAATTGACCAGCACCAGCAGGGCGCCGGCGACGTAGAAGATCGCCATGAACGGCACCAGCGCGCTGGCGAATTTGGCGATGCGTTTCACCCCGCCGACGATCACCAGGCCGACCAGGATCGCCATCACCACGCCCAGCAGCCAGCCGTCTTTTTTGATTTCGGGAAAAATGAAGCCCAGGCCGTCCACCACCGAGTTGGCCTGCACCATATTGCCGATGCCGAAGGAGGCGATGAGGGCGAAGCTGGCGAACAGCGTCGCCAGCTTGGGCATGTTGAGACCGTGCAGAAGAGTGTACATCGGTCCGCCCGCCACGCTGCCGTCGGGGGCGACTTCGCGGAATTTGAGGGCGAGGGTGCATTCGGTGAACTTGGTGGCCATGCCGATGAAGGCGGTCACCCACATCCAGAACAAGGCGCCGGGTCCGCCGAGGGTGATGGCGGTGGCCACCCCGGCGATGTTGCCGGTGCCCACCGTGGCGGACAGCGCGGTGGAGAGGGCTTGAAAGTGCGAGACCTCGCCCACGTCTTTATGGCTGCTGTAACGGCCGGCGACCAGATGGGTGGCGTGGCGGAAGCCGCGGATTTGAATCAGCCCCATCCGTATCGTGAGATAGACCCCGGTGCCGAGCAGCGCGATCAGAGTGAAGGGATTTTGCCAAAGCAGACCGGAGAGTCGGCCGGTGAGGTCGGTGAGGGTCTGAATGAAGTTTTCCAAAAGGGCGTCCTCTCCCAGCGTGGATGATGGCGCGATTATACGGGCGGCGCGCAAAAAAAATATGCTAACGTTCGGAAATTCATCCGCGGCACGGAAAATAAGCGATGGCTTCCCTTGACCCCTTGCTCGACCTCATGGCCACGCTGCGCGAGGCCAACCGGCGTTTCGAGCGGCGCTTCCGCTACATCGAAGCGGCTTTGGCGGAACGCGGCAAAGACCCCGCGCAATCGAATCTGGCGGAAATGGAGGCCTTGTGGCAGCAGGCGAAAATACAGGAACGGTCCAGCGACGCGCGGATATCCGCTAAACCGGCGGACCGCGATACGTGACGACGGCGTGCGGCAAGGCCGCTGGATTTCGTTCGCGAATGACCGCATCCGCGCGGCGTTATCCTCCGCGAGTAAAGTAAAGCGCGGCGCCGGCCGTAAAGTCTCGGCGTGGCATTACAATGCGCAAGCAAAGCCGAGACCGCGCGGATCACCACTCATGAGCAAACAGCAGGTCCTGATCCGAGCTAAAAAAAAGCACGCCCTGGCTTGCGTGCGGTCCAATCGTTTGCCGGATGCTTTAGTCCTCTACCAAAAAATCTGCGAACAAGACCCGCAGGATGCCGAGGCTTGGTTCATGTTCGGCACCGTGTCCGGCCGCTTGGGTGATCTTGGTGCCGCGGAAACGGCCTTGCGCCACACCCTGCGCCTATTTCCCGAATTCGCCCAAGCCCAGCTCAATCTCGGTCACGTCCTCGAATTGCAGAACAAGTTCACCGCGGCCGAGGCCTGTTATCAGCGAGCCGTCGCCATCAAACCGGATTCGGCCGACAGTCATGAGTCCTGCGGACGGATCTGTGAGCAGCGCGGCGACATACCCGCCGCGCTGCAATATTATCAACACGCCCTCACGCTCTATCCCGCGCGGGCGGCCGCGCGGCGCATGGCGATCCATTTTCGGCTCGCCGCGTTTTACGATGAAGCCGGTGAATACGATCAGGCCTATGTCCAGCTTCGGCAGGGCTATCAATGCCGGCCCGGGAATTTCGATCGCGCCGCTTGGGCGCGACGCATCGACGACATAATGCGGACTTTCAGCGGCGAGGCCATCGCCCGCGCGCCGCGCGCCGGCAATTGCAGCGAGCGGCCGCTGTTGGTGGTGGGCCTGCCGTGGGCCGGCGCCGCGCGGGTCGCGCAACTCTTGACCGCGCACCCCGCCGTGGCCGACGGCGGGGCATCGACCCTCCTGGCCGACTTGGCGCTGGCGTGCGAAATGAGCTGCGCCACTATTCCCGGCGGCGCGGGCATCACCGGGCTCAAACGTGAACAGTGCGATGAACTCGCGCAGCCTTATCTCGATGAACTGGCGCGCATCGCGCCCGCGGCGTCGCGGGTGATCGACGGCGCGCCGGACAATTTTCTGCACCTCGGCTTGCTGCCGTTGCTATTGCCGATGGCCCGCGTCATCCACTGCGTGCGCGACCCCCGCGACACCTGTTTATCCTGCTACTTTGAAGACGGCGGTGCCGGCCGCGAGTACGCCCGCGATTTGGCGGACCTGGGATTTTATTACCGCCACTACCGGCGTTTGATGACGCACTGGAAACAAGCCCTGGGCGTGCCTTTGCTCGAAGTGCATTACGAAGACCTGATGCGGCATCCTGAACGAGTGGCGCGCGAGCTGCTGAAATTCTGCGGCCTCACGTGGGACGCGCGCTGTCTGGCAGCGTTACATGATAACGCTGTCACGGGCCCGCTAGCCGATGCGGTACACACCATCGGCCGTTGGCAATATTACCGACCGCATCTTGAAGATTTGCAACGTGCCTTGGCGGATTCCGGAAAGTGAAAACGGACAAGGGATTTATTCACATGTTTGCTTAAAAAGTGAAGTGCTAGTGACATGTAACCGCGCCTCCAATTCTCTCCTCCTAAAAGGGGAGGGCGAGGGTGGGGATTGAAAGCGGCGGAGTACCAGTCCTTCTACGCCCAACTCAATTTTTCACCTTGCAAGGAGGCAGGAGTTGTCGATTCATCTTATCGGTTCCCGGGTTAGATAAGTGGACAAACATTCCTGCTCATGCGGTGCGCGCCATAGGCAACCTTGCCGCACGAGGCGTTCTTTTAGTTTAATGATCTCGGCCGATGCGTTGTTGACGCATGCGGCGGGCCTGTTTGTCGAACGACACCGGCAAGTATTTTTCTCGCACGACCGGCCAGGCAGCTTTTTTCGCCTCGATCGCCTGTAAAATACCGACTGCCCGTTATGGGCAGCCGCATGGTCGGGCTGATCGCCGGCCGTTCAACGAGTAACGACAGCCTTGGATCCACGACAGCGTTTTCAAGCCCTCAACGCCGAAATTTCCCTCTGCTTGCGCCGCGATCAGCACCGCCTGGCGCGGCAGCTGGCCGCGCTTCGCCGGCAGGATGACGCCGCTGCGCAGGAAACCGCCTGGCAAAATCTGGCGGCGGAAATCACCGCGTCATGCGAACGGCGCGCGCGGCGTTTGGCCGCTTTGCCGGTGCCGACCTTTCCCGAGGAACTGCCGGTCTCGCAAATGCGTGATGAGATCGCGCGGACGATCGCCGCCCATCAAGTGGTGATCGTCTGCGGCGAGACCGGTTCGGGCAAGACCACCCAGTTGCCGAAGATTTGTCTGGCGCTGGGCCGCGGTGTCGCGGGCCTGATCGGCCACACCCAGCCGCGGCGCATCGCGGCGCGCAGTCTGGCGGCGCGCATCGCCGAGGAATTGCATACGCCACTGGGACAAGTGGCGGGTTATCAAGTGCGCTTCAGCGATCAGGTCGGCGAAGACGCCTATATCAAGGTGATGACCGACGGGATACTGCTCGCCGAAATTCAAGGCGACCGTTTCCTCGATCGCTACGACACGCTGATCATCGACGAGGCCCACGAGCGCAGTCTCAATATCGATTTTCTGCTGGGTTATCTCAAACAGCTGCTGCCCAAGCGGCCCGATCTGAAAGTGATCATCACCTCGGCGACCATCGACCCGCAACGCTTCTCCAAACATTTCAACGACGCACCCATCATCGAAGTCTCGGGCCGCACCCATCCGGTGGAACTGCGTTACCGGCCCCTGTTGAGCGAAGACGAGGACGGCCGCGACCGCGATATGCAACAGGCGATACTGGAGGCGGTGGACGAATTGGCGCGCCACGGCGCCGGCGATGTGCTGATTTTTCTCAGCGGCGAGCGCGAGATTCGCGAGACGGCGGAGGCGCTGCGCAAACATCATCCGCCGCATACCGAGATCATTCCTTTGTACGCGCGCTTGTCCGCCGCCGATCAGAACAAGGTTTTTCAAGCGCACGGCGGCCGGCGCATCGTGCTCGCCACCAATGTGGCCGAGACTTCGCTCACCGTGCCCGGCATCAAATACGTCATCGATCCCGGCCTGGTGCGCATCAGCCGCTACAGCCATCGCGCCAAAGTTCAACGTTTGCCCATCGAGCCGGTGTCGCAGGCCTCGGCCAACCAGCGCGCGGGACGCTGCGGGCGGGTCAGCGCCGGCGTGTGCATCCGGCTTTATGCCGAAGACGATTTCAATCGGCGTCCGTTGTTCACCGATCCGGAAATCCTGCGCACTCATCTCGCCGCGGTGATCCTGCAAATGACCGCCTTGGGTTTCGGCGACGTGGCGGGCTTCCCGTTCATCGAACCGCCCGACGGCCGCCAGGTCAACGCCGCCTATCAAACCCTGCTGGAACTGGGCGCGGTGGATGAGCGGCGCGCGCTCACCAAGATCGGCCGCGAACTGGCCGGTCTGCCGGTCGATCCGCGTCTCGGCCGCATGCTGCTCGCCGCGCGGGAGTTCCACTGCCTCAGCGAAATGCTGGTGATCGTCGCCGCGCTGGCGGTGGCCGATCCGCGCGAACGGCCCATCGACAAACAACAGGCCGCCGACGAAAAACACGCACGTTACGTCGACCCGCATTCGGATTTCATGGCCTATCTCAAATTGTGGGCGGATTATCACGAGCAGGCGCGGCACTTGAGCAAGAGTCAGTTGCGCAAATATTGCCAGGATAATTTTCTGTCCTACGTGCGGCTGCGCGATTGGCACGACATTCACGCCCAACTCACCGGCGCCGTCAAACAACTGGGCGTGCGGCTCAATCAAGAGGCCGCGGATTATCAGGCCATCCATCGCGCCTTGTCGTGCGGGCTGCTGGGCCAGATCGGCATGAAGGGCGAGACCCAGGAATATCTCGGCGCGCGCGGCATCAAGTTTCATATCTTTCCCGGCTCGGCCCTATTTAAAAAACCGCCCAAGTGGCTGGTGGCGGGCGAGCTGGCGGAAACGGCGCGCCTCTACGCGCGCAGCGTGGCGCGCATCGAACCCGAGTGGCTGGAAACACTCGCGGCGCATCTGGTCAAACGCCATTACTCCGAACCGCGCTGGGAGAAAAAACCGGCGGCGGTGATGGCGGTGGAGCGGGTGACCTTGTACGGGCTGCCCATCGTCACCGGCCGCAAGGTGCAATACGGCCCCATCAATCCCGCCGAGGCGCGTGAGCTCTTCATCCGCCACGCCCTGGTGGAAGGCGAATACGAAACCCGCGCGCCGTTCTTCGTGCACAACCAGGCGTTGATCCATGACGTGGAAGGACTCGAACACAAGGTGCGCCGCCACGACATCCTGGTGGATCCGGAAGTGCTGTATGCCTTTTACGAGGAACGGCTGCCCGCCGGCCTGAGCGACGGCCGCGGCTTCGAGCGCTGGCGCAAAGAGGCGGAGCAACACGAGCCGCGTTTATTGTTTCTCAGTAAAGAGTATTTGATGCGCCGCCAGGCCGCGGAGATCACCGAGGCGCAGTTTCCCGATCATCTGCTCTTCAACGGCGTGCGTTTGAATCTGGATTACCATTTCGAGCCCGGCCATGACGCCGACGGCGTGACGGTCAGCGTGCCGTTGGCCTTGCTCAATCAATTGCCCGCGGCGCGTTTCGAATGGCTGGTGCCCGGTTTGCTGCGCGATAAAATCATCGCGCTGATAAAGTCGCTGCCCAAATCCTTGCGCCGCAATTTCGTGCCCGCGCCCAATTTCGCCGACGCCTGTTTGCAGGCCATCGTGCCGGGCCAGGGTTCGCTGCTTGAAGTGCTGACGCGGCAATTGACGCGGATGACCGGCGTCGAAATTCCGGCCGATGCCTGGCAACTCGCCGGCCTGCCGCCGCATCTGCTGATGAATTTCAAAGTGGTGGCGGTGGACGGCCGCGTCGTCGTCGGCGGCCGTGATTTGACGCTCCTGCAACAAACGCAAGGCGAACGCGCCGCGGCGAGTTTCGCCACTCTGCCCACGGCGGGTTTCGAGCGTGAGCAGATTACCGCCTGGGATTTCGGCGACTTGCCGGCGCGTTTGGAATTCACTCATCACGGCATGCAGCTGATCGGTTATCCGGCCCTGGTCGATGAAAAAAACGGGCTGGCGCTGCGCCTGCTGGATTCCGCGGAAAAAGCCGACAAGGAAACCCGCGCCGGCGTATGCCGGTTATTCAAAACGCAATTGAGCGACCGGTATAAATATCTCGAAAAAAATCTGCCCGGCTTGCAGGCCCTGTGTCTGCATTACGCGGGGGTCGGCACCTGTGCGTCCTTGAAGGAAGATATCCTCGCCGCGATCACCCGCCGCGCCGCGCTGGGCGATGAGCCGCCGCCGCGCAGCGCGGCCGAATTTGAACGGCGCAAGAATGCCGGCGCGGCGCAGCTCGTCGCGATCACCAATGAAGTGTGCGGGTGGGTGGGCGAGGCCTTGACGGTTTATCACGCCTTGGCCAAACGGCTCAAGCTTGCGGTTAAACCGGCCTGGTTGAAAGCGGCCAACGATATTCAGAGTCAGCTGCGTCAACTCGTTTATCCCGGTTTCGTCGCCGCGACGCCCTATGAACAATTGCGTCATCTTCCCCGTTATCTGCGGGCGATCGAGACACGCCTCACCAAATTGGAACAGCAACCCGGCCGCGATGGGCCGTTGCTGGCGCAGGTGGCGCCGCTGTGGGAGGCCTATCTCGCGCGGGCTGACAAACAGCGCGCGCTCGGCACGGCCGACCCCGGGCTGGATGAATTCCGCTGGCTGCTGGAAGAACTGCGGGTGTCTTTGTTCGCGCAGGAACTCAAGACCGCGGTGCCGGTGTCGGCGCCGCGCCTGGCGAAACGCTGGGCGGAAATAAAAAGCTAAATCCCGCGCCGCGCGATTTCGTGGGTTAAAACCGCGAAATCGCTTACATAGGCAGCGCGCCGGGGAAAATTATTTGAAGTAGAGCCGCGGTCGTTACTTTATGACCGCACTCTAAAGTATGCAAAAACCGGTTTGATAATGAACACGGCCAAGTTCGGCATGGACTTGCCGGACCGGCGGCGCGGGCGTAGGCTGCGCAACATGGGTGGATTATTTTTACCGACAACCACTCGATCGTTATGGTAGATGCGTTTTCCACGAGGCCGTCTCACTGAGAGACGGCCGATGAAAATCAGATTCGATTTCTTTCTTCCAGTTCTCTCCCACCAGGAAGGACTGTATTTCGCTACCGGGTTAATAGTTGCCGGGTTAATAAAAGGATTTGACGTATGGAAGCCGCCTTAATATTGCACGTCCTATCGGCGGTGGTGTGGGTGGGCGGAATGTTTTTCGCGTACATGGTGCTGCGGCCGGCGGCGGCCGATGTATTGGATGCGCCGCAGCGGCTGGCCTTGTGGGCGCGGGTGTTCTCGCAGTTTTTCATCTGGGTATGGTTCGCCATAATCACGTTGCTGTTCACTGGGTATGGCATGTTGTTCGCATTTTTCGGCGGAATGGCCGCCGCGCCGATTTATATCCATCTCATGCAAGGTGCCGGTTTGGCGATGATGCTGATCTTCGCCCATGTCTACTTCGCCCCTTACCGGCGCTTGCGGCAGGCGGTGGCCGCGCAGGATTGGTCCGAGGGCGGCCGCCGCCTGGGGCAGATCCGTCAACTGGTGGGCATTAATTTGATGCTGGGGCTGCTGGTGGTGACGGTGGCCGCCGCCGGGCGGTTCGTTATATAACCCGTTTGGCGGGCGCTCCCGCCCATTCCTGCCGCGAAAACGAAACAGGCGATTTTCCCTTTCTTCAGCTTCAATGGCTACACGCCATTCAAGACGGCGGCAGGCCCTTTCACTTCACCCGCACCGGGCCGCGGAAACCTCCGCATAACAGACACAGCTTCCGCAACTTCATAATTCGGTAGCTTGCCCGATGGAGGCGTTCTTTTAGAACGCCGGATAAATGCCGATCTAAGTAGGGCGACGCATGGGTTGTATACGCGTCGCGTAATGTTCCGGCGACCACGGATTTTTCCATCCAGAGCGGAGACCGGGACTGGTCCCGCGCCGTGTTCGAATCCGGCCGGGTATGAACGATGTGCTGGATGCCCATGCGTATAAAAGGCGCCGACTATGGTTGCTAAAATAAATTTGCTCGAGCCGCGGCCGCGGGCCTCGCATTTTCCGGGATGCCGTACACAGGACGAAGGGCCATCATGGCTAGGGGCGCTATTGGTGATCGCCTTGCTTTTGGCCGGGTGCAGTGGCGGCAAAGGCGCGCCGGCGTCCGGCGGTGGCGGGGCGGGCGGGGGGAACGATAATAGCGGCGGCGATGCCGCGCCCGAGCCGACCTATCTGTTTTTCGGTGGTGGTCTGACCGCCGTTGATCCCAGCAATCCCGCTACCCCCATCAGTTTGGAAACCGGGTCGGTGACGGGCGCGCGTACCGCGCTGGCCGGCCGGCAGGATACGCCGACCCGGGTCTCGGGCTTGTATGTCCGCAGCGTGATTTATGGGCGGGGCGGCAAGCTCTGGCAAGTCAACGCGCTAACGGCGGCGACGCCCAGTCCGCTGCAAGTGTCGAACGAGACGGCGGCTAATGTCGTTTGCAGCACCTATGTCAGCGACGATCTCGCCGATCACGCCCACACGGCTTATGTCTACGAGTTGGGCGGCGTGGATAATCAGTGCGCGACGGCCGGCGACAATCTCTGGAAGATGATCCGCCTCAACATGAGCGAAACCGCCACGCCGTTCACCGCCGTGAAACCGGTGATCGATCTCGGCAGCGACGTGACCGGCGCGGTGACCGGCTGGTTGGGCGTCAGCGGCGGCGCGCTTTACAAGTACGATGCCGACTTCGCCTCGCCGCTGTTATTGACGCCATACAACAGCCAAGTGTTGTTTTTGGTCGCCATCACCAACCAGCGGGTCATCATCCGAGTGGATAATGATTTGTACATGTATGACGACGCCCTGGGCGCCTTGTCGTCTTCGCTGCACCATTTTTCCAGCGCGGCGGCGGGCGCTTTTCAGAGTGACGGCACTTCCCTTTATTTCGCCGACGGCGGCAGCATTTATAAATTGGCCCTCAGCGGCGGCGCCGCGGCCGGTTTGGTGGTGGCCGAAAACAATGTCAGCAGCGCGGGCCTCACCTTGGCGTTGACCGATGCTTATCTAATTTATTCTTGGCGCGATGCCACGACGGCGGTGAATACCCTGAACCGGCTCGCCAAAACCGGCGGTAGTGCGCAGCCGATATTTTCCGGCATTGAAGGCGTGCGGGTAATGACCGCGGCCGATCTGATTTATTACACCATCGGATCAACCACCAGTTTGACATCGTATGTCCTGCGCGAGAACGGCGTCACCCTCGCGCAATATGACGCGGCTCTGTGGTGGGGCCAGTCGCTACCTTCCACCGTCGACGCCGCCGAAATGACCCGGCCCAATAAAATTTTCTTGATGGAAGGTTACACGAATACCAGTTCATTCTTCGCCAACGGCACGATCTCGGCCTACGACGCGGCCACCCATGTCCGCAGCGCGGTGTTGGGTACCATCCCCGCCAACATCACCGACATTCTCTTCAGCGGCATCGGCGATGCGGTGATGGGTTTGGGTACCACCACCGCTAATCCGCCAGGCACCGATATCTTCATCGCCAACGCCAACGTCGACGGTTCTTTGGTGCGGGTGACGACCACTGGCGGCGTCAATGAACAGCCTTTGTAAATAAATCGGCCGGATCGGTTTGGTCCGTCAGCGTTCTTCTTCCGTTCAACGCGGTGTAATGCCGTACCTTAGCCGGCAATGAGTGGGTATCGGCAGGCTATTGGATATCGCATAAGAAAATAAATTTTGGGAGCGGTCCGCGAAGTGACGAGAATGGCGGGTGATCGGTTCTTGGCGCGCGGATCGGCAATGCGAGTTCGGCGGACCTTATTGCCGCGGTACGAATATGTTTGAAGTGCCCATCTCGGTATCCTCACCCCAACCCTCTCCTGCCCGCGGGAGAGGGGGAGTATGCGGATTTTGCGCGGGGTCGCGGAAAGCGGCCCATTCAATTTGTTCTGGATCGACGACCTCGCCCGTCGCGTATCGCCATTCTCCGCCGCTATCGCCCGGCCCGTCGCCGCCGATCCAAAAGTATTTGCCGGCGGTGACCTCGGCGAATTGCGCGTCCCGCGCCATGTCGAAATCGCCGCCGGCGGGACTGTCGGCGCCGTGTAACGAGAGGGTGTTGTGAATCGGTGCGTTGCCGTCGCCATCTTGATAACCGAGGTGGCGCATGTCCACTGCAAACGATGCGCTCATCGTGTCGGTCTCCAAGCGTTGGGTGATGCGCGGCTTGGTAAGCAAATCGTCTTTCAAAAATTCCTGAGTGAACTCGCCGTCGCGGATCACCATGCGCACCAGCACGGTGGTGGGATTGGCGCTGCCGTTGCCGGTCAGCTGAATATCGTCGGCGAGGGGCTGGCCGCCGTTGGCGATGCCGCCCTGGCTGGCCGTGCCTGGACCACCCTGCCATTGCGCGCCGCTGGCTTGCGCGTAAACTTCCATGGCGAAGCCGCCGGCGGGATCGCCGATGACGGTGTGGTAATACATTTCGCCGCCGTCGCCGCGCAGCCGTTCCTGCAGAAAAGGCGTGGTGTCGCTATCGGTTTGGGCGCCGATGGCGCAATGGATATCGGCGCCGCCCCGGTTACAGTCGGCGAAGACGGTGTCGCCGCCCACCGCGTCACCCTGGGCGGTCCATTCGAATTTGAATTGGGCGGCGGCGAACGGCGCCCAGCCCAACAGCAATGCCGCAACGAGTGCGGCGCGCGTGGTTGGTGATGACTGACTGGTGTGTCCCATGTATCCCCCGGCCGCGCCCGGCGGGTGAATGCTCGAAGGGCGCGTACAGGGTATCTATCGAGTGGAAGAGGCATGAACTTGAATGGCGGTTTAGGAGGCGCTGATTGATCCCATTAAATCTGCAAATCGCCGGATGGGCCTGGTTTTTCATGCAAGACATTCTTGGCGTCCTTTGTGTCTTTGCATTTATGCATCTATTAATTCGAAATACCCCGCGGCTTGCCGCGGGGGCAAAGCAATGGGGTTTCCAAAGGGGGGCAGCGTAGCGCTTCCCTTTGGTCGTCCGCGAGGATCCGTGCCTCGCGGGCGATCTAACTTAATTCTCGCGCCGCCATTCGTCGATCAGGCAGGCGACCAGCGCGGTCCAGCCGGTTTGGTGGCTGGCGCCCAGGCCCAGGCCGCTGTCGCCGTGAAAATATTCGTGAAACAGCAGGTGGTTTTGCCAATGCGGATCGTTCTGAAATAAAGCCTGATCGCCGTGGATGGGCCGCCGTCCTTGCGCATCCGGCGTAAACAAGGAGGTGACGCGCCCGGCCAAGTCGGCGGCGAGGACGCGCAACGGATAGTCGGCCGGCGGCAGGCGCGGATCGGGTTGCAAGGTGACGCGAAAATCCGTTCCCAGCGCTTTATCCAATTTGCGCAGCGCTTCGATGAGCAGAAAATTGATCGGCAGCCACACCGGGCCGCGCCAGTTGGAGTTGCCGCCCTTGATTTTGGAAAGCGCCTCGCCCGGTTCGTAACTCACGCCGTGATGATTGAATTGAAAAGGCTGGTCGCGGTGCCATTTGGAGAGACTGCGCACGCCGTAGGGCGAGAGAAATTCCGCGGGGTCGAACAGCCGCGTCAGCACCCGCCGCAATTGATCACGATCCATGATCGACAATACATAGGTGGTGCGGCCGCCGCGCTGCACGGGGTAACAGCAATAACGCGCGAACTGCGGACGGTTTTCCAAAAACCAGGCGAGGTTGGCGCGAAAAGAAGGAAAAGGTTTCAGCCAGTCTTCTTCCAACCGTTCCACCGCGAACAGCGGGATCAAGCCCACCACCGAACGCACGCGGAACTTGGTGTAGCGGCCGTCGGGGTGGCGCAGCACGTCGTAGAAAAAACCGTCCTCGTCGTCCCACAGTTGATAGTCGCGGCCGTCCATGTGCTGCATGGCGGCGCCGATGTAGATGAAGTGCTCGAAGAATTTGGTGGCGAGTCCTTCGTAACTTTGATTCTCCAGCGCCAGCTCCAGGGCGATGCGCATCATGTTGAGGCAAAACATGCCCATCCAGCCGGTGGCGTCGCATTGTTCCAGCACCGAACCGTCGGCCAGCGGTTCGCTGCGATCCACCACGGTGATATTGTCCAGGCCGAGAAAGCCGCCTTCGAAAACGTTATTGCCGTGGCGGTCCACCTTGTTCACCCACCATGCGAAATTGATCAGCAGCTTGTGAAAACAGCGTTCGAGAAAGTCGCGGTCGGCGCGGCCGTGCCGGCGTTTTTCCATGTTGTAGACTCGCCACACCGCCCAGGCATGCACCGGCGGATTTACTTCGGAGAAGTCCCATTCGTAAGCCGGAATCTGGCCGTTGGGATGTTGAAACTGTTCGAACAGCATCAGCCACAGCTGTTCCTTGGCGAAGGCGGGATCGATCAAGGCCATCGGCAGACTGATGAAGGCGGTGTCCCAGGCCGCGAACCAGGGATATTCCCATTTGTCCGGCATGGCCAGCACCCGCATGGAATTGAGGTGACGCCAATGACGGTTGCGAATGTGTTCGCGCCCGGCGGGCGGCGGCGGGCCGGGCGGGTCGCCGCTCAGCCACAGGCGCACGTCGAATAAATACACTTGTTTGCTCCATAACAAACCGGCCAGCGCCTGGCGCTGAATTTTTTTCTGTTCGGCATCGGCGTGAGGCGGACACAGCGATTCGTAAAAGGCGTCGGCCTCGGCGCGGCGTTGCGCGATCACCTCCGTCACGTCCGCCAAGGGCGCGGACCACGGTCGTGCGGTCAAGCGCAGCAGCAGCGTCACGGTTGCACCGGGCGCGAGTTGATACGCGTAATGCAAACCCGCCTTGCTGCCGCGCCGCGCCGGATTGCAACTGGCCTCGCCGTGGAGGAGGTGGCGATGGAACGCGTCTTTCACATAGGGACTGGCGTTGGGTGTGCCGTAGAGCCGTGCCTGATTGCTTTCATTGTCGGTGAACAGCGGCGCGCCGCCGGCGGGCGCGTAAAGATAGTAGGTGCCCAGACGATAGGACGTGAGCAGGCCGGGCAAAGGGTCGATGGCCGTGCTGTCCGCGATCAGGCACAGCGACTCGGTCGCTTGAAGAGGCATGGCGGCGAGTGAAATTTCCGGCACGCCGCCGCGCGGTTCGCGCCAGGCCCAGGTGTTGCGGTACCAGAGTTGCGGCAGCAGATGCAGCGGCGCGCTGTCGGGCCCGCGATTCACCGCGGCGATGCGGATGCAGATGTCGTCCGGCGCGGCCTTGGCGTATTCCACTTCCACGTCGAAATAACGGTTGCCGTCGAAGAGCCCGCTGTCGAGCAATTCGTATTCCGGTCCGCGGCCGGCGCGGGCTTGATTCTCGCGCACCAGTTCGTGATAGGGGAAAGCCGCCTGCGGATATTTGTAGAGATAACGGCAATAGCTGTGGGTCGGGGTGTTGTCGAGATAGAAATAATAGTCCTTCACGTCTTCGCCGTGATTGCCCTCCCAGGGCGTGAGGCCGAAGGCGCGTTCTTTCAAGATCGCGTCGCGGCCGTTCCACAACGCGAGTGAAAACACCAGCGATTGATAACGGTCGCAGAAACCCGCCAGGCCGTCTTCGCCCCAGCGGTAGGCCTTGCTGCGGGCCTGGTCGTGGGTGAAATGACGCCAGGCGTCGCCGTCGGGGCTGTAGTCCTCGCGCACCGTGCCCCAGGCGCGTTCGCTGACGTAAGGCCCCCAGCGCCGCCACGAGGGCGGTTCCCCGCGGTTGTCCCGCAAACGGCGATGTTCCGGTGTGTCGGGCAAGGACATGGCGGCGTGACCTTGGAGGATGCTTTAAGCATAGTCCACCAGATCGCGGCAGGTGTCCGCAAAAGCGTGAGGAATATTTTTACTGGCGTGTGCAGGTGATGCGGTGAACGGTGGGTGATTGACGAGGAGATCAATCACCCACTTTATTTTCCTATCAGCCACCGTTGCGGTGGCCGGTTTATTTAGACGACAGTAGTGTCTACGGTTAGCCGAGGAGTAACAAGTTTGTTCTCGCCATGGGTTTTACCACCACTGCGGATAGGGCGGGCTGCAAATGATCCACTGCTTGCCGGGCGGTTGTTTAGCGATATTCATGCATACACTGCCTTTGATGGCTTTGAGTGTAATCGTGCTGTCGATCTTGCGTTGAATTTCCGCGAACTCTTCGTCGCTTACCGGTTTGGTTTGGCTGGTCGTCGCGGCGCTTGGTCCGCTGGATTTTTCTTTTTCCATCGCCGCCGCCTTGCGGCCTTCGCTGGGTTGCACCAATTCCCCGGTGGCGACATTAACTACCACCAGTTCGCCGCTACGGGTCAGCAGCAGGGCATGTTGCGCATCGTGTTGTTTGGCGATCTTCGCCAGATTGGCATGAGGACTAGGCTTGATTATGTCCGCCATACTGCTGCATGCGGTGAGTACCAAGAGACTGCCCGCGATCACTAAAAAACGTTGCATAGTGTGTTCTCCTATTGTTGAGATTGGTTCTTGCTGCCGGATTTCTACTACATGCCCTTATTCACATTGCTAAAACCAGAATGCCACCGTGGCGAAAACACTTCTCTCGGGGCGGAAACGGGCCAGGAGAGGAGTGGGAGTCTCGGTGCTCAAACTGGTGTCGTGAAAGTTAAATTGGTTATCAAAAATATTCTGCGCGGTGATGGATAAAATCGTTTTACGGCTGGGCAGGCGGTAGCCCAGGGTAATATCCATCGTCGTGAAAGTGGCTTTATTCCTAGCCAGTTCTTGCTCGGTGGCGAACGCGACCCGCTGTGATACCAGGTTGAGCGCTGTTTTACTGAAGAAGCCGCGCGGCTGATGGTAATTCAAGCTCAGGGGTAGATAATGCGTAGTGAGCTTGACCGGGTCCGTCGAGTCGGCCACGCCCTCGCTAAAGTCGCGGCTGGCGTGGCCATAAAAATATTCGATGGCGACGTTCCAGCGCGGATTCAATATCTGATAAAAATAGGCGCGATGCAGGGCTTCATTATTGGCTACTTGCGTAGTGGTGCCCAAGCCCGGATCGATCACCTGTTTATCGCTGTCGCGCCGCGAGAACTCGATGCCGGCGAATTGAGACGCAGAGAATTGATGGTCCAAGCCTATCCCGTAACGTTTGGCTTTGGTGCCGATGAAATCGTCGAAGAACTGGTTGAAGCCGGCGATCTGGGTCGGCTCGATGGTTTGATTGGCGTGGGTCAACCGGCGCAGAGTGCGGAAGGCGGCGACCCGCACGGTGGTTTGTTGGGTCGGCGTCCATAACAGGCCGAACTTCGGGTTGAATTGCGCCTCGTCTTCGCTGGTGGCGAGGGCGGTGGCCTGATCGAAGAGATCATTGGTTACTTTATCGTAACTGAGACCCAAGGTCAGATGCAGTTGCGCGAGCGGCG
>CAKKSB010000136.1 GCA_919903055.1 Gammaproteobacteria bacterium | reverse complement strand
ATTCGCCGATGCGGTGCAAATGCGGATCGACGGTGATCACCCTGTCGAACAAGCGGCCCAGCCAAGGCGCGATGATGCGCTGGCTCACCGCTTCGCCGGGTTCGAAGGCCATGTCCTGGCGCATGTAACAGAGGTACGGCGCCACCAGCGTGAGATGATTGACGCCGGCGGCGCGCGCGGTCTCCGCCGTCAACAGTAATTCGATGAGTTTGTCGTTGGGATGATCCAGACTGCGGCAGACGATCAGCCGTTCCGGTAAAACCGCCGGCAAACGCAGTTTACTTTCACCATCGGGGAAGCGATGCAGGACGGCGATTTCACAAGGCAGGTTTAAGTATTCGGCCAGTTGTTGCGCGGGTTCGGCATAATCGGGAAATCCCAGTAACAAGGTCGATGACATAAGCTTCGTTGCGCTCCATACTATTATTCAATTTTTTTGCCGCGCCGGAAATAAAGCCCTGGGTTCTTGCTCATCGTTCTCGTCAGTAGTGCCGATGGCGGCGTGGCGCGGGATGAACGATTGCCGGGCGGGATGTTATCGGTTTATTCATGGTGCTACGTTAACACGGCTCGCGGCGCGCTGGCGTGGACGCCATATCCATGCTTGAACGGATCGATTGATACGGTTGAACGATTTATGTCACGGCGATGGAATGAGCCGATCGCGTATCGCGCCCTCATGCGGCCGTGTAAAAAAAGGCGGCCCGCAGGCCGCCCCTATAATATAAACACGCTTCGCTCAAGCTCAGTCGTTTTTCTTAGCCCGCGCGGGAGAGGCCATCAAATACAGCTGCCCGCCTTCCACCAATTCGGCGCCGTTCGGGTAGTGGGCCTGCATATCGCCGAGGTAATAGCGACGGCCGCGTTCGGCCCAGCGGGCTTTCTGCACGATGTCGGTTACCTCGATGATGCCGGAGTTCTCTTCGTCCTGGGTCAGGAAAGCCGGCGCGCCGAGCAAGAAACGGTTGCGGTCGGATTCGAAGATCTGCACGGCCGCCAGCGGTTTGGCCGGATCGACTTTCCAGGTTTTGGCGATGTAGGCGCTGTTGCCGGGATCTTCCTGGATTAGCACCTGGCCGTCGTCGTCGACGGTGATGTTGTCGAAGGAACGTGCGATCTCGCCGTCGCCGCCGGTGAGTGAGGCGCTGTCGACCACCAGTTCGATGGTGCCGCCGGCGGGATTGCGCAGACTGTCGAAACTGAGTTTATAAAGGCGAGCAGTTTGCGTTTGACCGCCGACGGCGGCGCCGGTGGTGACGAAGTAGAACACCTTGGTATCTTCGGTATCCCAGTGGCCGTCTTCGGGACGGGCGAATTCGGTGATCTGGCGCGCCACGCTGGTGGTTTGCAGTACCGCGCCGGTGCCGGTGGCGACGTCGGAGACATCTTCCAGCACGAACTTGCCGTTGATCGCGCCGCCGTTTTCCAGCGCGGCGGCGCTGCCGCCATAGTTGGCGCCGCCGTCGATCACTTTGATACCGTACAGCTTGCCGCCCTGCAGGCCGGCTTGTTCCACCGGGTTGCCTTTGCGCTGTTTGTCGCCGACATACACATAGACTTGCCCTGGCGTGCTGTCATCCATGCCCACCACGATGGTTTTGTTGCGGGCGTTGGGATGCGCGACCGAGTTTTCCCAGGAGAATTTGCCGAGATAAGGCAATTCGTAGCTGGTGCCTTTTTCATCACCGCTTACCACATGGGCGAAGGCGCGGCCTTCGCTGCCGGCTTCTTCGCCGTTCATGAAAATCAGCCCGTCGAAACCGGTGTCGTTGGCGCTGTTGAAGAAAGCGCTCTTGGGCGGCAGATCGGCGGAGCAGAAGCGATTGAATTGAGTGGTGCCGGTGGTGTCGGCAAAACTCATGGTCGCCGGATTCCAGGTTTTTACCGCGTGGATAAGGTCTTCGCCGCGCGTCGCGGTCAGTGAATTGAGATGCACGGTCCATTGCGAAACGAAGGCACCATTCTGGCCGTGGGCGCGCACCGCGCCGGTGCCGGGGCGTAGTTCATGGTTCATGAAGACGGTCATATAGGCCCGATCGGCGATATAGTCGCCGGAGACCTCATGGAAACGGCCGGGTACCGCGCCGAGGCCGTCGGGGATACCGGCCATCGGGTAGCCGCCGTTTTTGGGCGAATCGCCCACGCTGACCAGCGAAGTGACTTGCCAGCCGGTGGCGGTGGGTGTGATATACGGAGTTTGTGAGCTGCTCGGACCTTGCGCGGCGGCGACCGTACCCGCCAAGGACCACAAAGCAATGCCGACCGCTGTACTGAGTCCGCTGCGATGAAGATGACTGACCATGCTTAATCTCCCTTGATTATAAAACCGGACGATTAGCCGGCATGACATAGTCCGTTGCTGGATGTTGTAACCGGCTATCCGGGGCTCATCCTAATGGCGGCGGATGATGAGACGGTGACATCCCGATGACACTAATATGATGCACGCCGAAGCGCGGAGCTACGCCGGCGTGGGATGAATGAGCGAATGACTAGCAGTTCTCTATCGCGCGTATGCACGCGTTGCCCGCTCGTGCGGGTGGCGGTGGTGGGAGGTGAATCATGAACGGCGCGGGGTGATGCTCGGTTACGCGGGCTCGCCGCGGTTACGGCGGTTGCTCAGGCACTATCCCGATTGACTGCCGCCGAAGACTGGCGCTACTCTCCGGCATGCCGTTGAATTGATCATTGCTTAAATCGCAAGGCCCCATTTCCAGCCGGGGTTCGGATCAACGGTGTGGATTCGCGCTCAGATAAGGAATCGAGCATGAAAATCAAATCCGACATGTCCAGTCATGCCGAGCGCGGGCGAGCGAATACAAATCGGTTTTCCCAAACGCCTGCCCGTTCATCGCGCGCCACGGAAAATCCGGCGCTCGACGACCGATCCGCCGCGATCACCGCTCAACGACCGCAAGCTTTGGCGGATCGCAGTCCGCGGGCCGCGGGCCTGCGCCAGATGCGGGAAAAAATCCATCATAGCCCGCGCATGGAACGCTGGCCGGGCGGATTCATACAGAAAAAAGCCAACGACACCGGTTTGCCCGACGCCCTCAAAAGCGGGATGGAAGCGCTCGCCGCCGTGGCGATGGATGATGTGCAAGTTCATTACAATTCCGCCAAACCCGCCCAGTTGCGGGCCTTGGCGTACACACAGGGCACGGATATCCATGTCGGCCCCGGCCAGGAGCGGCACGTCGCGCATGAAGCCTGGCATGTGGTGCAGCAAAAGCTCGGCCGGGTAAAACCGACCATGCGGGCGCAAGGAATGCCGATTAACGACGACGCGCGCTTGGAGCGTGAAGCGGACGTGATGGGTGCGCAGGCTTTGCAGATGCGCCGCCCCGCCGGTGGCGCGTCCGAGGCGGTCGCCGATACCCCCGGCGCCGTTGGCAACGCGCGTACCAACAAGGCTCCCGTCGTGCAGCGCTACACCGTGGCCCACGGCCATCGCATCGCCAACGATCACACCGCCGCGGTCGAGATCGGCGTGAACAATAAGCTGCTTTATGCGACGCCGGGGCAAATTCTGGCGTCGAATCAGATAATGCGGCGCAAGCAAATGCCGATCAGCCTGGAGACCGGCGTCCAGCGCGATGGACTGGTCGATGATCAGGTATTGCACGCGGTGACGCCGAAATTCGAACAGCCGCGCAGCAATATGAACTTCATGACGGGTGACGTCAGTCCCCAGGCGGGCGGAGCGCATCAGGTGGTGCTGCCGTCGGAATGCGAGAAAGGCGCCATCGCGGTGATCGGGGCCTTCACCAAAACGCAGCGCTCGGCCGGCAATGCGCGGGTGTATCACGACAAGGATCACGCCAACGCGCGGATCGGCGAGCTGTTGTCGCAGTCCACCGCCGCCGGTGTTCAAAAAGATACTTGGTATCAGGACTGGGTGGCGTTGGATGAAGGTGTCGACAAGGCAACGGCGGCCTACAACAGCCATGTTTACGGCGTGGCCGACATGGTCTTGCTATTCCAGCGGCTCAACGACCCCACCTTGCGGCAGGAGTTCTTATCGAACTTCGAACGCAACGAGGCCGACACCGCTTTCGAGCCGACTTACATTTTCGACACACGCGTGAAATCCCGGGTGCTGTTCGAAAAGATCACCCGCGCGTTCGACGCCAAGATGGCCGCGATCGAGACCGCGATCATGCGCACCGTCGATACCGGCACGGTGGGCGAGCAGGCGGAGCTGATCGCGGCCTCCGACCTGCAGCGGCAACTGGAACTGTTTTTCGCCAACCGCGATTACGACCGGGCCGCCATCGACCAGGCGATCGCCATGGTGCCGGAGACCATCGAACTACAGACCGCGCTCAACCAGCTGCTTCGTCTCAACCAGGCAGGCGATAAATACGAATCCGCTATCTGGTTTCGCGAACAGACCAGGCTGCGGGAGTTCACGTCCAGAATACTGGAGACCGTCGGTAAACACGTGGTGGCGCTCACCGCGCGCAATACCAAGAGCCTGGGGGCCGGCTCCGGCTTGAACGCCGAGGTGAATCCCGAGATCGGCCAGTCTTACGGCATCGTCGGCGGTAATTACAATTTCAGCGAGGGCGGCAGGTGGAATTGGCACTGGGCGGCGGTGATCATGAAAGCCGCGGGCGACAACGTCACCATGGAAGCCCACCGCAGCCACCGGGTGGGCGTCGAGACCCACAATGACCGCTGGGACTTCAAGATGTACGGCACGGCCGCCGGCGGCGGCCAGACCTTCCACGACGAGTGGCGGGACCAAGGCTTCGGCAAAGCACCCGTGACGGTATTGGGTATCGCGAGGGAGGCACCCACCCGCCAGGCCGAGGCGCACGCGCGCGGCATCGATCTTCTAAACGACCCGCAAACCCAGCTAGCCATCACCGCCGCCGAAAACATTTTCGTGTTCGTGCTGCCGCTGGAAGATGCGAAGAAAACCAAGGCTGAACTCATGCTGGCCTACCAGAACGGTATCGGCGGCATGGGGCCGGCGCTGGGGGATTTGCCAGCCGGTTTCGTCGCGGCCAATATCCAGGGGGATTGGGATAACTTAGTCGCGGCCATGAACGATCTCATCGGCGACATGGGAACGGCGGAGGAACAGTTGAACCGTACCGTCGATGTCAACGACGCCGCGTTGGACGTCAAACAAGAAATCCAAATCTTCTATCAAGTCGCCAAGAACTACCAGGGACACATGCGCAAACGGGGAGTTTTCCTTTGACGCGAGACGACGCGCAAAGCTCGCGGAGCGCAATAACGGAAACAGTGCGGCGTGATGCGCAGGCTCGCGCCTATCATGGCGTGCGGTTGCTCGCGTGTCGCGGCGCAACGGTGATGGGTTACGCAAATAAGCTCGAATCTTTCCGCGGATAGCTGTAAGGGAACCGATGATCGTCCATTCTCATGGCGTTAACATTTTCGGAAAGGAGTCGTCACTATCTCATAGGCTATCTTTCAGTAGGGAGCTGGCCCTGGTTTGCGGTCGTCAAAGCAATTGGGGTAGTATCGCCGAATGTTATTGTCTCGACGCCATCAACGCATGACCAGCCTCTGGGTGTTGGTCGCCATTCTGTTTACCCAGCTTGCGGTGGCGGCCTACGTGTGTCCGGACCTGGCGGGCGAATCGCGAATGATCGCGGCAAGTCCGGCTGCCATGGACAAGAGTTGCATGCAAAAAGATCAAGACAATCCCAATCTATGCCTGCAATACGCCCAGGCGGGCGATCAGTCCCTCGATCGCGGCAGCGTGGTCTATTTCGCTCCATTGCTGGTGATTTTGTATTTAGTCTTCGCCGGTCCGTATGTCAGGGGGCTCTCTCTTGCGCCGCGCAGCGCCGTCCCGGATTGGCTTAAACGCGCTATCTCCCCGCCACTTTCCATCCGGAATTGTTGTTTCCGTATTTGATTCCTCCCACCGCTTAATTTAAGCACGCGTACGTCGCGCACAAGACGTGCGCGACTTTGGCTTTAGCGTTGGAGGAATTATGCCATTCCATGATTTTCACACGGCCGCCCGGTTCGGCCGCGCTGGTCTGATTCTGCCCGCCTATCTGGCGGGGCTGTTGTTATTCATCGCGAGTTATAGGGTAGCGGCGGATACCCCGCTGCCGCTCGAGGAAGCCCAGCGCCACGCCGTCGCGGCGTCATCGCGGATCGCCGCGCAGGATGAGGCGGTCATCGCATTCCGTCACACGGCCGGCCAGGCCCGTGAACTTCCCGATCCGGTCATCACGCTCGGCATCGACAATCTGCCGATCGACGGCGCGGATCAATTCAGTGTGTCACGCGATTTCATGACTATGCGCCGCATCGGTATCACGCAGGTGTTCACCACGGCGGAAAAGCGCCAATTGCGTGGTGAACGTCTGGACCGCGCAGGCGAGCGAGCGCGACTGGAAAGAGACGCGCTGGTCGCCGACATTCAACGCGACACCGCGCTGGCTTGGCTGGAGCGTTATTACGCCGAGGCGCTGGGCCGGGTCATGGCCGAACAAATCAGCGAAGCCGCATTGGCGGTCGACGCCGCCGAGACGGCTTACCGTACCGGCCGCGGCGGCCAAAGCGATGTCCTCGCCGCACGCAGCGCCAGGATAGAAGCCGAGGATCGCGCCAGCGAGGCCGATCGCCGTATCCGCACCGCCATAATCATGCTGGCGCGCTGGATAGGCCCCGCCGCGCAGGCACCGCTGGCGGACATACCCGACATGGCGCGCATTCCGTTCGATCCCGATTCGATCGAAACTCATTTCATGCATCACCCGGAGATCCGCGCCCTGGCCGAACAAGTGGCGATTGCGCGGGCCGAATCCCAATTGGCGCGCGCCGACAAAAAGCCGGATTGGACTTGGGAACTCATTTACAGTCAGCGCGGCCCGGCTTATTCAAACATGGTATCCGTCGGCGTCTCCGTGCCTCTGCCGTGGAATCAGGCAAATCGCCAAGACCGGGAAGTGGCCGCCAAGTTGGCGCTGGTCGAGCAAGCCCGCGCGCAGCGCGAGGACGTATTGCGCATGCATACCTCGGAAGTGCGCGCCATGCTGGAAGAATGGCAAAACAATCAGCGACGGCGCGGCCGCTATCAACAGGAATTACTGCCCTTGGCGCAACAAGGCGTGCAAGCGGCGCTGACCGCGTATCGCGGCGCCAAGGCCGATCTTACGGATGTCTTGGCGGCGCGCCGCAACGCGCTCGACCTGCGTTTGCAAGCCTTGCAGCTCGATCTGGAAACGGCGCGTCTTTGGGCGCGGCTCGCTTTTCTCTTTCCGCGAAACACCGATCCGGCGCCGGCGGCTACCGCCGCAACGCTATTGCCCACGCCCCATCAGGAGATTAAGTGATGGCCAAAAAACCGCTACTGTTATTGGCGCTGGGTATTTTGCTTGGCGCCGGCGGCTACGCGCTTTATACGCTGGGCGCGCAACACGCCACGCGCATGAGTCCAGCGGACACTATCGAGATCGCCCGCGATGCGGAACGGAAAGCGGGTGACGACGGCGCCGTCACGGACAAAAAAATTCTCTACTGGCACGATCCGATGGTGCCCGGCTATACCTTCGACAAGCCGGGCAAATCGCCTTTCATGAACATGCCGCTGGTGCCGGTGTATGACGATGGCGCGGGTGATCAAAATAAAGTGAGTGTCAGCCCGCGGGTACAGCAGAACTTCGGCGTGCGCACGGCTAAGGTGACACGCGTTAGCTGGTCACCGACCATCGCGGCGATCGGCAGCGTGGCGTATAACGAGCGCGATGTGGCGGTAGTGCAGGCACGCAGCAGCGGTTTCGTCGAGAAAGTCCAAGTGCGCGCCGTGCTGGACAAGGTGCACGCCGGTCTAGTGCTGGCCGAACTTTATTTGCCCGAGTGGGTGGCGGCCCAGGAGGAATTCCTCGGTATCAAGCGAATGTCCGGCGTCGGCCTCGACGGTTTACTCGAGGGCGCCCGTCAGCGCATGCGACTCGCTGGCATGAATGACACGCAGATCGGCTTGGTTGAATCCAGCGGCGAAGTGCAGGCCCGCTTGCCGGTAACCACGCCCATCGACGGCGTGGTGACCGAACTCGCCGCGCGTGTAGGCATGACGGTGACGGCGGGTACGCCGCTGTTTCGCATCAATGGCGTGAAGTCCGTGTGGCTGCATGCCGAGGTGGCGGAGAATCTTGCGGGCGAAGTGCGGGTCGGCGCCGGTGTCACCGCACGTGTACCGGCACTGCCGGCGGCCGAATTCAACGGACGGGTGGCCGCCGTCTTGCCGGCGGTCGATCCCGCGACGCGTACCGTCACGGTGCGCATCGAGCTGGCCAATCCCGGCGCGCTGCTGGTGCCGGGGATGTTCGCCCGTGTCGAGTTCACCCCGGCCGGCCGCAACGAAGTAATGGTGGTGCCCACCGAAGCGGTGATACAAACCGGCACGCGCAGTGTCGTCATCGTCGCGAACGGCGACGGCCGCTTCGTGCCCGTCGATGTGCGAATCGGCGGCGAGTCGAAGGGCCGGACCGAGATACGCAAAGGTCTGGATATCGGCCAGACCGTCGTGGTCTCGGGACAGTTCCTCATCGATTCCGATGCGAATCTCAAAGCGGCGGCGTCGCGGATGAGCGGCGCGCCGGCCGCGCCAAGCGCAACGCCGGTGCATCGCGGCACCGGCAAGGTCGAGAGCATCACCCGCGAGGCCGTGGTGTTATCACATGGTCCGATTTCAACATTGCGCTGGGGCGCTATGACCATGGGCTTCAAGCCGCCCGCGGCCGGCGTGCCGCAAGGCATCGCCATCGGCGACACGGTCGCTTTCGCGATACGCGCGGCCCAAGACGGATCGTTCGAAATCGTCTCGATGACACCCATCATCTCCTCTCCCGCAACAATGGGACCGGGCGCGCAAAACCAGGCGCCGCCGCGCAATGGCGAGCGGGGAGCGGATAAATGATCGCCGCCGTCATACGCTGGTCGCTCCACAACCGTTACCTGGTGTTATTGGCGACGGCAATACTCTCGGTTTGGGGAATGTGGTCGGCATTCAACACGCCACTCGATGCCTTGCCCGATCTTTCCGATGTGCAGGTGATCGTGCGCACGACGTATCCGGGACAGGCGCCGCAGCGGGTGGAAGATCAAGTCACTTATCCATTGACCACCACGCTGCTGTCCGTGCCGGGCGCGAAAACCGTGCGCGGTTATTCCCTGTTCGGCGACTCTTTCGTCTATGTCTTGTTCGAGGACGGTACCGATCGGTACTGGGCGCGCTCGCGGGTATTGGAATATCTCAATCAAGTGCAGTCCCGTTTGCCGGCGCAGGCGAAAACCGCCTTGGGTCCGGACGCGACCGGTGTCGGCTGGGTATACGAATACGCGCTGATCGATCGCAGTGGCGGTTTGGATTTGTCGCAGCTGCGCGCGTTGCAGGACTGGTTTTTGAAATACGAATTGAAGGCCTTGCCCAACGTCGCCGAGGTCGCCAGCGTCGGCGGCATGGTACGGCAATATCAGATCGTGCTCGATCCCGAGCGGCTGCGGGCTTTCAATATTCCGCATACCGCGGTCATTGCCGCCGTGCAGCGCGCCAATCAGGAAAGCGGGGGTGCGGTGTTGGAATTGGCGGAGGCGGAATACATGGTGCGCGCTTCCGGCTATCTGCAAACTCTCGATGACTTTCGCAAAATTCCTTTGTTGACCACGCCGGCCGGTGTTTCGGTGCGTCTGGACGATGTGGCGCATGTGCAAGTCGGTCCCGAGATGCGGCGCGGTGTCGCCGAGCTCAACGGCGAAGGCGAGGTCGCCGGCGGCATCATCGTCATGCGTTCCGGCAAAAACGCCGTGGAGACGATCGCCGCGGTGAAGGCCAAACTTACGGCGCTGCAATCCAGCTTGCCGCGCGGCGTCGAGATCGTGCCGACCTATGACCGTGCGGGCCTGATTACCCGCGCCGTGAACAATCTTCAGGAAAAACTCATCGAGGAATTTCTAGTGGTCGCGCTGGTGTGCGCGGTCTTCCTGTTTCATCTGCGTTCGGCCCTGGTCGCGGTGGTTTCCCTGCCGCTCGGCGTGCTCGCGGCGTTCATCGTGATGCGCCAGCAAGGCATCAATGCCGACATCATGTCGCTCGGCGGCATCGCCATCGCCATCGGCGCGATGGTCGATGCCGCCGTGGTGATGATCGAAAACGCGCACAAACATTTGGAACGCTGGCGGCACGCGCATCCAGGCCAGTCATTGACTAACGCGCATCACTGGACGGTGATCGGCGCCGCTGCTATTGAAGTCGGACCGGCGCTGTTTTTTTCGCTGCTTATCATCACCGCGTCCTTCCTGCCGGTGTTCGCGCTGGAAGCGCAGGAAGGGCGTTTGTTCTCGCCGTTAGCCTATACCAAGACTTACGCCATGGCCGCCGCGGCTGGTTTGTCGGTGACACTGGTGCCGGTGCTGATGGGGTATTTCCTGCGCGGCCGTATTCCAAAAGAACTGGAAAATCCGCTGATCCGATGGCTGATCCGCTTATATCGGCCCTTGCTCGATGGCGCGTTGCGTTTTCCCAAGACGACGGTAAGCATCGCCGCGTTGTTCGCGTTGGCCACCCTGTACCCGGCGAGCCGACTTGGCGGTGAGTTCATGCCGCCGCTCGATGAAGGCGATCTTCTGTATATGCCTTCGGCGCTGCCCGGCTTGTCGGTGGCCAAGGCCGCCGAGTTGCTGCAGCAAACCGACCGCTTGATTAAAACCGTGCCGGAAGTCGCGAGTGTTTTCGGCAAGGCCGGACGCGCGGATACCGCCACCGATCCCGCGCCGCTGGAGATGTTCGAAACCACCATTCAATTCAAACCGCGCGAGCAATGGCGGCCCGGCCTGACGCCGGACCGCTTGGTGGCCGAACTGGACGCTGTCGTCCAGGTGCCGGGTTTGACCAACGTCTGGGTGCCGCCCATCCGCAATCGTATCGATATGTTGGCGACCGGCATCAAGAGTCCGGTCGGCATCAAAGTGGCCGGCGCCGATCTGGCGGAGATCGACCGGCTTACCGGTGAGATCGCCCGTAAGGTACAGCGGGTGTCGGGAGTGAGTTCGGCGCTGGCGGAACGCCTCACCGGCGGCCGCTATATCGATATTAAAATCGATCGAGACCGCGCGGCCGGTTACGGCCTCAACATCGCCGATGTGCAAAGTATCATCGCCGCGGCGATCGGCGGAGAAAACATCGGCGAGATCATTGAAGGGCGGCAACGTTTCCCCATCAATCTGCGTTATCCGCGCGAAGTACGCGACTCGCTCGAAAAAATCCGCGAGCTGGCCGTGTTGACCGAGCGTGGTGTCCGGCTGCGCCTCGCCGATATCGCGACGATAGCGGTCAGCGACGGCCCGGCCATGCTTAAAAGCGAAAATGCCCGTCTGTCGGGCTGGGTTTATGTCGATATCCGCGGCCGCGACTTGAAATCGACGGTCAACCAAATGCAACAGGCCGTCGCGGCGGCGGTAAATCTTCCAGCCGGCTATTCCATTTCGTGGTCCGGCCAATATGAATTCCTGGAACGCGCCACCAATCGGCTCAAGATCGTCGTGCCTCTGACACTCGCGATCATCCTCGTACTGCTGTTCTTTACTTTGCGGCGCCTCGACGAAGCGCTGCTGATCATGGCGAGCCTGCCCTTCGCGTTGATCGGCGGTTTCTGGCTGCTTTATTTTCTCGGCCATGCCGTGTCGGTGGCGTCGGCGATCGGTTTTATCGCACTGGCGGGCGTCGCCACCGAATTCGGCGTCATCATGCTGCTGTATCTCAAACGGGCCTGGGAGGCACGGCTCGAATTAGGCTTACCGCTTTCGGCGGCCTTGCTGGACGAGGCGATCCGCGAGGGCGCGGTATTGCGTGTACGCCCCAAGGCCATGACGGTGGCGGTGATCATCGCCGGTCTGTTGCCGATCATGTTCGGCGAGGGCGCGGGGTCGGAAGTGATGCAGCGCATCGCCGCGCCGATGGTCGGCGGCATGATCACCGCGCCGCTCTTATCGATGTTGGTGATACCCGCCGCTTACCAACTGATGCGGCGACGCGGACTGAAACCGGCGGCGAACGGCGCACCCGGCGAATCATCATTCCCATGAAGCTGTGGCTGAAATGAAGCGCGGTGCGCGTATTGTTTTTTAACGATGTTCATCCACCATGAAAGGAAAAAACCATGAAACATATGACCACTCACGTATTGCTGGCCGCGCTGGCGATGGCCGCCGGTGTACCGAGTCTTGTACGGGCCGACGACATGCCGGGCATGAACATGAGCAAGATGCGCATGCAAAGCACGGTCGCCGACACCGCTAAAGCGGCGCACAAGGCGCAGGGTGTGGTGAAACAATTCGATGCCGAGCAACGCTCGGTGTCGATCGCCCACGGACCCGTCGCGTCACTTAATTGGCCGGCGATGACGATGACGTTCAAAATCAGCGGCGACGCTCCGCTCAAAAAACTGGCCGTCGGCAAACGTATCGACTTCGAGTTCGTACAGCGCGGTACGGATTATGAAATGACAGCGGTGAAATAACCGAGGCGCGGAATTTAATTGATGGCCGCGGCGGCGATGCATGGGGTTTTTTTGCGACGTTTCCCCGCTGCCGTGGCGGGTGCGCCGCCGCGGCCTGGCCGGTAAATTCGTGGAAAGAATTCGACTCTAGCTGGTGTACAGGGGGGCGATCTGATGAACGCTATTTAAGTATGGCTACATTTTGTGTTTATGCGGTACATGTCCGATCGCCGGATATTTTTTCATTCACTAACAAAAACCACCGCCGGTTCCATCGCGCCTTTTTTCCGCTCTTCCTGCTGCAGCGCCCACATATTGGCGTAACCGCCGCCGCGGGCGAGCAGGGCCTGATGAGTGCCGCGTTCGATGATGCGGCCCTGGTCCATCACC
This sequence comes from Gammaproteobacteria bacterium, assembly GCA_919903055.1. Taxonomy (GTDB): domain Bacteria; phylum Pseudomonadota; class Gammaproteobacteria; order DRLM01; family DRLM01; genus CAKKSB01. Next base: position 17,651 of record CAKKSB010000136.1, on the reverse strand, counting down.
AGGATTTGCTCGGCGTCGATGATGGTGGAAAGACGGTGGGCGATGACCAGGGTGGTGTGGTCGGTGGCGACGTTGCGGAGTTCAGCGAGAATGGCCTGCTCGGATTTGGAATCGAGCGCCGAGGTGGCCTCGTCGAAAATCAGGATGCGCGGATTTTTCAAAATGACCCGCGCGATGGCGACGCGCTGCTTTTCACCGCCTGAAAGCTTGAGGCCGCGTTCACCGACTTGGGTGTCATAGCCTTCCGGCAGCGTTTCGATGAAGTCGTGGATATGGGCCATTTGCGCGGCGCGGATCACGTCCTCGCGCGGCGCATCCGGTTTGGCGTATTGGATGTTGTAGTAGAGCGTATCGTTGAACAGGACGGTATCCTGCGGCACGATGCCGATCGCCGCGCGCAGACTGTGCTGGGTGACGCTGCGAATGTCCTGGCCATTGATGGTTATCCGGCCGTCATTGACATCGTAAAAGCGGAACAGCAGGCGCGCGAGAGTGGATTTGCCGGAACCGCTGTGGCCCACCACCGCGACTTTATGGCCGGCGGGAATGGTGAAATCGACGTCGAAGAGGATTTGCCGCTGCGGCGTGTAGCCGAAACTCACCCCTTCGAAATGCACGGCACCGTCGCCGACCATGAGTTGCTTGGCGTCGGCTTTGTCGCTGACCTCGGTGTTTTGGTCGAGCAGGCTGAACATTTTTTCCATGTCGGCCAGCGAGTGTTTGATCTCGCGGTAAACGAAGCCGAGGAAGTTCATGGGAATGAATAATTGCAATAAATAGGCATTGATCAGCACCAGATCGCCCATGGTCAGTGTCTTATCCACTACACCCTCGGCAGCGAGGAACATCAGCCAAGTGATGCCGCCGGCGATGATCGCGCCCTGACCGAAGTTGAGAAAGGACAGCGAGGTTTGATTACGCACCGCGGCTTGTTCCCACACCGCGAGATTCTCATCATAGCGTTTTGCTTCATAGTCTTCGTTACCGAAATATTTCACGGTTTCATAGTTGAGCAGACTGTCGATGGCGCGGGTGTTGGCCTTGGAATCCATTTCGTTCATCTGACGGCGGAATTTCATGCGCCATTCGGTGGTGATCAGCGTGAAGGCGATGTACAGCGTCACGGTGACAAAAGTAATAATCGCGAACGAGGCGTCGTAATTGATGAACAGGATTAAAGCAACCAGTGCGATTTCAACCAGAGTGGGAATGACGTTGAACAGCATGAAGGTGAGCAGAAAACTGATGCCGCGCGAGCCGCGCTCGATGTCGCGCGACACGCCGCCGGTTTGACGTTCCAAATGGAATTTGAGGGCGAGATTGTGCAAATGGCGGAACACCCGCAGGGCGACCCGGCGGATGGCGCGTTGGGTGACTTTGGCGAAAATGGCGTCGCGCAACTCGCTGAAGGCGGAACTGGCGAGACGCATGGCGCCGTAGCCGATCAGAAAGGCGACGGGCAGAATTAGTACCGGATTGTGGGCGACGTCCAGTTGATCGACGATGCCTTTGAGCGTCAAGGGTATGGCGACGGTGGCGGCCTTGGCGAGGATCAGGCAGCCCATGGCCCACATCACTCGGGTGCGGTATTCCCAGAGATAGGGTAGCAGGGTGCGGATAACTCGCCAGTCGCGGCGACCGGTGGGGGTTGGAGTACTGGATGGACGCATGCGCGCAGTGTACCCGCAACAAGGTACTGAGTGGAAACCCGGGGTGGGCTATACTAGCCTGCCTTGAAGCGTACGGGGACTAACACTATCTAACCGGCTAACCGGATTGCGTGGCGGCCGCGAAGCGGATGCCGGCCTTGGCGGGCATCGAGGTCGATCCGGTGGTGACGACGATGCGTCGTTTGATACCGCTGGCAAACGGCGGAGTTGCCGCGACAACCCCGCCGTTTGAATGGAGCAATTAAACTTGCCTTCGGTATGCCCGGCCATTACAGCCAGGCATGAGGCTGGTTATAAAGACACCGCTTTGAACACGAACCCTAAGAATATAAAGATGGCGATAATGCCTAAGCAAATGGGCCAGTCATCCTCGGATATGAGTCTTTGGTTAGCCATGGTGATCCCCTAATTAATTTAAGAAAATTGACGGGATTGTTGAGTAAAATTCCCAGGTTATTAGTACGTATAACGCGTTACGGATATAACATTAGTAGCTATATGTTAATTATGCAAGAATGATTTTTAAAAAAATACTTAAGTAAATTAGTAAGATAATTTATATTTGGATGCCGCGAACGGCATCATGCGTAAAAACCGGAGATTTATCATGCCTATATATGAGTATGAGTGCGCAGCCTGTCAGCATCGTCTGGAAACTATGCAAAAGATGAGTGAGGCGCCGCTTACCGAATGCCCGGAATGTCATCAGCCGACACTGCGCAAATTGATTTCGGCTGCCGGTTTTCAGCTCAAGGGGAATGGCTGGTACGCTACCGATTTCAAAGACAGCGGTAAAAAACCCGCGGCTCCCGCCAAGGCACCGGAGGCGGGGACGAGCGCCACGCCCGCGCCGGCCGCCACTCCTTCCTCCACGACTGAATAGGCTTTCGCGAAATGACCAGAATACGTCGTTATTTGATTACCGGTTTGCTGGTCTGGCTGCCGCTGGGTGTTACCGTGCTGGTGGTCAAGCTGCTGGTCGACACCATGGATCAAACCCTGCTGTTGCTGCCGGAGGCATACCGCCCCGACAATTTACTGGGGTTTCACATTCCGGGTTTGGGCGTGTTGCTGTCGATCTTGGTGATCCTGACCACCGGCGTGATCATGGCGCATTTTTTCGGCCAGCAAATATTGGCGGCGTGGGAGTCGATACTAAATCGCATTCCCTTGGTGCGTTCTATTTATGCGAGTGTTAAGCAACTCTCCGAAACCCTGCTCAGCACCGGCGGGCAATCTTTCCGCAAAGTACTGCTCATCGAATATCCCCGCCGCGGCGCGTGGACGCTGGCGTTTCAGACCGGTACCGAAGTGGGTGAAGCTCAGGCTAAGACCGGTGAAGAAGTGATCAGCGTCTATGTGCCGACCACGCCCAACCCCACCTCGGGTTTCTTTCTGATGGTGCCGAGCAAAGACGTGGTCGAGTTGGATATGAGTGTGGACGAGGGCCTGAAAATGATCATTTCCATGGGGGTAGTGGTGCCCAAATGGCGCGGTAAGTCCGCCGCCGCGGCCGCCGTTGCGGAAATTTCCCTCAAAAAGTAACATTGGCCCCCTTTCCGGCAGTGCGATCGCCGACTTAAATTCATACATCGGGAACACAAGATGCGTAGCCACTATTGCGGGCATATCAACGAGTCTTTGGCGGAACAGGAAGTGGACGTGTGCGGCTGGGTCCACCGCCGCCGCGACCACGGCGGGGTGATCTTCATCGACTTGCGCGACCGCGAGGGCCTGGTGCAAGTGGTGTTCGATCCTGACGCGCCCGAGATTTTCGCGACCGCCGAGCGGGTGCGCAGCGAATACGTGCTGCGAGTGAAGGGCAAAGTGCGGCCGCGGCCCGCCGGCACCGAAAACGCCAACCTGGCTACCGGCCAAGTGGAGATCATCGCCGAACAGGTGGAGATACTGAACCGTTCCGAACCACTGCCTTTTCAAGTGGAAGACGACAGCGAACTCAACGAAGAAATTCGTCTGCGTTATCGTTATCTCGATCTGCGCCGGCCGCAGATGCAGCGCCGTTTGCGGATGCGCGCGCAGACCACCCGCACCTTGCGCCGTTTCCTCGACGACCGCGGCTTTCTCGATATCGAAACGCCGATGCTCACCAAGTCGACACCCGAAGGCGCGCGTGATTACCTGGTGCCGAGCCGCACTTACCCCGGTGAATTTTTCGCGCTGCCGCAGTCGCCGCAATTGTTCAAGCAGATTTTGATGATGGCGGGCATGGACCGCTATTATCAAATCGTGCGCTGTTTCCGCGACGAGGACCTGCGCGCCGACCGCCAACCGGAATTCACGCAAATCGACATCGAGATGTCCTTCATCAACGAAGAGCAAATCATGAATCTCATGGAGGACATGATTCGCGAGCTGTTCGCGCAGGTGTTGGAAGTGCCGTTGCACAGCCCGTTTCCGCGCATGACTTACGCCGAGGCCGTGGCGCGCTTCGGCATCGACCGTCCCGATTTGCGCATTCCGCTCGAACTGGTGGAATTGAAGGACGTGATGGGCGCGGTGGATTTCAAGGTGTTTTCCGCACCGGCGAACGATGTGAACGGCCGCGTCGTCGCGCTGCGTTTGCCGAAAGGCGGCGAATTGTCGCGCAAGGAAATCGACGATTACACGGCTTTCGTCGCACGCTACGGCGCCAAGGGTCTCGCTTATATAAAAGTGAACGAAGCCGCGAAAGGCCGCGATGGCTTGCAATCGCCCATCGTCAAATTCATGCCCGACGAAGTGATCGCCGCCATCCTGCAGCGCACCGGCGCCGAGGACGGCGATTTGATTTTCTTCGGCGCCGACAAGGCTAAAGTCGTCAATGAATCGATGGCGGCATTGCGTGTGAAACTCGGCCACGACCGCGATCTGGTGGAACGCGGCTGGCGTCCGCTGTGGGTAGTGGACTTCCCCATGTTCGAGTACGACGACAAAGCCGATCGCTGGGTCGCGCTGCATCATCCCTTCACCGCACCCCAGGTCAACGATATCGGCGACGTGATGCGCGATCCGGGCAATTGCATTTCGCGCGCGTACGACTTGGTGCTCAACGGCACCGAAGTCGGCGGCGGATCGATTCGTATCCACCGTCCCGAAATGCAACAGGCGGTGTTCGGTCTGCTCGGCATCGGTGAAGAAGAAGCCAAAGAAAAATTCGGCTTTTTACTGGATGCTTTATCCTTCGGCTGTCCGCCTCACGGTGGTCTCGCTTTCGGCCTCGACCGCTTGGTCATGCTGATGAGCGGCGCTAGCTCCATCCGCGATGTGATGGCCTTTCCCAAGACGCAATCAGCCTCATGCCTGCTCACCTCGGCGCCGTCACCGGTGGCCGATACCCATTTGCGCGAACTCGGCATTCGTCTGCGCAAAGCGGAAGGGGAGAAGGCCGGTCAACAGCAGGCCGGCACATAGTTCTTGCCTGCGTGGAACATTAGGCTTTAGAGTGAATCCATGGTGATGGACGGGGTTCGCCGTACCGCGCTATCGATGTAGGGTGGGTGAACACAGCGTAACCCGCCAATACGCTTTACTTCTCGTGAACAGGTAATAAACATGGCCGCCAACGCACTCGCACTTCAACAATTCGCCGACATCGACGAGGCCGAGATCGAGACACGCATCCGTGCGGCGAGGGAGAAACTCGGCGAGCGCGTGGTGATCTTGGGCCATCACTATCAACGCGAAGAAGTATTCCGTCACGCCGATATCTCCGGCGATTCGCTGAAACTCTCGCGCTACGCGGCGCAGTCGAAAGCGGAATACATCGTGTTCTGCGGCGTGCACTTCATGGCCGAGGTCGCCGACATCCTGTCGCGGCCCGAACAGATTTCAATATTGCCCGACCTCGCCGCCGGCTGTTCGATGGCCGACATGGCCAATCTCGCCAAGGTCGAACGCGCGTGGCGCGAATTGAATGAGGTGCTGGGCGACGCCGATCAGGCCATCACGCCCGTCACCTATATCAACTCTGCCGCCGATTTAAAAGCCTTTTGCGGTCGTCATGGCGGCATCGTCTGCACCTCGTCCAATGCCAAGCAGGTATTGAACTGGTCTTTCGCCCAGCGCGAAAAAGTGTTGTTCTTTCCTGACCAACACCTCGGCCGCAATACCGGCTACGGCATGGGCATTCCGCTCGACGAGATGGTGACCTGGGATTTCACGCAGCCCATGGGCGGCCTCACTGCCGAGCAAATTAAACAAGCGAAGATCATTTTGTGGAAGGGCTTCTGCTCCGTGCACCAGATGTTCCAGCCGCAGCACATCGACGCCTTCCGCGCCAAATATCCCGAAGGCAAAGTCATCTCCCATCCTGAGTGCAGCTTCGAAGTCTGCCAGAAATCCGATTACGTCGGATCGACCGAATACATCGTGCGGACTATCACCGCGGCCGAATCGGGCAGCCGTTGGCTGGTCGGCACCGAACTCAACCTCGTCAACCGCCTCGCCGAACGCTTTAAGGCCGAAGGCAAACACGTGCACTTCATGTCGCCGACCATCTGCATGTGCTCCACCATGTTCCGCATCAATCCTCAACACCTGTTATGGGTTTTGGAAAATCTGGTGGAGGGTAAGGTGGTGAATCAAATCAAGGTGCCGCCGGAGGAGGCGCGTTACGCGCGGATTACCTTGGAACGCATGCTGGAAGTATCGCCTTAGGCATGTAAGTAGCTCCGACTTGATCCGACGGTCTGTGTCAGATGAAGCTGAGCCTCGAGCTTGCCTTGTCCGAGTTCCGTCAGGAGCAACAGTTTGTGACCGTGCAACCCTGTGACCGCTTCTCGGCCTTTGCGGAAGTTAGCGTCAGCCTCTTGGAGCTTCCGCTATGCGCCGAATAGCGGACATAACACGTACTCCCTCTAATTTCCGCAGCCCATTTCTGCCATTAAGATTTGATTTTCGCTTCACGAAGCAGCCATTCAGTTTAAGAAGAAATTCGAGCCAAGCCCTTTAAATAATTGACAACTAAGCTCGCTCGTAGGGGTAGACATTTTTGTAGCACCTGTTGAGATAGGAGCCAACAGACGGAGCGGTTCTAAGATTCTCAAACTCGTGCTCAGGTACACCTTTGTATGCGTAGGTTGACCCGTTGAGAAATTGAACGTACACCATTTGGCGCTCTGCATCGTATCCGATGGCAGCGATGTTCGATGAACTCACAGGTTGCATTTCGGGCATTGACATAATTTCTCCTTAATTGAATGTTTGGTTTCGCCAGTTACGGACACTGATCTCGTATTCAGCTACATCCGGTCGCGCTTCTGCCCAGAGCTTCGAGGCAATTGGATCAGAACTCTTCACCGCATTATTCGCTTGAAAGAACTTGACACGCGAAGGGATGCGGACTGCTTCTCCACTTACAATGGCCTCACCTGTTCGCAAGCTGGAGAGCACGTCTGCCATCTCGCGCAACTCATCCTGCATCGCTGATGAAACGTGCCCTTTGTCACGTGTGTTCGTCATTCTCAAGGCGATAATAGAACCACACTGACTCAAGACTGTTTCGTCCAATTCTGATGGGCGTTGCGTGACGAGAAGCATGCCAACCCCATATTTCCTGCCCTCTTTTGCAATTGCCTGAACAGTCCTTGAAGAGATCGAGTCTTCGCCTGCTTTTAGATAGGCGTGCGCCTCATCCAAGACGACGAGCAATGGCTGTCTCTTCCCGCCGACAAGCGTGTTTTGCCCCCAATAAAGTGCATCGTAAACAATTTTTAAAATGCAACCTGAAATCGTCTGCATGATGTTGGATGGAATTGCAGATAGGTCTAATATCGAAACTGGTGAGCCGTGACCAAACCAAGTTGAAAACAAGCTTGGTAGATCATTCGGTGTTGTCCCAATGAGATCTGGTGAATAGCCGGCCGGCCTGAACAAGAAGTTGTAGCGTTGATCCAACAGCCGAGAACGCATCCCATCAAGGAACCCAAGTATTCCCTTCGCTTTTGTATTCAAAAAGGGTGCGCTACTTCCTAGACCGGCAATCGGATATTGATTCGACCTTAGTGTGGCTGGTTCACCAACTACGCTAAGCGTTTCTGGCGTTGTCCGGTCAGCTCGAAAAGTGACTCGCTCGAAGTTGTCCAGATCAAACCAAAGTTGGTTAATCGAGAATGGAATTGGACTGTCCGCAGTAATTGCTTCTGCCCGCAGTCCACCAATAGCGGCAGCAGACACCCGTTTAAGTTCGAGTACCTTACCTCGAATATAGTCTTCATTCTGGTCGGAGAGCTTACCAGGAAATATTGCCATCAACTCTTTGAATGGTAGTGCCCAGAATGGAACACACAACTCCTCCTCGCCGCTTGCTGCATTTGCCCCAACTCTAAAGACACGGCATTTTCCAGTTAACGAACTCGCATACTCCCCATGCGGGTCAATCATGAGCACTCGCGCACTCGGAAAGGGTTTTTCGGCAATGGCCTTCACAACAATGCTCACGGCATTTGATTTACCGCTGCCTGTTGCTCCAAGGACCGCACAATGCCTGGAGATGAGCTTGTCCATATCCAGTTGTGCTGCAAGTCCTTCCGATGCGCTTTGATTCCCGATTACAATTGACGACTGAGCTTTGTATCCTCCGTAAACAACGCGGAGGTCTTCATTTGTTACAAGGTGCACTTGGTCGCCCGATGTTGGTGACTGCAAGACACCTCTCTCGAAGGAAGAGCCAACCTGCTCGCCGACTAAGATCATTCGCAACCAGCGGTGTCCATCTACTATTGAAGGGTTCTCCTTGTATGCGATTAACAGCGACTCCGGCATCGCCAAAACACCTGCCTGTGTAATCAATCCATACAGATTTGCATAGCCGAGTGGTATCTTGAGGAAGGAGCCGATTTGACCAATTCTGTAAACTGTTCCATCTACAATCGGCATATTGGATGGATAGTTGCTCGCCATCTTGATCGTCACCGAGTTACCACTGACGCTCTCCACCTCTCCGATATGTGTTGGATTGTGCTTCATGCTGATTTCGCAGTGCCGGATGCTATTTCGGTCGATGATAAGTCATTGAGAAATTCCGTAAGCTTGCGGAAATCGGGCAGCAAAAAGCGGCCTGTACCCATCCATTTTTCGTCTCCTTTATGCTCACCAGCATCTTCAGAAAGTATGGATGCGTCTTCATCGAAATATTGGCTAACTCGAATCGACTCGTTAATTTTTGGTTCGTCTCTGAGCCGCCACTCGCCAAATTTTCCGCCGATCACAGCGTGGCGTAAACCGTAAACAGACATTTTTCCACCGGTGCCATGTTTTGCCATGTCGCGAACCTTGTCAGCAGTTTCTGCGAGCCCATAGACGGTCTTCTTGTCAGCACCTTGATATTGGTCGTAATACATCGCGATGACATGCGAGTTGGCGCCTCGCCTCAGAGATGTTGCGATCCGCTCATTGATATGACTGTCGCCGAAGGAGTAACCGCATGTGATCAGTACCGCATCATCTTGCTGTAAGAAAGTGCAAAGGCGATCAATCAAACCAACATAGGGTTGTTTCTTAGAGGTGTTATATTTGAGATGCGATGGATAAATCAAAATTGATTCAGGTTCGAGTTCAGGTAATTGTTTCCGAATTACTGCCTTATCACTTTCGCGGTATGTCCAGCCTAGGGAACCATGCATCTTCCAAAGCTTAACCAAGTGTGGATATGCCTCCACATCTTCGACAGCCTCTGGGCAAAAAAATGGCTCGTAGCTCCCAGAAAATCCGTCGAAATACGGTATGCCGGATCCTTCCAGAGCTATCTCAAAGAGGTAATCATAATTAGTAGTAAAAATTTCGGCTGGATATCTTCTTCGTGCTTTTGAAACCCAACTGGAAAGTTTTGAATGCGCCAGTTTGCTTCTATCCTCTTGCTTTAAAGTTTCATGGACTGAAACGAGTTTAACCACATGCTTCTTCACATGAGAGGCAAGGTCTGAAAAGCCGGAAGCTGTAAGCCCGTTCAGAGTCCCACCTCCAATAACCGCCCGTTTGGCTTCAATACTAGAAAGGAGTGATTCAATATTGAATAAAGCTTCACCAATTTCACCGCGCATTTCCTTAACGGCTGTAGCGAATGCAGCTGATTGGGAAGATACACCATCCACAACTTGAGTCGTCATTTCCGCTATCGCTGGCACATGAATGGCTGGGACACCAGTTGCAAAAGATGAACCTGCGCCAAAGAGAAAACCAATGCGCTTCTTGTCTGAAATCAATATTTGGTGAATGCCACGAATGTGTTCGCGAGGGTCGTGCGTGTGTGAGCTCATAAATCGGTTCCCCTTAGTAGCGCACTATTCTGCGGTAAGTCGCGCTAATCTCTTGTTCTGATTATTCGTTGAATGCGTAAGGAATTCTACGAAAGTATGCGAGTGCGGGCAAGGAATCGTTTGGGCTTCTTATGAGCTAAAAGAGTAGCGATCGGATTAAACCTCCGAGACTGAAATTACCGAAATTGATTTATTGTTGGTGCCAGTAAAAACCGAACTGCTGCTTCGGGCGCAGTACGGAAGTAAGGCGCAATACCAGTAACGTCAGCTTATCTGCGCAGAGCAGACATTTCGACAGAGTGTGCTGGACTTCCGCAAAGACCGAGAACCGGACAGTCGTGGCGGTCTCGGACGCCGGATCAAATGGGTCGACAAGCGCCCATGCTGTGATCATCCAAACTTGTGGTTCCTTAGTCAAAGTGGAGGAAACACACCATGTATAGCGAACATGACAATGCAACCGGCACCGCACACCCCATCCCCTGGCACAAAGATCGGCTGATCGGGCCGAAGCCACCGTTGAAGCTTCGCGATATATGGGCAATCCAACTGCAAATGACCAAAAGCGGACTTTGAGTTCTTTTCAATGTAGGGTGGGTTCGCATCGCGGAACCCATCAAGCGTTGCCCGGCAATACAATGCCGTAGCCTTGTTTATTCGGTGCAATGAGCTGCGTTTATTGCACCCACGGTCCTCGCCATCCGGAATACCAAGCAAGCCGTATAATGATCAAATCGGCGTTGGCGGCGGCTGATCATCCTTAATCCGGCAAGCACTGCTTTTTGAGTTACGCTGAAATAACGCCGCACTGCTTTCAAGTGAACCTTGAGTTGAGTTCAATCCACGAAGGTGACGATCTCTCCCAAGCGCCGCCGCGGTGTGTTTTCCGGCAACTCCGCCGGATAACCCACGCTGAGCAGGGCCACCGGCACCATGCCGGTCGGCAGGGCCAGCAGCTTGGCGACTTTCTGATCGTCGAATTGACCGACCCAGGTCGAGCCCATGCCCGCCGCGACGATGGCGAGCTGGGCGTAGGCGGCGGCGATGGTGGCGTCTTGCACGGCGTAGAGTTGCGCGCCGCGCGGGCCGAATTCTTGCGCGGAGCGCGCCGGGTCGGCGGCGAATACCAAACAGAGCGGCGCCTGGCCGATGAAGGGTTGGTCACCGGCCGCCTGTTGCAAGGCGAGTCGCAGGGTGTGATCGCTCACCACGCTGATGCGGTAGGCTTGCAAGTCGCCGGCCGACGGCGCGGCCACCGCCATTTCCAAAACGGCGTGGAGTTTTTCCTGTTCCACCGGGAGGTCGGCTTGATATTTCCGGACGGAGTGGCGGTGGCGTACGGTCTCGAAAAAATCCCACATACGGGTCTCCTTCTTTTATTTTGACGCCGGTCGGGGATCGGCGTCCCGTTACGGCGCGCCGCTTTCCGTCGTCCGGTTTTCTTTCGCGGCGCGTTCGGGGAAATTGAGCGCCAGCACCCGCCGTGCGTCGGCCGCCAGATCACTCACTCCCAGTTTGTCGTAGGCTTCGGCCATCAGCACTAGGGCATCGGGCACTGAAGGCGTGCGGTCGTAGTGTTCGATGACGTATTTGGCCCGGCCGGCGGCGGCCACGTAAGCGGCCTTTTTCATGTAAAACTCGGCGGTGTACAGCTCGCTGCGCGCCAGCGTGTTGCGCAGATAAATCATCCGTTGCGCGGCATCGGCGGCGTAGGGACTGGCGGGAAAACGCTGGGTGAGTTCGGAGAAATATTGAAAGGATTCCTGCACCGCGCGCGGATCGCGCTGGGCCGGATCGAGACTGAATTTTTGCTCGAAATAATCTTCCTTCGGAAAACGCGCCAGGCCTTTTATGTAGTAGGCGTAGTCCACCCGTTCGTGGCGCGGATAGAGTTTGATGAACTGGTCGGCGGCGGCGATCGAGGATTCCGGCTCCTCGAATTTATAGTAGGCGTAGGCGATTTCCAGCTGGGCCTGTTGCGCGTAGACGCCGAAGGGGTGGCGGGCCACCAGGTTTTCGAAGTGCTCGACGGCTTTTTTGTAATCGCCGATCGCCATGGCCTGTTGGCCTTCTTCGTAGAAGCGGCTGGCGGGCCAGGCATCCGGGTTGTCCTCGGACTTGCTGAACATCGCGCAGCCCGAGAGCAGGGCGGCGGCAAGCATCACTACAAAAAAACGTTGCATCATTATTGCGAGGTCCACTGGGTTGAGGAGGGTAAATGATACGCGTTGACGGCGTTGGGCGTTAGAGGCAGCCCGTATTTCTTTGGCCGCCAAGCGCGCGGAGTGCCCGCCGAACGCGTGGGCGAGAACAAGGAACGGTCTGGCATGATAGGCGCGTGCGCGGTTCGGCATGGATGAAGTGCTCGTCATTTATCGGGCTGGGAAAGAACAGTTTGGTTGCTCGCCTCGAAAGAAGAGTGTTTCGCCAACGGGTAGATAAGCAGCCCTTCTTAACGCGCGGCGGCGCTGAGGGCGCTGTCGCCATTCAAAGACGACTGTAGTTCACCCAGCCGGCGAATTTTGGGCGTCGGCAACCCCCAGCGTTTGCTCAGTTGTTTCGCTGCCAGATTCGCGCTCGCCGCGTCGGGATACAGGCCGTGGATCAAGGTCTGGCGTGACCCGCCGCCGTTCGCGGCGGGGTAACTGGCGCCGCCTTGTATGCGGTGGCGGGTAACGAAAATGTTCACGGTGTCCGGCTCGGCGCTCAGCAGTTCCACCGTGTAGCGCTCCGGCCGTTGCTGCAATATCCAGCGCGGATCGTGGATGGCGATGGGGGGCTCGACGGGTGGCAGACTGCGCGCGGTGGCCTCGGCGTTGGAAATTTGGGTCGCGGACGCGGCTAGTTGCGCGGCGGGCGGCGCGGCGACTACCGCGGGTTTCGGCGACTGGAGTAGCGCGAGCGCTTCCTCCGCGGCGGGCGTGCCGCGGAATTCTTCGCTGACGGCGCGGAGACGCAACATGGTAGCGGCGTTCTCACGTTCGCCCAGCCCGGCCTTGGCGTGCTTGAGATGGGTGAGCGCCAATTGCTGGCGGAGAAAGGCCAGGCTGTGCAGGGCGTTTTCATTGAAGTCGCTGGACGGAAAGCGTTCGGAGATGTCCTGAAACAGCGCGTAAGCCTCGCGCAAGACGCGGTCGTGTTGCTCGAGCGGGGCCTCGTCCTGTTGCACGGCCTGCCGCAAGGCCGCCGAGGCGCGCAGATAGTGGACGTAATCGGCGCGCGGGTGCGCGGCGTAGCGTTGGATGAACTGGTCGCCGTTCCGCCGCGCCGCGGGATAGTCGCCCTGTTTGTAATAGGCATAGGTCAGTTCCAGGGCGGCCTGTGAGCCATAGGGTTCCGGTGCGCCGTCGGCGAGGCGTTTGAGCTGAACGGCGGCGGCGGTGAAATCCCCCGCCTCCAGGGCGCGGTGGCCGTCGAGATAATTCTGGCGGAGGGCGGCGGGGTCCGCACCGGCCGGTTTGCCGCTAGTATTCGCGCAGCCGCCGCTCAAGGCGACGAGCAGGCAGGCCGCGATGAGGCCGCGCGCGAAGTGAGGCATGGCGATGGTCGTCAGAGTGTGCATTCGCGGTGTCGCCGTGGGTGAGGAGCATGTTCCTTGGTCATTCATGCCCGCCCCGAATTATACTGGCTTTTTCCCAGGCGGATACGCATAAGGTGACTGACGTAAATAAAGCGCAAACGGCCCGGCTGTTGACGGCCAAGGTGCCGCCGGAGGCCGGGGGGCGGCGGGTGGATCAGATATTGGTGGAGTTATTTCCCGATTATTCCCGCAGCCGCTTGCAGGCGTGGATCAAGGACGGCCAGGTGACGGTGGACGGCCGCCTGTTGCGGCCGCGCGACAAATTGTGGGGGGGCGAGTCTTTGACGCTCAACGCGGTCGAGAGCGTGGAGACCCCCTGGGCGGGCGAGGCCATCCCCCTGCATGTGATCTATGAAGACGACGCGCTGCTGGTCATCGATAAACCGGCGGGCCTGGTGGTGCACCCCGCCGCCGGCAATTGGGAGGGCACCCTGGTCAACGCGTTATTACATTACGCGTCTGAACTCGCCAATCTGCCCCGCGCCGGGGTGGTACACCGTCTCGATAAAGACACCAGCGGCCTGCTGGTGGTGGCGCGCACCCTGGCGGCTCACAAAAGTCTGGTGACGCAATTGCAGGCCCGCACCGTCAAGCGCGAATACGACGCGGTGGCGGCGGGGGTGATGACCGCGGGCGGCACGGTGGAGGCGCCCATCGCCCGTCATCCGGTGGACCGCAAACGCATGGCGGTGGTGGGCGGCGGCCGCGAAGCGGTGAGCCATTACCGGGTGGCGCGGCGGTTCCGCGCTCACACGCACGTCAAGGTGCAACTGGAGACCGGCCGCACCCATCAAATCCGCGTCCACATGGCGCATATCCATTATCCGCTGGTGGGCGATCCGGTTTACGGCGGACGTTTGCGCGTGCCCGCCGGGTGCAGTGAAATCTTGCGCGAGACCCTGCAACATTTCAAACGCCAGGCTTTGCACGCGGGCGCGCTGGGTTTGCTGCATCCGGCGAGCGGCGAGGCGATGAACTGGCAGGTGCCGTTGCCAACGGATATGAAAAACCTATTGGAGATACTGGGTGACGACGCCGAATTCGCGTGATGGGTTCGCCATGGGCTGGTTGTCGCCGGACTGGCCGGCGCCATCGCGAGTGCGCGCTTACACCACCACGCGGCCGGGCGGCATTAGCGAAGGGCCGTATGCCTCGCTCAATCTCGCCACTCACGTGGGCGACGACACCGCGCACGTAGTGGAAAACCGCCGTCGTTTAAGCGCGGCTTTGCATTTACCCGCCGAACCTTTGTGGCTGCGACAGGTACACGGCATCGCCGCCGTGGCGGCCGCGCCCGGCAAACCCGAGTGCGAGGCGGACGCGAGTTACGCGCGGCAATCCGGCGTGGTGTGCGCGGTGCTCACCGCCGATTGTCTGCCGCTGTTGTTGTGCGACGTGGACGGCGGCGTGGTGGCCGCGGCCCACGCCGGTTGGCGCGGTCTGCTCGACGGCGTGATCGAAAACACCGTGCGCGCCATGCACCGGCCGGGTTCACGCATCTTGGCGTGGCTGGGACCAGCGATCGGCCCCGCGGCCTTCGAAGTGGGCGATGAAGTCCGCGCGGCCTTCGTCGCCCGCGACCCGCTCGCCGCCGCCGCGTTCCGCCCTACCCCGGCGGGCCGCTGGCTGGCGGACATTTATCACCTGGCGCGCCGGCGTTTGAGCGAGGTGGGGGTCGAGGCCGTGTACGGCGGACATTGGTGCACCGTGAGCGACCCGGCGCGTTTTTATTCCTACCGCCGCGACCACGTGACCGGCCGCATGGCGAGCCTGATCTGGCTGGACAGCCGGGGCGAATAGGGTAAACTGCCCCGTTTTCATTGCCACGGCTATCGGCTGCGATCATCTCCATGAGCTTAATCACCTGGATCATCCTGTTCTGTCTGATAGGCGGCGTCGTCAGCGTGCTGGCGGCGGCGGCGTTCTTGCTGTTCCCGGAAAAGTTGCGCGCGCGCTTATTGCCTCACTTCATCAGCTATGCCATCGGCGCGCTGCTCGGCGCGGCTTTTCTCGCTCTGTTGCCCCACGCTTTGGAAGCGCCGGGGGTGGCCGATGCCCATCACATCACCCTCACCGTGCTGCTGGGCGTGCTGGGATTTTTCCTGCTGGAGAAAATGGTGCTGTGGCGGCATTGTCATCACGATCACTGCGAGGCCCACGATCCGGTTATGCCGGCCACCAATAAGTCGGCGGGCACCATCGTGATGATCGGCGACACCGTGCACAATTTCGTGGACGGGATTTTGATCGCGGCGGCCTTTCTCACCGACGTCCACCTCGGCGTGGTTACCGCCATCGCCGTCGCCACCCACGAAATTCCCCAGGAACTGGGCGACTTCGCGGTCTTGCTGCACAGTGGTTTCAGCCGCGGCCAGGCTTTGTTGTTCAACGGGCTGTCCGGTTTGGCGACCGTGGCGGGCGGCCTGATCGCCTACTACGGGTTGCAGAATTACGACCATATCCTGCCATATGCTTTGGCCATCGCCGCTTCGAGTTTCATTTATGTCGCCGTCGCCGATCTGATACCCGGCTTGCACAAACGCATGGAAATGACCGCGACCGTCCAGCAAGTGAGTTTGATCTCGGCGGGCGTGCTGACGATTTATCTGGTCCACGGCACGCTGCATTGATCGCGCGGCGGCGCTGGATTCGGTTGTTCAAAGGGCCGGCCAGACCCTATCCCGAAATTGAAATCGATAGATGCCAAACAGGACTGATGCGTCATGCCAACCCCCTCGCGCGCGGGCGGGAGAGGGAGATATCGCGATTGATGATTTGCGCCATCGTGCAACCCCCTCTCCCGCGGGCGGGAGAGGGAGGGGGTGAGGGCGCCGGGATAACCGCCATCACTACGCAAAAACGCTTTTCTCATCTCTTCCTTACGCGTCGACCTCGCCACCCTGACCATTGCGAGTCCTCCCCGCGCGCAAGGGAATGGAAAAATGATTTTCCTGCGCCGCCGCCGATTGTTCCCGCCCGCCCGCGAGAGAAGGTGCTCTGAGATTTTCCGCGTTGAACGGACGAGGTTAGGTTTATCAGATTACTCAAGTATTCAAGCTTCGCGAAATCCCAACGGGCCGCGTCGCCGAGCGGCATCGTCACCTGGTGTTCGGCGCCATACGCCGTCCTCCAGCGTCCTCTCTGCAAATTGCGAAAAAGTACATTGCCCGCCGCGGGCGGTTTGCAGTAGCGTAACGAGCACACATCGACAAGCCGCCATGAGGAGAAAAGCGCCATGAAACGCTGGTACATGTTAACCGTGGTCGGCAAAGACCGGCCGGGCATCGTCGCCCATGTCACCGCCGCGCTCTACGAAGGCGGCTGCAATCTCGGCGAGGCCTCCATGATGCGTCTCGGCGGCAGCTTCACCATCATGCTCATGGTGCAACACCCAGGCACGGCCCAAAGCCTGGAACAAATACTGGAAACGGTGATCGACTCCATGGACCTGCACATACACATCGACGCCATCGAAGGCCGTCTGCACCAACACCTGTTGCCCGATGTGCGCATTACGGTATTCGGCGCCGATAAACCCGGCATCGTCGCCAAGATCACCGGCGCCTTGTCCAACGCCGGCCTGCACATCCTCAATCTGGAATCCGACGTCGGCGGCAGCGACGCCCATCCTCTTTACATCATGCACATCGAAGGGCAGGCCGGCGCGGGTCTCGACGCCTTGCGCTCCGCCTTGCAAGTGGCGGCGGGCGAGGGCGTCGAGACCAGCCTCACCGCCATCGACACCTTGGTGGGCTAGGCTGGCGGTATTGGAAATCCTCACCTACCCGGACCTGCGGCTCGCTCAGGAGTCGCAAGCGGTCGCCGAATTCGACGACGCGTTGCGCGCCTTCGTCGCCGATCTGGAAGAAACCATGCGCGCCGGTCCCGGCGCGGTCGGCATCGCCGCACCGCAGGTGGGCCGCATCCAGCGCATCGTCATCGTCGATTGCTCGGGCAAGAAAAATCTCGCCACCGACCACGGCCGCATGATCCTGATCAATCCCGAGATCACCAAATGGGACGGCTTCGCCGTAGGCCGCGAAGGCTGCCTGTCCGTACCCGACTTCACCGGCAACGTCATCCGCGCCGAACGCATCGCGCTCGAAGCGCGCGACGAACACGGCGAACACCTGCAATTAAAGTTCG
>CAKKSB010000135.1 GCA_919903055.1 Gammaproteobacteria bacterium | reverse complement strand
CCTTGATCACCCAGCGCGTCACCGAACTCCGCGAGCAGCACCTGGCTAAAGCCATCCATGCGGCGCAACGGCGCACGCAGATCGTGCGAGACGGAATAACTGAAGGCTTCGAGTTCCTTGTTGACGGCTTCGAGCTGCGCATTGACACGGATGGCCTCCTCGTAAGTCGAGATCAGCAGATCGAGTATCTGCTGACGCTCGGCGGTGATGAGGTACTTGCGGCCGCCCAAGTTGATCTCCACGCCCAGCTGCATCTTCTGCTCCCCCCGCAGCCTACGGTCCTGCAATGTGGTTTCGAGACGGGAAAGCAGATAACGCTCGTCGTAAGGTTTGCGGATGAAGTTATCCGCGCCGCATTCGAGTCCCTTGATAACGTCCTCCGCGCTGGCGAGCGAAGTCAGCAAGACGAAGGGAATGTCTCGCAGCCCGTCATCGGCGCGGATCGCCCTGCAAAGCCCATAGCCGTCCAGCTCCGGCATCATTACGTCGCTGACTATCAGATCGGGTCTGTGATGCCGCG
Organism: Gammaproteobacteria bacterium; assembly: GCA_919903055.1. Classification (GTDB taxonomy): domain Bacteria; phylum Pseudomonadota; class Gammaproteobacteria; order DRLM01; family DRLM01; genus CAKKSB01. The sequence continues at coordinate 5,544 of CAKKSB010000135.1, read as the reverse complement.
CCGTTGCCAGAGCCTGTTTGCCGTCGACGGCGGCCATTACCGTGTAGCCCTGCCCTTCGAGCAGGAATCGTAACTGCGCCGCCTGAGTCGGGCTGTCTTCGGCGATGAGAATTTCAACGCCATTTTTTTGCGGATTCATGAGTCAGGCTCCATTTTTGCCGCGGTGATTCGCCAGGTTCGTCAGCACCGCCGCGATTTTCTCCGGCGGCAGAATCAGCATTGCCGCATCGAGCCTGATGGCCTCGCCCGGCATGCCGTGAACCACCGAACTGTCCTTGTCCTGGGCAAAGGTGACCGCGCCCTGGTCTTTTAATAATTTCAATTCCTCGGCGCCGTCGCACCCCATGCCGGTAAGCAGACCGGCGACGGCGTCACACCCGTATATCTCGGCGATCGAACGGAACAAATAGGACACCGACGGCCGCAGTCCATGCTCGGGCGGATCCCGCGTCAAGGCAATCTTTCCTCCGCGTTCGATTTTCATCTGGTATTCGTCGGGCGCGATGTAAACGTGACCGGGAAGCACCAATTGGCCGTGCGCCGCGAGGTGCATGGGCAGAAGACACGACCGCGACAGCCAGTCGATGAGTCCGTGCACGAAACCTGCTGCTATGTGCTGAACGATCATCAGCGGCGCCGGAAATTCCTTGGGCAGTCCCGCAAGAATAGTATGCAGCGCCGGCGGACCGCCGGTCGAGGCGCCGATAGCGACTATTCTTACCTGCGCGGATTCGCGCGTCAGTCCCATTTTCGCCGGACGCGGAGCCGGCACCTCGCGCTTTGTCCGCGGCCAGCGCCGCACCACCTTCACCTCCGACATCAGTTTCACCGTTTGCACCAGTTCCCGGGCCGTCGCCTCGTGCTCCGGATGACCGATACCCGCCGGCCGGCGCAGCATCGCCAGCGCACCGGCATCCACCGCGTCAAACGTTGTTACCACCTCCCAGGTATTTTCACTGCCGCTCACGATGACGATGGGCGTCGGAGAGGTTTCCATGATTCGGCGCGTGGCCTCCAGGCCGTTCATCCTCGGCATATGAATATCCATGGTGATCACATCGGGTCGATGGTGACTCACCGCTTCGACCGCTTCCTCGCCGTCGTGTGCCATACCAATCACCCGAATGCCGGGGTCCGAACCGAGGATGTGCATGAGAAGTGTGCGCACTACCGGTGAATCTTCGACTATCAATACCTTGATCAAAAGTCTCGCCTCATCGTGATTTTCGAAACGGTGATTCGCGCAATTTCTCGGGTCTGTTCAAGCCCGGCCGCGACGGAGAGCGAATGACGGCAGCGCGGCTCGGCGAACCCGAAATTTTCATAGCAGTCTTCGAATCACCTCAAGTAGATTGCTCTGATCGAAGCTACTCTTGACGATGTAAGCGTTGGCGCCGGCGTCGATGCCGCGTTCGCGGTGTTCGCGCGATTCCAACGCGGTTACCAACACGACCGGCAACTCCGCGAGATCTTTGTCGGCGCGCAGCTTGGCGGTCAAGTCAAAACCATTCATGCGCGGCATTTCCACATCCGAGACCACCAGATCGAAGCTGGCGGTCTTTAACGTGGTATAGGCCTCGGCGCCGTCCACCGCGGTGGTCACGCGATAACCCGCCGATTCCAAGATATTCTTGAGCAGTGAACGGGAGGTAATCGAATCCTCCACCACCAGAATGGATGGTTTTTCAGCCGCCGCGGGCTGTTCGGCGGTCACGGGCGCGGACGGTGTCGCCACGTGACGGGTCGCCGATTTCAGCAAATCCGCCACGTTCAGCACCGGCACTACCCGGCCGGTGCCGAGCACGGTCGCGCCGGCGACATTGCGTACCCGCGCGAGCTGCGGGCCGAGCGGTTTGACCAGCACCTCCTGCTCGCCGAGAACCTCATCGACTCGGAACGCGACGCGCACGTGCTCCGAACCGAGCACGACCACCGGCGCGTTGCCCGCCGTTTCCGGCGCCGTCGCCTGGCGCGGCAGTTCCAGCGCGTCGCTCAGCCAAACCAGCGACACGGCCCGCCCGTCGAGGGAAATCGTTTCGCGGTTTTCCACCGTCAGGATTTCCCGTTGCGCCACCCGCGTCACACGTCCGACGCTGGCCGCCGGAATCACGAAAAACTGTCCGGCGGCGCGTACCAGCACACCGCGGAAATTAGCCAGCGCCAGCGGCAAGATCAAGCGGAAGACCGTGCCAGTATCCGGCTGTGACTCGAGCGTGACGGCGCCGCCCAAGCGCTCGACTTTTTCCCGCACGATCGCGAGGCCGAGACCGCGTCCGGAGACATCGGTGATGATACGGCTGGTGGAAACGCCGGATTGGAAAGTGAACGCCAGTATTTCCGCTTCGCCGAGCCGCTCCGCTTCCTCGGCGGAAACCATGCCGAGCCGGCTGACGGCCGCCTTCACACCGGCGGCATCGATACCCGCACCGTCGTCGGCAATCAGGATTTCGACCTTACCGCCGTCCCGCTGCGAGATAGCGAAAGTGAGGATACCCCGCGACGGTTTGCCGCGAGCCGCGCGTTCCGCCGGCCGCTCGATAGCGTGGTCGATGGCATTGCGCAGCAAATGAATGAGCGGATCCTTCATCTCCTCGAGAATACGCCGGTCGATTTCGATGTCGCCGCCCTGAATCACCAACTCCACTTCCTTGCCCTGATCGCGAGCCAGTTCGCGGGCGATGCGCGGCAGCAACTCGAGCAGCGACGCGAACGGCAGCAACTGCATCTCCTTCACGTTTTTGAGCAGGCCGTCGGTCATGCCGGTGAGCGTGCGCCGGTCGCGCTCGGCCGAGCGTTGCAGTCTCGCCAGCCGGTCTTCGAGTAATTTCATGTGGACTTGATCGGTGTCCAGGTAGTCGAACAACGGGGGAAGTTCTTGCCATTCCCGGGCGTTGCCGTTGAGTTTGCGCGCGTAGCTGCGTTCGATCCGCCGCAACGCGGGCTGCACCCGGAGGCGTTCTTTCTTCCAAACGGCGAGCGCGGCGGCGATCTCTCGCAATTCCCCGGCACGTTGACCCGATGCCAGGCGCGGTGACAATAGTTCCTCGACCTGACGCATCACCATGTCGAGTTTCACCGTGGAAATCCGCACCGTTTCAACCACCGGATTAGAAGCCGGCAAGAGACCACCCGACTCGGGTATCCGTGAATTGTTTTCCGCAACCGAATGTTTACTCTGTCCTACCCGGTCCCGCTGACTTGCTATTTCTTGCAAGGGAAGAAAAGTTGGCACAGCTTCCGTGTCTCCGTCGACGGCAGACGCGTGTGCGGAAGCGATTATCGTCGACGTCGCCGCTTGCGATCTGGCCGCCTTTGCCGTTGCCGCCACATCCAGCCGGCCGATCAGCGCCGCCACCAGTGCCGACCGTGTCCGCGCCGTCTCGACATCAGCGGCCAGTAAACCGCCAAGAGTGTTGACGGCCTCGTGCAGCAGATCGAACAGCGGGGGCGAAACGCTAAGCCGACCGCTTTTTAATCCGGCGAAAATATTTTCCAAGGACTGGCAAACCATCTCGATGGCGGTCAGATTAACCGCCCGAGCGGCTCCCTTCAGGCTGTGCGCCTCACGGAAAATTTTCTCGACCGGCTCCGTACGCGGCGCGTCTTCCGTTATTTTCTCAAGCGCCAGCAGCCCGGCCGACATCGCCCGTAAGTGCTCGTCCGCCTCGACCCGGAAAGTCGCCAAGAGTTTTTTCAGCAGCTCGTCGTGCTTCTTGGCCATGACCTTGCCGCTCAGGAAGCCTTGTTGCCGATCAGGGTACCGAGCTGCTGTCCCAATTCGTGCAGTTGCCGCGCCGCCACTTCCGCCTGGCGGGTACCGGCGACGTTCTGGTTGCTGGCTTGCTTGATGTTCTCCATCGCCAACGCCACTTGATCCATGCCGATCATCTGCTGTTGACTCGAAGCGGCGATCTGGGTAGCGGCCTGCGCCGCTTCGGTGACGCTGTCGGCGAGCTGACGGATCGAATCGGCGGCGTCCGCCGCTTGTTTAACGCCGGCTTCCACCGCCTTGTGGCCTTGCTCGGTGGCGAGCACCGCGGCCGCGGTGGCCTTCTGAATATCACCAAGCAGATTGCGTACCTGGCCGGTGGCCTGCTTGGATTGCTCTGCGAGACTTTTTATCTCTTGCGCCACGACACCGAAGCCTTTGCCCTGGTCACCGGCTTTGGTCGCTTCGATGGCGGCGTTGACCGCCAGCAGGTTCGATTGTTCGGCAAGATCGTTGACCGTGGCGATGATTTCTCCGATGGCCTGGTTTTGTTCGGAGAGGCGTACGATGCGCTCGGCGATGGACTCCATCTGTTCTTGAATGCGTTGCATGCCGGCGATGGCGTCTTCCACCGCCTCGCGTCCGCCCCGCGAAACCTGCGCCATCTTCTGCGCGCTCTCCGAAACATATTTCGCCTTCTGGCTCGCCACCTGCGCGGTTTGCTTTACTTCCTCCACCGTGGCGGTGGTCTGGCTTACCGCGGTCGCGGTCTCCGCCGCACCCGACGCGACTTGCGTAGTGGTGGCGAGGATTTCAGCCGCGGACGACGACAATTGGGTGATGCTTTCCCGCAACTGGCGGGTTATGGCGCGGCTGAGATAGAACGCAATCATCAACCCGGCGAAAAAAGCAAACAGCGAAACGCCCGCCATCGTCAGCATGAAAAAATTCACCGTGGTCTTGAGCGCGGCCCTTTCGTCGGCCAGCAGTTGCAATTGACGGTCGCGGAAACGCTTCATCTTGTCGTCCATGGCACGGTTGAGCGGACGGACTTGCTTAATTCCCAACGCCAGCGCCTCCGCGCGTTTACCCTGTCGCGCCAACTCTATGACCTGATCTTGGGACTCCACGTTCTTCGCCTGCAAGGCTACGATTTCTTCCAACATGCCGCGTCCTTCGGCGAAGGAAACAAGCTGACGCATGGTTCCGATGATCTCGTTGAACCGGCGCCGGTTAGCCTGCAAATCTTCCCGATAATTCTTCTGAAGATCGGCATAGAGAAGAATGCCTCGGTAGTTGGCGACCTGGTCGCTCAGCTCGAAATGCAACTTGTCCGCACCCTCGACCAACTGTTCATTCACGTCGATGAAACCGTCGTAGGTCGCCTGTATCCGCGCGAGCGAATAGAAAGCGATGAACATCACCATCGCCAGCAGCGTCAATACGACGACATAGCCGCCGATGATTTTTTTACCGACAGTCATCATTGATCTCCTGATTATTCATACGTGAGATTGATCGTTGTATCTTGCGCTGCTTCCTGTATGTACATTGCATCCTCATGCGAGATTCATACGGCATGCTTATCCGGACACCTGCTCCCGCACGATGAGGTGGTCATCCGTCAACAGCCGGTTCGCGTCGAGTACCACCGTGCGTTCCGGGGTGACGCCGCGCAGATAATCCTCGCGAATGCCAGTGAGGGTCGGCAGTGACGCTTGAATTTCGCTCAGTGCGATACGGCGCATGCCAGTGACGGCATCCGCCAGGATGCCGAAGAGCATAGCGGCGGATTGCAGCACGATGAGCTTATTGAGATCGGGCAAGCCATGTTC
>CAKKSB010000134.1 GCA_919903055.1 Gammaproteobacteria bacterium | reverse complement strand
GGACGCCACCAGCGGCCCGCCCGAGTTGCCGGGATTGAGCGCCGCGTCGGTCTGGATCACGTCTTCCATGAGCCGTCCGCTGTTGGCGCGCAGGCTGCGGCCGAGCGCGCTCACCACGCCGGCGGTGACGGTGCATTCAAAGCCGTAGGGATTGCCGATCGCCACCACGATCTGCCCTACCCGCACCGCGCGCGAGTTGCCGAGCCGCGCGTAGGGCAGGGCGCCGGGCGCGGAGATCTTGAGCACGGCGAGATCGGTGTGCGGATCGTGGCCGATGAGCTGGGCGTCGAGATCGCCGCCTTCCGCAAGGCTGATCCGTAGACGACTGCCCTCGGCGACCACATGGCTGTTGGTGAGGATCAGCCCGTCGGGCGTGAACAAAAAGCCCGAGCCGCTGCCGGCGGCGGTTTCTTTGCCTTGCGCCGTGCGGCGATGGACGTCGATCTTGACTACCGCGGGACTCACCCGTTCCGCCACGCCCACTACCGTGGCCGAGTAGGCGTCCAATAACGCGGTGTCCGGATGCGCGGGCGCGTTGAACGCGGCGGGCTGGGTATTGCCCGCCTGGGGATCGTCTATCCATTTCAATACCGCCGCCATGATGTACCTCCCAGCGGCCGCCTGAGTTGCGGTCGATTGCTTGAAAATGGGGGCGGCGCCGGGAGGAATCAAGAGTTACATTGTAGGGTGGGTTAGACGCGTTAGCGGCGTAACCCACCAAATCGTCGTGCAGCGACACTTTAATGAACGCTTTCCAAACAGCGGCTAATGGCCGGCCGCGCCAACCCGCCCCGCATTTATTTTTGCGGCCGGTCAGGTCTGTGCAGGTCGTTATTTTCCCGGTTCCAAAAAGACTTTGACGTTGCGCGGGCAGACGAAGACCTTTTCGCCGGCGTTGAGTTGCAGATGCTGCGCGCCGGAGCGGGTAAGCTCCGCTTGTATTTCGTTATGATCCTCGTCTTCCAGTTCGACACGCACCAGGGAGCCGATGCGCGAGATGTCCTTCACTACCGCCGGCACGCACAGTTCGCCTTCGCGTTCACGGGTGATCCAGATGTCATGCGGGCGTACATAGGCGATGGCCGGCGCGTCGGTGGCCTGGCCGAGATCCGGCGCGGGAATGTCCATCGCGCCGATACGTGCCCAGCCTTCGTGGACGCGGCCGTGAAACAGATTCACATTGCCGACGAATTGGTAAACGAAAGGTGTGGCGGGGCTGTGATAGACCTCGTCCGGCGAACCGATTTGCTCGATCTTGCCGCTGTTCATCACCACCACCCGGTCGGAAACTTCCATGGCCTCGTCCTGATCGTGAGTGACGAAGACGCTGGTGACGTGGATTTCATCGTGCAAACGCCGCAGCCAACGCCGCAGTTCCTTGCGTACTTTGGTATCGAGCGCGCCGAACGGCTCGTCGAGCAGCAACACTTTCGGTTCGACCGCGAGCGCGCGAGCGAGTGCGATGCGCTGGCGCTGGCCGCCGGAGAGTTCATGCGGATAACGTTCTGCCAGCCAGTCGAGCTGTACCAATTTCAATAAATCCATCACGCGCTGGCGTATCTCTTCTTTCGAAGGCCGGCTAGCGCGCGGCCGCACCGTGAGGCCGAAAGCCACGTTGTCGAAAACGCTCATGTGCCGGAACAAAGCGTAATGCTGGAAGACGAAACCGACTTGGCGTTCGCGCGTATGTTTTTCGGTAGTGTCCTCGCCGTGAAAAGCGATGCTGCCGCTGTCGGGCAACTCCATGCCGGCGATGATACGCAGCAGCGTAGTCTTGCCGCAGCCGGACGGGCCGAGCAGCGCCACCAGTTCGCCGGTAGGGATGTCGAGACTGATGTCGTTGAGGGCGTTGAATTGCCCGAAGCGTTTTTTGATATTGCGGATTGCTATGCTCATGTCATTCTCTTTTCAATGTGCAGCGGAACGTTCGCGCTGGGTGTGCCATTCGACCCAGGTTTTGGCGATCAAGGTAACCAGTGCCAGCAGCGCCAATAGCGAGGCCACCGCGAAGGCGGCGACGAAGTTGTATTCGTTGTAGAGCACTTCAACATGCAGCGGCATGGTGTTGGTGAAACCGCGGATGTGGCCCGACACCACTGACACCGCGCCGAATTCGCCCATCGCACGCGCGTTGCACAGAATCACGCCGTAGAGCAGGCCCCATTTCACGTTGGGTAAAGTGACATGCCAAAAAGTTTGCCAGCCGCTGGCGCCCAGCGATACCGCGGCCTCTTCTTCTTCTTTACCTTGTTCCTGCATCAAGGGAATCAATTCGCGGGCGATGAAGGGGAAGGTGACGAACAGTGTGGCGAGCACCAGTCCCGGCACCGCGAAGATCAGTTGGATGTCGTGCTCCGCCAGCCACGGCCCCATCCAACCCTGTAGGCCGAACAGCAGTACGTAGACTAGACCGGCGATCACCGGCGACACCGAGAACGGTAAATCGATGAGAGTGATGAGCAGACTCTTGCCGCGAAACTCGAATTTGGCGATGGCCCAGGCCGCGGCCAGGCCGAACACTAAATTGAGCGGCACGGCGATGACCGCCACCAGCACGGTGAGCTTGATCGCCGACAGCGCGTCGGGCTCCTTGAGCGCTTCCCAATAGGCATCGACGCCGTTGCGCAAGGCTTCGACGAATACCGACAGCAACGGCACGAATAAAAAGGCCGTCAGAAAAACCAGGGTGATCGCGATCAGCAGCCAGCGCACCCAGGTCGCTTCGCGGGTGGCGATGTTGCGGGGAATGGGCGCGGTTACATTTGCATTCGACATGGTATTCCCCTTAGGCCAGGCGGCGCCTGCTCCACCACTGGAGCAGGTTGATAGCGAGCAGTAATATGAAGGAGGCGATTAGCATCACCACCGCGATGGCGGTGGCCTCGGCATATTGGAATTGCTCGAGCTTGGTGATGATCAGCAGCGGCGCGATTTCCGATACCATCGGCATATTGCCGGCGATGAAAATCACCGAGCCGTATTCACCCACCGCGCGGGCGAAGGCCAGCGCGAAGCCGGTGAGCAAGGCGGGCATGATGGTAGGAAAGATCACTCGGCTGATGGTCTGCCAGCGAGTGGCGCCGAGGGACGCGGCGGCTTCTTCCACTTCGCGGTCGAGGTCGGCCAGCACCGGTTGCACCGTGCGCACCACGAAAGGCAGGCCGATGAAGGTCAACGCCACCACGATGCCCAACGGCGTGTACGCGACTTTGATACCTTGCGCCGCAAGATATTGACCGATCCAGCCGTTGTCGGCGTAAATCGCGGTGAGCGCGATGCCCGCTACCGCGGTCGGCAATGCGAAGGGCAGGTCGACCAAGGCATCGACCACCCGTTTACCGATGAAGTTGTAGCGCACCAATACCCACGCCACCAGCAAACCGAACACGGCGTTGATCAACGCCGCGATCAGCGCCGTGCCGAAACTCAATTTATAAGACGCCAACACCCGCGGCGCGGTAACCGTGGCCCAGAACTGTTCCCAACCCAAGGTCGCGGATTTTAAAAACAAGGCGCTGAGCGGAATCAGCACCACCAGACTTAAATAAAATATTGTGAAACCCAAAGCCGGACCGAAGCCCGGCAAGATACTGTGTTTTTTTATCATTTTTTAAGCGTCCACTCGTTGTATAAGTAGGACATCGACCGCCCTTACTTGCTGTTGCTGTATTTGCGATCAGCCATCACTATCGCGGGACGAGGTGTGGTTCACCTGCCTCGCCCCGCATGCTTTTATCGTTAATAAAGCTTGTTCTCCGGGTTAAGCGTTTTATTGTCAGCTTTCTCGCCCGCGTCGCTTTTAGGAGGTGCCGCGCATCCTTGTTTTCTGTAATTGCGTTTTAACCGTTCGAAAGCCAAATTGATTACCGTTGTTCTGCGCGGCAACATTTCCATACAGTCTTTCATGTGGTTCTCCTCTCGAATGGCATGGGCCTAGATCGGCGCCCGCACAGTTACAACTTGGCCAGTAGCACTTCCGTCGATTTGAATACGGTCAGCACTTCGGATCCCACTTCCAAACCGAGATCCTCGATCGAACGCGAGGTCACCACCGAGGTGACGATGCCCGCCGGAGTCTCGACATCGACTTCCGACACCACGGGACCGGCGATGATTTCCTTGATCTTGCCCCGGAACTGATTGCGGGCATTGATGGCTACTATGGACTGTGACATGTCGTTCTCCTCAGGTTGGTATGTACTTCGGCGCTTGCCGTCATGAACTCCGCGTTGTTTAGCGGTCCGGCGTGTAGATCCGATCGAACACGCCCTCGTCGGCGAAGTGCGTTTTTTGCGCCTTCTGCCAGCCGCCGAACACCTCGTCGATGGTGAACAGATTCACCTTGGGAAATTGCCGGTCGTATTTCGCGGCCACCGTGTCCAAGCGCGGACGGTAATAATTCTTGGCGGCGATTTCCTGACCTTCCGGCGTGTACAAATATTCCAGATAAGCCTGGGCGGCGACGCGAGTGCCGTGTTTGTCCGCGTTTTTGTCTATCAGCGCGACCGGCGGTTCGGCGAGGATGCTGACCGACGGCACCACGATTTGCACTTTGCCTGCACCGAATTCCTTGGCCGCTAAAAAGGCTTCGTTTTCCCAGGTCACCAGCACGTCGCCGATACCGCGCTGCACGAAGGTGGTAGTGGAACCGCGCGCGCCGGAATCCAGCACCGGCACGTTTTTGTAGAGCTTGGCGACGAAGGCCTTCGCCGTCTGCTCGTTGCCGCCCGGTTTTTTCAAGGCGTAACCCCAGGCCGCCAGATAATTCCAGCGCGCGCCGCCGGAGGTTTTGGGATTGGGCGTGATGACCGAGATGCCGGGTTTGACGAGATCGTCCCAATCTTTAATGCCTTTCGGATTACCCTGACGCACCAGAAATACAATGGTGGAGGTGTAAGGCGAACTATTGCCGGGCAGGCGCTTTTGCCAGTCGGCGGGTATCAGCTTGGCCTTTTCGGCGATGGCGTCGATGTCGTAAGCCAGCGCCAGGGTGACGACGTCGGCTTCCAATCCGTCGATCACCGCACGCGCCTGCTTGCCGGCCCCGCCGTGGGACTGTTTAATCGCCACCTTGTCACCGGTTTTTTTCTTCCAGTATTCAGCGAAGGCTTTGTTGAAGTCCTGATAGAGTTCGCGCGTGGGATCATAAGAAACGTTGAGCAACTCAACATCCTTGGCCGTTGCGCTGGCGGCCATGCCTGTCAGCAATAGTGCACCGGCCAGCAGTTTGACGACGTGGTTCATGATTATTTCGACTCCTCTTGCATTTAAAATCGGTTAAAACTTGATGATGGCGCCCAGCGAGAACGCGCTTGCCGAGTCACCGTTATTGGCCGTGGCGATGGTCAAATTATCACTGCGTCCTTCGCGGAAAGGCGTCAAGCCGCGGCCGGGGTCGTTATCGATCGCCGCGTAGTCGGCATACAAGATGACGCCTTTCTGCAAGGTATATTCGGTGCCGACCGCCAGCAAGGTTGCGTCTTTATTGGCGGCGTCCGCGTTCAATTGATAGGTGTGCGCCTTGAATAGCCAGGCCTGGTGTTTGAAGGAGGCGCCCAGACCATAAACGTCTTCATCGTTGGCGCTGGTGGTGCCGGTTACTTTTTGCCAAAGCGCGTTGATGCGCCAGGCATTCCAATCGTAATAAGCGCCGAGCCGGATGATGGAGGGCGCATCGCCGGCGGCCGGCGGCGTGGCGGTCGAGACGAATCCTATCGTTTCATAACCGAGGCCGACGAACAGCGGACCTTGCGCGTAATTCACCGCGGCGCTGATGAGATCGTTGTCGTTGGTCGCGGTGGCGGCGGTATCGACGTTGGTGGAATACTGAAAGTTGCCTTTAAAACCGGCCAGCTCCGGCGTGGTGTAACCCAGGCTGTTGTTGGGCCGCTCGTCGAAGCGGGCCAAGGTGTTCGCCGTGCCCGAGCCGTTGGCGCCGCGAGTCAGATTGCGTGCATCGCCCACTTGGTCTTTGAACAAATCGACCTGCCGGCCGATCAGTTTCACCGGCGTATCGAAGCGGCCGATGCGCAGCGTGCCGAAGTTGCCCTGCAAGCCCACGAAGGTGTCGCGGCTGGCGAGCACGCCGTTGTCGGCGGGGGCGGCGGTGTCGGCGCGCAGCTCCGATTCGATCTGGTAAATGCCGGCGATGTCGCCGCCGATTTGAATGTCGCCTTTAACCCCGAGCCGGCTTGAATTGCTGGAAATATTGAGGGCGCTGTCGCTGCCGTTGTCGAGCTGGTCGACCGACAGATTGAGTTGTCCGTAGAGCGTGGGAGCGGCAGCTACGGTTTGTGAAAGAAGACCTCCCGCCACGCCGGCGGCGAGTGTCAAAATACGATTAGTGGTTTTCATTTTTTTTACCCTCATCAATAATGTAAGCGTGTTGTGGTACGAACCTCCGGTCGTCCGGTCAGTTGCTGATAATTTATAGTTTCTGATTTTCCTCACACGCCGCTCGAGACGATTCGGCATGTCATTCGTTTAATCGCATCAATTCTTTTTCGATGGTTCCGTTCAGCGCTGAGCCGACGTTTCGAACCGCACTTTTTCCCTCCTCTCGATTTGTACTACCTTGCCATCGTGGATCACGATCTCTACCGAGCCGTAACGCAAAGTCTTGATGACCTCCACGACCTTTTGCAGGGTTCGCTCATCCGAGTCTTTTGGTCCCGGGGATGTAATCGTTTGCACCATGCTGTTCTACCTTTCGGAACGGGAGTCGTTTAGTCGGGCTACAGCTTGTATCGCCAGACGGAAGCCATGCTAACAAGGTGATATATAAAATTAAAAACAATATTAAATTATATTTTTATAACTTATGAGTATATGGGGGTGGGCGATGAAATTATTGGGTATGGGTAAGAGGATGTCTCTGATTGATGAAGGTAGGAATTAGAAGGAGCGGAGTATTAAACGAAGCGAATGACGTTGAGTTCGATCGCTTCGCTGTTCAGAAGACTTTGTTTAGCGTGGCTGCATGATATGTTTTTTCAGCACTAGATCGAGGGTATACCGCACCCCAAACCCCGTGGTGGCGGTGGGGACATGAGCGAGTCCACCCTTATGGCTGGCGCTGGCCAGATCGAGGTGCAGCCAGGGAATTTTTTCGTCTACGAAACGGTTTAAAAAACGCGCGGCGAGAATGTGGTCGGCCTCGCCTTCCAAGCTGCATTGCTTGACGTCGGCGATGTCGCTTTCCAGGGCCTTGTCGTAATCAGGATCGGTGGGGAAGGGCCACACCCGTTCGCCGGAATCCACTCCGGCGGCGATGATGTCGTTGATGAGTCCGCCTCGGTTGGTGAAGGCGCCGCTGTAGCCGGTGCCCAGGGCGTAGATGCACGTGCCGGTGAGGGTGGCGTAGTCGATAATGAAGGCGGGTTTCGCCCGGCACGCCAGCGCCAGGGTATCGGCCAGCACCATGCGGCCCTCGGCGTCGGTGTGCACGATTTCGATGGTGGTGCCGTTGAGGGCGGTGACCACGTCATTCTGTTTATAAGCCAGCGGGCTGATCATGTTCTGCGCCAGCGCCAGCCAGCAGTCCACCGGAAAATCCACTTTCAAATGCGTCAGCGCCTGCAAGGTGCCGAGAGCCACGGCGCTGCCCGCCATGTCCTCGTGCATGCCCAACATACTTTTCGCCGGTTTGAGATTGTGGCCGCCGGTGTCGAAGCAAATGCCTTTGCCGACCAGTGCCAGCGCCGGGTGCTTCGATTTACCCTTGGGCGAGTAACGCAGGTGGACGATGCCGTCGTCCTGCGCCGCGCCGCCTTGCGCCACCGCGAGGAAAGCGCCGGCCTTCATGCGCCGCAGCGCCTTGATGTCGAAAAATGTCATCTGCCAGCCGTGTTGCTCTGCCAGCTCGGCGACGCGTTCGCGATACCGCGCCGGGGTTAGCTCGTTGGGCGGCAGCACGGTGAGCGTGCGGGCAAGATGATTGCCTTCCGCCTCGGCGACGGTGCGCGCCAAGTCGAGTCCCGCCGGGCTGGCGAAGATTTCGATGGTCTTGAGCGGCCGCTGCGGTTTTTGGTCACTTTTATAACTGGGCAGCGGCCGGGCCTTGGCCAGCAGCGCCACGATCACCGCTTCAATGAAACGCGCTGTGGTCGCGCCATCGAACCCGGCGACGATAACGGCTATCTTGGCGGGTGGTAGCGCACGTTGCCAGTGGGCAGCGGCCAGTTCGCGGGCGAGGGTCAGGATTTCAAACGATGAGGGATCGGCGGCGATGCGCGCCAAGCTGACGCAAGTGTCGCGATCGTTGGGCAATTCGGTGGAGTAGGCGCCACGCTCGTCGGCACTGTGTTTTTCCAGGCGGCGGCGCACCACTTCTTTATAAGGAAAGTCGGGCCAGGTTTTGCGGGGAATGAGGATGATGAGGTGATCCTGGCCGTCGATATCCTGAATCGTGGCCGGGTTTTTGTTTTGTTTTATAGCGACTTTCATTCCCAGCGCACCCTCCCTGCCGGTGCTTTAGCTTGACCTGTTAGCACAAAAACCCGATCATACCGCGTTTCCGCAGCCGGGGCATATCCGAGGGGTGGCCGGCGGGAATGTGGGGCGCCGCCGGCTAGGCCGCTTTGCCACAACAGAATGTTTTCCAAAGACTAACGCTAAGGATTCCCATGAACGCCGCTGACAAGAAACGGCTCCTGCGCGAGATGCTTTTCGCGCGACGTTTTGAGGAGCGCTGCTACGAGGCTTACGTGGAGCGCAAAATTGGTGGATTTCTCCATCTTTATCCGGGTGAAGAGGCTTGTGCCTTCGGGGTGTTGGACGCCGCCCGGCCCGGCCACGATTACGTGATCACCGGTTACCGCGACCACGTGCACGCCCTCAAGTGCGGCGCCGATCCCAAAAAGGTGATGGCCGAACTGTTCGGCAAGGAGACCGGTTCCAGTAAAGGCCGCGGCGGCTCCATGCACATCTTCGACGCCGAACACCGTTTCATGGGCGGTTACGCCCTGGTGGGCGGCCCTTTCCCGTTGGCGGTGGGCATGGCCAAGGGCATTAAAATGAAAGGCGGCGACGAAATCTCCATTTGTTTCTTGGGCGACGCCGCCAATAATCAAGGCACGTTTCACGAATCGCTGAACATGGCGGCCTTGTGGGAGCTGCCGGTGTTGTTCGTCTGCGAAAACAATCTGTACGGCATCGGCACTCGCATCGACCGCTCCACCGCGGTGATCGAACAACACAAGCGCGTGCAGGCTTACAACATTCCGTCCAACCAGGTCGACGGCCAGGACATCGAACAGGTGTACGCCGCCGCCAAGATCGCCGTCGATCACGTGCGCTCCGGCAAAGGACCGTACTTCCTGGAATTGATGACCTACCGTTATCGCGGCCACTCTATGTCCGACTCCAATGCCTACCGCGCCAAGGAAGAAGAGCGCATGTGGGGCAAGCGCGATCCCATCATCATTCTCCGCGACCGTCTCATCGAAGCCGGCGAGTTGGGCATGGATGATTACAAGCGCATGGACGACGAGGTGTTGGAATTCATCGAAAAAGAAGTCATCAAGTTCGCCGAGGAATCACCGGAGCCCAAGCTTGAAGAATTGGAAAAATACGTGCTGGCGGAGAACGATCCGTACGTACGCGGGGGAGTGCATTGATGGCAGTCATGATGTATTGGGAGGCGATCCGCCGCGCCCACGATGAAGAGATGGCGCGCGATCCGCTGGTGATCTGCATGGGCGAGGACATCGGCGTGGTCGGCGGTACCTATAAAGCAACCCAAGGCCTATACGACAAATACGGCCCCGAGCGCGTAATCGACACGCCAATCTCGGAAAACAGCTACACCGGCCTCGGTATCGGCGCGTCGTTTTTAGGCATACGTCCCATCATCGAGATCATGTCGGTGAACTTCGCCTGGCTCGCCACCGATCAGATATTCAACAGCGCCGCCAAAGTGCGCTACATGTCCGGCGGCCAGCTCACCGCGCCGGTGGTGATCCGTTCGCCGGGCGGCACGGCGCATCAGCTCGGCGCGCAGCACTCGGCGCGCATGGAAAAGGTGTTCATGGGCATCGCGGGTCTGCGGGTGGTGACGCCGTCGAGCCCGCGCCAAGCCTATGGCCTGCTTAAATCCGCCGTGCGCTGTAACGACCCCGTGTTCATCAACGAACACGAGCTCATGTACAACATGAAGGGCGAGGTGCCCGACGCGGAATATTTCCATCCGCTGGAAGGCTCCGAGGTCACCCGGGCCGGCAAGGACGTCACCCTGTTCGGCTACAACATCTCGGTGCATTGGTGCGTGCAGGCCGCCGAGCAACTTGCCAAAGACGGCATCGACTGCGAAGTGATCGACCTCTATTCCTTGAGCCCGCTCAATCGCGCCGGCATCAAGAAGTCGGTGAGCAAGACCCACCGCGCGATCGTGGTGGAAGAGGCCGAGGCGCCGGTCGGCGTCGGTTCCGAAGTGATGGCCATCATCAACGAAGAGTGTTTCTTCGAGCTGGACGTCGCGCCCGTGCGCGTGTCCGCGGTGAACGTGCCCATCCCCTACAATCACCACTTGGAAAAAGCCGCCATCCCCAACGCCAAGAAGGTCGTCGAGGCGGTGCGCAAGATGTTGGGAAAATAAAATGTAGGGTGGGTTAGGCGCGTCTTCGCGCCGTAACCCACCAAGCCGCGCCGTCAGGCGCGCCTTTAAGATATTAAGGAGTCGCTGCGCGACGGTCGGTGGGTTACGGCGTTGTCACCCTCACCCCATCCCTCTCCCGCTTGCGGGAGAGGGGGAGTTGGAAAAGGATGAATTGATCGGCGCCTAACCCACCCTACATTCTTACTCCCTCTCCCTTGATGGGAGAGGGCAGGGGAGAGGGTAAGTAAATGAGCGCATCGCTTCCCTCTCCCACAGGGGGAGAGGGGACGTTCTAAATATGGTTTGTGGCACGTTGACGTTGCAGCGTGCGCAGTGTGTCGCTTCAGGAAGAACCAGCTAGATTGAGACATCATGGCCGAACCCTACGTAATTAAAATGCCCCAGCTCTCCGACACCATGACCGAAGGCGTCGTGGTCAGTTGGGAAAAGAAAATCGGTGACAAGATCGAACGCGGCGACATCGTCGCCACCGTCGAAACCGACAAGGCGGTGATGGACGTCGAGGTGTTCCGCGCCGGTTATCTCTCCGGACCAATGACACCTGCCGACAGCACCGTACCCGTCGGCGAAGCGATTGCATATCTGGTCGAGAGTGCCGCCGAAGTGCAACAAGGTGATATCGTCCCTATTGCGAAAAAAGCGGATGCCTCAGCGCAACAACCCGCCGCGCGCGAACCCGACCGCGAAGAGATTCAGCGTGAAGCCGGCCCCGTGCACGAAGCGGCCGAATCTCACGATGCATCTGCGCATGCCGCCGCCGAGCCCGCAGCCCCCGCCGGCGCTACCTACACCATTAAAATGCCGCAGCTTTCCGACACCATGACCGAAGGTCTGGTGGTGAGCTGGGAGAAAAACCTCGGTGACAAAATTTCGCGCGGCGATATCGTCGCGACGGTCGAGACCGACAAGGCGGTGATGGACGTCGAGGTATTCCGCGAAGGTTATCTCTCCGGCCCGCAGGCCGCGGTCGACAGCACCGTGCATGTCGGCGGCGTGCTCGCGTATCTGGTCGAGTCGCCCGAGCAAGTGCAGAAGGGCAACATTGCCACCGGCGCTGCGCCTTCCAAAAAAGAAACGGCGCCCGCTGCCGCGGCAAAATCCGTGGTATCACCGGCGAAACGCGAAGCCGCGCCCGCCGCGCCGCAATTGAGCGGTACGGCCAAACCCGCGCCGCGTCCCGACAACAAACAGGCCTCCCCGTACGCGCGCAAACTGGCGGGCGAGCTGCACGTGAATCTCAACAACGTGCGCGGCAGCGGCCCCAACGGCGAGATCACTGCCGACGATGTATTAAAGGCGCAGCCTGTGCATCGCGCCGCCGGCACGGTCGCGCCGATGCCGGCGCACGCGATGCCCGAGGTGCAAGTGCCCGGCGACGGCCGCCCGATGACCTCGATGGAAAAGGCCGTGAGTCATTCGATGACCGCCTCGCTCACCATGCCCACCTTCCGCGTGTCGGTGAACGCGCAGCCCGGCGCGCTCATCAAGGCGGCGAAGAAGAAGGGCGTGTCGGTGACGGTCGCGATCGCCAAGGCCTGCGCCGAAGCGATCCAGAAACACCCGCGCATGAACGCCTGTTATCAGCCGGTCGACAAGATTGTCGAACGCGGCAACATCGACGTCGGCATGGCGGTCTCCGCCGACGGCGGTGGCTTGGTCGTGCCGGTGCTGCGTCACACCGAGCAGAAGTCGGTCGAAGAATTGAATGAAGCGTGGGGTGGCCTCGTCGAGCGCGCGCGCAAGCGCCGTCTCGCGCCCGAGGAATACGCGAACCCGACCTTCATGGTTTCGAACATGGGCATGCTGGGCGTCACGTATTTCGACGCGATCCCCACCCCCGGCACGGCCGCGATCCTCGCGATTTCGTCGGCGGGCAAAGACGGCATGCCGCTCACCATCACCGCCGATCACCGCGTGGTGAACGGCGCCGACGTCGCGATATTCTTGAACACGCTCAAACAAAAAATCGAGCAGCCGGAAGAGTGGATCGGCCCGCTGGGCTCCGCGATTCCCGAAGGCGATTGGAATTACGACGTAGTCGTGATCGGCGGCGGACCCGGCGGCGAAGACTGCGCGCGCGATCTCGCCGAGCACGGTTTGAAAGTCGCGATGATCAACGACGCGCCGCTGCCCGGCGGCGAATGTCTGTGGCGCGGCTGCATACCGTCGAAGGCGTGGCGCGCGGCGGCCGACCGCATCCGCGACCGCGTGCACGATGAACACCTCGGCGTCGAGAACACCACCGACGCGCGCCTCAACTGGGCCAAGCTCGAAGAGACGCGCCGCAAGGTACTCGAGACGCGCGGCGAGATGGCGCTCAAGACCGACACCGGCGTCAAGATCAAAGTCATCCAAGGCTTCGCCTCGTTCGAGACCGACCACCGCGTCTTCGTCGACACCTCGAACAACCAAACCGAACGCCACGCGCGCGCCGCGCCCGGCGACCGCAGCAAAGGCGAACACATCACCTTCGGCTGCGCGGTCATCGCCACCGGCGCGCCGCCGTTCGTGCCGCCCATCCCCGGCGCGCGCGAAGGCGTGCAGAGCGGCGGCGTGCTCACCTCCGACACCGTGTGGTGGCTGAAAGACGTGCCGAAGACTTTGGCCGTGGTCGGCGGCGGCGCCATCGGCGTCGAGATGGCGCAAATCTTCCAAGACTTCGGCAGCGAAGTCGTGCTGGTCGAGGCGCAGCCGCGCATCCTCGCCGAGGTCGAACCCGAGGTCGCGAAGAATCTCACGCAGATACTCAACGACGATCCGCGTCTCACCATCCACACCGGCGCCAAGGTCAGCGAGATCAAGGGCGAGCCCGGCAAGATGCAGCTCGTGTTCGAAGACAGCGAAGGCAAGAAGACCACGGTCGCCTGCGACTACGTGATCATGGCCACCGGCAAACGCCCCGTGCTCGAACCGTTGGAATTGAACAACGCCGGCATCGCGGTGGATAAAGGCGTGATCAAGGCCGACGCCCGCTGCCGCACCAGCGTGCCGCACATCTTCGCCGTGGGCGACGTCATCGGCGGCTACATGCTCGCGCACACCGCGGGGCAACAAGGCCGCGTCGCCGCCGCCAACATCCTCGGCGAAGACATGAAGTACGATCAGGACAAAGACTGCGGCGTCATCTTCACGCGACCCGAAGCAGCGTTCGTCGGCCTGTCCGTCGAGCAAGCCAAGGCCAAAGGCATCGACGCCGCGGAAGTGAAAGTGCCCATGGCCATCGACGCCAAAGCCATGATCACCGCTGAGACACAAGGCCTCATCAAAATCGTCGCCGACAAACAAAGCCACCGCATCGTCGGCGTCCACTTCCTCGCCGACCACGCCGACACCTTGATCGGCGAAGCGGTGATGATGGTCTCCGCCAACATGAGCTTGGAACAAGTCGCGCAAGCCATCCATCCGCATCCGACGCAGACGGAGTTGTTCGGAGAAATGGCGAGGAGGCTGCTATCGCGATTGAGGCGAAGTGAGAAGGCGAAGGCGAAATAATCCGCCGCCTTACACCACACAAAAGGCCAGCACTCGCTGGCCTTTTCTTTTACTGGGCTTGTGGCGCGTCCCCGCGCGTTCTATGATCGTGGCCAAATAACACAATAAATACCGCGTATCTCGAGGGGGGAGTATGTTGGTCGGCACCGTCCGCAGGCCCGGCGCCAAGGGCACCCGCAAGCTCGTCGAACACTACGGCGACCGCTTGATTTGCGTGCGTTACCGTCACGACCCCGCCCAGGGCCGCCGCGACAAGACGGCGGAACCCATCGTAGAAGAAAGCCGGTGGCGCCCCTCGCCCGTATCCGCATCTGTCCCTCCCTCGTGCGTCCCCGTGCGCATAGGCCTATATGAAAAAGACCTGCAACGCAAAATCAACGCCGCGGGCGGTACATGGCAAGCTGCGGAATATGTGTGGCATGCCCCCGAATTCGAAGTGCGTAAGCTGGGCTTGGTGGGCCGTATTGTGAGGGAAAATGAAGGTACTAGAGGTGCTGGATATGAGACATCGGTACTGAATATAGGTTCGTGGTACTACCGGTAGGAAAGGTACTGTGGGGGCGAGTTAGATGTCGGAAGCGATGGTAAATGTAGCCAAGTACATTCAGGAACTCGTCGCTGAATATCCTGCGATTCGGGAAGTGTGGCTAATAGGCTCAAGGGCTAATCAGAGTGCTCGCGAAGACTCAGACTGGGACATGTTGGTCTTTACTGAATCTGGGGTATTGGACGCACTGCGCGACGATGTCCGCTTCCATCACCTACACATTGACCTGTTAGTCGTGAACTCTACGGATGATCATTTCGAAAAACCGTGGGGAGACAAAAGGAAAAAAGGGACGCTGCAGGCATGGAAATGGAAGCGACTAACTGAATCAGAAGCATCGTATGAATCGCAGCTATGGATTCCGGATCCGATCCAAAAGTATGCTGAAGAGACCGGTGATTGGGAAGATCTTAAGCTCAAGGCGTTGCGGTTATGGCCACAATGACATCTAACGATGCCATCAATTCGGACCGCCACCCGGAGCGTAGCGCAGGTTGGGCGGCCGGCTATGGCTGTCGTTAACGGTCTATAAGAAGGACAATGGGCGGGATCTATGATCGAAATCGACTTCAACAAGAAGCTCGAAATTACAATTCGTAATGAACGGCCCATTGTGCTCACAGATCTGACTCTGTCACTTCTCGCGTTCACACAGCAGTATCAGAAATTCATGGAGACCGAAACGCAAGGTCAGCCGCTAGGCGCAACTGAGCTTTATATAAAAGAGGTTCGGAGTGGCTCCATCGTCGTTGAGCTAGTCGCGCAAGCGATGCCAATCGTTCCCCTAATCTGGGAAGGTGGTCCGCTGTCAGAATGGATCAAGTGCGCTACAGCGATTGTCGAATGGCTTCTCGGAAAGAGAGCGAATCCACCAAAAGAATTGACAAAGAACGACCTAAAACAATGGCACTCAATAGTCGAGCCGATTGCTAAAGACAACGCTTCGCAATTCAACATCAACGTTTCGGATAATGGAAAGGTAATTAATCAATTCATCATCAATTCGCAAGAAGCGAACGCGCTCCAAAACAATATCAAACGCCAACTGGAGCAGATTGAGTCTCCTGATGACCACATCCAGAGGCGCAAAGTAATGTATTGGTATCAATCACGCTTTGACGCTGAATCCCATAGTGGCGATCGCGCAATCATTGAAGACATTACCAAAAAGCCGATCAAGATTATTTTTGAAAACAATGCTGTGAAACAGGCGATGCTGGCTGGTGATCCAAAGTTCAACAAGCCTTGGCACAAGTTAGCTTACATCGTCGATGTTCAGGTGCAAACAATTGAGGGTGCGCCTAAGCTATACACCGTGCTCAAGTACTACCCAGAGCATACGTTTGATCCGGAGGATTAACTCTAACACTCGGTTCACCAAAACCGGGGGCAGATTCATTACCCTTTACATGCGGTGGGCTGAAGTAAGAAGTAGCTGAACATGATGCCTACGGAGGGCAACCGCTAATGCTACGGCTAGCAACTATTCTCGTGCTGTCGCTCTTTTGCCGCGCAATTGTGGCTGACGCAGCCGTCAATCACAACTTCGCCGCAAGTTGGTTTCGGATGAGCGAAGGAGCACGCGTGACGTGGCTTTGGGGTGCTGCCGAAGGGCAAAGCCTTGTATTGGAAGAACTACCAATTGCCGCAAAAAAGAAGCTTGAAAATCATCTGCCCTTCGACAAGGCGGATGTGTTGGCTCGAGTGATCACAAGTTTATACGCCGATCCTGCTAACTCGTACATACCTTGGAAATACATGGCGGTGGTCGCCAATTCCAAACTCAATGGCGCAACCGAGTCTGAGGTCGCAAAGCGTCTTGAACTTTTGCGGCAATATACAGCGTACGAGCTGCAGAAGCTTAGGGGTGACAAATAGGCCTAACAGGTTGTTGAAATCAAAACCGGAACAGATTTATTTATCCCTGTGGAGGGTGTTTCATACACAAGGTGGAAGAAATAGTAGGAAGGTGGATTGAAAATCGCGCACCGGCAGGCCGCAAAAGGTTGTGCCAAATGCGCAGTAGTTGTGATTGACGAAAGAATAAAATGAATCTGTCCCAATTTTTCAAGCGCTGTGAATAGTTCATCAACAACCATAAGAGGAAAAAATAATGAAGTTCAAGTTAAGAGGGATCATCGTAGGGGTAGCCGCGGTCGCAATAGGGGGTTGCGCTTCGATCATGCATGGCACGTCACAAAAGATCGGTATTTCAAGCTCGCCTACTGGAGCAACAGTCACTGTAGACAATAAGCCGCTGGGAAATACTCCCCTGTTCGCCGATCTCAAACGCGGTGAGGAGCATATTGTCACCATTGAGATGGCTGGCTATGAGAAATCTCAGCTCACTCTAACCAAGAGTGTCAGTGGCTGGGTCTGGGGGAACATTGTTTTTGGCGGCCTCATCGGTCTTGCGGTAGATGCAATTTCTGGCGGCCTTTATAACCTATCGCCTGAGCAGCTTAACGCTGAATTAAGAAAAAATGGCGCAAATGTGTCAAGCAGTAAGGACGGAATAATAGTTGTAGCAGTTTTGCGTCCTGACCCGGCATGGCAGAAAATCGGCAGCCTTGCCCATCAGCGCTAACAAATCGCTCAATATAAACGGGCCAAAGCGGGACTTCGTTCTGCTTTGGCCCGTTTGTTAGCCCTGTAGGATGCGGTAAGGTACGAATCGCATCAACGCGCATATGGACTGCGTGAAGTTCAATCCGGCGAAACCGGCGCTCCATCTGCGCTATGTGTTTCACGCTCAAGGCGCAAGCGGCGTTCGGTCTTCCCCTCGGGTTTGCCCGAATACGCAACTACACAGGTATGATACAAGGGCGCAATGATCCAAGGGCGTTGCGCCGCATGCATCACCGCGATCATTCGTCGATGTGTCTATAATGTATGCGAGCTATCACGCAATCTGCCATGGAGGATTTATGTACTACGTTGATGGATTCGTCATTCCGATACCGAAGAAGAATATACCGGCCTACCGCCGCATCGCCCGCAAGGCGGGGAGGATTTGGCGCGAGTACGGCGCGCTCGAATATCGGGAGTGCGTCGGAGATGATCTTGATGTGAAGACGTTGGTTCCGTTTCCACGCAGCGTCAAATGCAAACCCGGCGAGACGGTGGTTTTTGCGTGGATTATGTTCAAGTCACGCGCGCATCGCGATCGCGTGAATGCCAAGGTGATGAAGGATCCGCGTCTCGCGAAGATGATGGAGGGAGTGGCCATGCCCTTCGACGTCAAGCGCATGGTCTACGGTGGGTTCAAGACTATGGTTTACCTTTGATCATGCAATAAGCGAAGTGTGAACGGGACCGTGTCCATGCAACGCGCGCGCCCGTTAACCCGCCGCGAATTGCCCGGCGGCTTTTGACACATTGCGGCGCCGACGGCGACTCGTCGCGAAACCGCTCTGTGTTCATCCGCTCGTTGACGAAATTTTTCGGAAGGATGTTGTAATCGACGGTGTCGTTCTGCCGATTCCCTCGCCCTATGCGGGTGGGTTAGGCCAAAGACCGTAACCCGCCAATTCGTTGCGTGACGACTCATCGATCAGTCTTTATAAGGAGCGCCTGACGGCGCGGGTGGTGGGTTACGCTTCGTTGACCCAGCCTGCATTGATTTTGGACGGGGCGGTTTTGAGATGGCGATGACGGATTAATCGGCGGGCTTCTGCGCCAACATCCGCGCGAGCGGCCGCACCAGCAAGGCCATCGCGACGGTGGCGATCAAGGCGATGACGGTGATCGCGGTAAACAGCGTCGGCAGGGCGAAGGATTCATACAAGCTCGCGATCTGTCC
>CAKKSB010000133.1 GCA_919903055.1 Gammaproteobacteria bacterium | reverse complement strand
CTTCGCCGATGTGCGCACCGTGATGAGCGAAATGGGCATGGCGATGATGGGCTCCGGCCGCGCCACCGGCCCGGACCGTGCCCGCAAGGCGGCCGAGGCGGCGGTGAACAGCCCGCTCTTGGAAGATATCAATTTACTGGGCGCCAAAGGCATTCTGGTCAACGTGACCGCCGGTCTGGACATGGCGATCGGCGAATTCGAGGAAGTCGGCAATACTATTAAAGAGTTCGCGTCGGATAATGCCACGGTGGTGGTGGGGACCGTCATCGATCCGCAGATGTCCGACGAACTGCGGGTGACGGTGGTGGCCACCGGCTTGGGCCGCGGTGAGCAAATCCAAGAACAGCCGGTCAAGCTCGCGTACAAAAACAACAGCGGTGAAGTGGACTACGGCCAGCTCGAACGTCCCACGGTGATCCGCCATCAAAATCTGGCGGCCGGCGGCGGCCGGCACGGCGCGGCGGCGGAACAGGATTTGGACTACCTGGACATCCCGGCGTTTCTGCGTCGCCAGGCCGATTGAGGGCGGGCAAATCAGGGGCGGCCGCCCTCGACGGCCGTCCGGGATTGTGCTAGGCATTCAGTCGGGCGCTGTGCTAACATGCCGCCAAACTCGGGATTTGGCGCCCATTTATCAGTCCGTGAATGGGGATAGGATGAGATTAGGATGATTAGGCAAAGAACGCTGAAAAATGTCATACGCGCGACGGGCGTCGGCCTCCACAGCGGGGAAAAGGTCTACCTGACCTTGCGCCCGGCGGCGGTGGATTCCGGTATCACTTTCCGTCGCGTGGATCTCGATCCGCCGGTGGAGATCCGCGCCCGCGCGGAAAACGTCGGTGAGACCACCTTGTCCACCTCGCTGGTGAACGGCACGGTGCGTATCGCCACGGTGGAGCATCTGCTCTCGGCCTTCGCCGGCCTGGGTATCGATAACGCCTATGTGGACCTCAGCGCCCCCGAGGTGCCGATCATGGACGGCAGTGCCGGGCCTTTCGTGTTTTTGATCCAGTCCGCGGGCGTGGAAGAACAGAATGCGCCCAAGCGGTTTATCCGTATCAAAAAGCCCATTCAAGTGGCGGACGGCGACAAGTGGGCCCGCTTCGAGCCCTTCGAAGGCTTCAAGGTTTCTTTCGCCATCGACTTCAATCACCCGGTATTCAAAAGCCGCAGCCAAGAAGCGGTGATGGATTTTTCGACCACCTCCTTCGTCAAGGAAGTGAGCCGGGCGCGGACCTTCGGCTTCGCGCGGGATATCGAGTTGTTGCGCGAGAAACACCTGGCCTTGGGCGGCAGCCTCGACAACGCGGTGGTGGTGGACGATTACCGGGTGCTGAATGAAGACGGCCTGCGTTACGACGACGAGTTCGTCAAACATAAAGTGCTGGATGCCATCGGCGACTTATACCTGCTCGGCCGCAGCCTGATCGGCGCTTTCAGCGGTTACAAATCCGGCCATGCGTTGAATAATCGCCTGCTGCGGGAGTTGATGGCGGACGAGACCGCGTGGGAGCTGGTGACTTTCGAAGAAGACAGCAGCCGCGCGCCCATTTCGTTCATGCAGCCGATGTCCGCCAGTTGACGACGCGGCGTTCGCCCGCGCCTTTTGAGTTGAGATACATTCCACAGACTTGGCCCCGGCGATAAAGTAAGGTGCCGGAAGTCTCGATAGTTTTTTAAGCCCAGGCGGCCTAACGCTCTTCGGGCCGTGGTTTGGCGGCGTGTCGTGCCAAGCGGCGAAGCGCCGCCTGAAGTTGGGGATCGGTGGTATTTTCCGCCACGTGGCTGATGACGGCCGCGGCTTCGGAGGAGATTGCCAGGCGGCGGGCGGCCGGGGCCGGCCGGACTTGATTAGCCGGTAACACGCGGATACGCAGCTGTTCGATAGGCGGTAAGTCGCCGCGGGCTTGCAATTGGGTCAGCAGCGTGGTGAGCTGATAGCGCAATTTGGCCGCCCAGACCGGCGAGTCGGTACTGATCACCAGGGTGGCACCGTCGAGATTGGCCGCTTGGCAGTGTTCCGCCAGCGGACTGCCCATGACGCCGCGCAGTACGCCGGTGAGACGGTGTAACAGCCGCACCTGGGTCAGCAGGGGGCTGAGTTGCTCGGATGGCGTTTGCAGCCATTTGGTCAGCGATTTCGATTTAGAATGCTTCACGGTTTGCCTATTTGACTAAAATATTACTCAATTAATAAAAGTTCATTAAGTTAAGGCTACACTTTCCGCTGCGCCTTCCGTTCCCCTGGGTAGGCGCGTTAGCCAGGGTAGGCAGGTAAACAAGGTGCTTTACTCCGGATCACCTCGTAGCCGTGTAGTTCGTGTAGTTATAGTTCGTGATTCCTGAATCAGGCTGGCCCACTAAACGGTGAGATGAACGCACAGTCCACATGCTGAATATCATTTTACTCGTTAAGAATATGCAGCGCCCGGTGAAAATTCACCTCACCCGGACGCGTGCCCTCGCGGTAGCAAGCGTGCTCATTATGCCGATCGCGCTTGCCGCCGGCATGGGATTTTATTGGGGTGCCCAGCAAGGCCGCAGCGAAGTGCTCGCCGTGGTGTCGGATGGGACAATCGTTGGCGATCAATCCGGCAACCAAATCACCCGCGAGATGCGGGAACATCTCAATGCCTTGGTGGCCCGTCTGGGCAGCTTGCAGGCCCATGTGATACGGCTGGACGCCGTGGGCCGGCGTTTGGTCGATATGGCCGGTTTGGATAACGGCGAATTCGATTTCGAGAATTCCCCTGCGCAGGGCGGGCCGGAAGTGTTGCCGGTATTCGAGCCGTCCGCGGTCAAGCTCCCGGGTTTGATGGAGTCGGTGGACGCGCTCGACAAACAGCTGGAAGACCGCTCGCAACAATTCAGCGTGTTGGAATCCTTATTGATGAATCGCAATCTGATGGACTCGGTCTTACCGGCGGGCCAGCCGGTGGAAGACGGCTGGGTGTCGTCTTACTTCGGTTTTCGTCCCGATCCGTTCACCGGTCGCCGTGCCCATCACGATGGAGTCGATATCGCGGGTAAACAGGGTGGCCCCATTGAGGTGGTGGGCTCAGGCGTGGTGACTTTTTCGGGCGCGCGCGCCGGTTACGGCAATCTGGTCGAGATCAATCACGGCAACGGCTACCTCACCCGTTACGGACATAATCAAGTGAATCTGGTCAAGGAGGGCGACAAGGTGAACAAAGGGCAAGTGCTGGCGTTAATGGGCTCGACGGGGCGCTCCACCGGCCCGCATCTCCACTTCGAAGTGCTGCGCAACGGCAAAGTCGTCAATCCCATAAAATATCTTAGCGACGCCCGTTAGTGGCCGCGCGCGGCTTACCCGCGCTACAATAAAGTTGGTTTCAACCCCGCCTAAAGAATCCGCATGATTTCAAAATTGTTGAGCAAGGTTTTTGGTAGCCGTAATGAGCGCTTGTTGAAGCGCATGCATGCGGCCGTTCAAAGCATTAACGGCATGGAGCCCGCGTTGGGAAAACTTTCCGACGATGAGCTGCGGGCGAAGACGGAGGAATTCCGCCGGCGGCTCGCAGAGGGCGCGACCCTCGACAGTCTGCTGCCCGAAGCCTTCGCGGTGACCCGCGAGGCCGGCAGACGCGCGCTGGGCATGCGCCATTTCGATGTGCAGCTGATCGGCGGCATGGTCCTGCATCAAGGCAAAATCGCTGAAATGCGGACCGGCGAAGGTAAAACCCTGGTGGCGACCTTGCCGGTATACCTCAATGCGCTGGCCGGCAACGGCGTGCATGTGGTGACGGTGAACGATTACCTGGCGCGCCGCGATGCGGATTGGATGGGACGCCTTTACGGCTTTCTCGGCATGACCACCGGGGTCATCGTCTCGGGCCAGAGCACCGAGGAAAAGCGTGCGGCCTACGCCTGTGACATCACGTATGGCACCAACAACGAATACGGCTTCGATTACCTGCGCGACAACATGGCCTTCAGCGTGGCGGACCGGGTGCAACGCGGTACTCACTACGCGGTGGTCGACGAGGTGGACTCGATACTGATCGACGAGGCGCGCACGCCGCTGATCATCTCGGGTCCCAGCGACGACAGTTCCGATCTGTACACCAAAATCAACAAACTGATCCCGACGCTGACCAAGCAAGCGGAAGAAGGCCAGCCCGGCGATTTCTCGGTGGATGAGAAGACCCGCCAGGTCTTTCTTACCGAAGAAGGCCATCAGCATGTGGAAGACCTGCTGGCGGAGGCCGGTTTGCTCGAAGAGGGCGCCAGTCTCTACGACGCGGCCAATATCAGTTTGATGCATCATCTCAACGCCGGTTTGCGCGCCCATTCGCTGTTCCACCGCGACGTCGAATACATCGTGAAGGACAAGCAAATCGTCATCGTCGATGAATTCACCGGCCGTACGTTGCCCGGCCGGCGCTGGTCGGAAGGTTTGCATCAGGCGGTGGAAGCCAAAGAGGGCGTGCCGATACAGAACGAGAATCAAACCCTCGCCTCCATCACTTTCCAGAATTATTTCCGTTTGTATAAAAAACTGGCCGGCATGACCGGCACCGCCGACACCGAGGCCTTCGAGTTCCAGCAGATTTATGCGCTGGAAGTGGTGGTGATACCCACTCACCGGCCCATGGTGCGTAAGGATCACGGCGATTTGGTCTATTTGTCGGCGAAGGAAAAGTTCGACGCCATCATCGAGGATATCAAAGGCCGTAACGAGAGCCGTCAGCCGGTATTGGTGGGCACCACCTCTATCGAGACGTCGGAGTATTTGTCGCGCCTGCTGGAAAAAGACGGCATCAAACACCAAGTGCTCAATGCCAAGCAGCACGAGCGCGAGGCGCAGATCGTCGCCGAGGCCGGCCGTCCCGGCGGCGTGACCATCGCCACCAATATGGCCGGTCGCGGTACCGACATCGTGTTGGGCGGCAGTCTCGAGGCGGATATCGCCGCCTTGGGTGCGAGCCCGGCCGACGAGGAAGTGCAGAAGGTCAGGGAAGAATGGCAGCGCCGTCATGATGAAGTGCTGGCCTCCGGCGGCTTGCACGTGATCGGCACCGAGCGCCACGAATCGCGGCGGGTCGATAATCAGCTGCGCGGCCGTTCGGGCCGGCAGGGCGATGCGGGCTCCACGCGCTTTTACTTGTCGCTGGAAGACAATCTCATGCGCATCTTCGCCTCCGACAAGGTGAAGGGGTTGATGCAAAAACTCGGCATGCAGGCGGGCGAGGCCATCGAACATCCCTGGGTGACCCGCGCCATCGAAAATGCCCAGCGCAAAGTGGAAGGCCATAACTTCGATATTCGCAAACAATTGCTCGATTACGACGACGTGGCCAACGATCAACGCAAGGTAATCTACGAGCAGCGCAACGAGATCATGGTCTCGGAGGATATCTCCGACACCATTCAGGCCATCCGCGCCGATGTGATCAACGGTCTCATCAATACCTACATTCCGCCGCAGAGCTTGGAAGAACAATGGGACGTGGCGGGTCTGGAAGAGGCCTTGGAACAATTCGGCATGCAGTTGAAAATATCGACGTGGCTGGAAGAAGATCACGATCTGCATGAAGAGACTTTGCGCCAGCGTATCTTGGAAGCGGCGCAGCAGGTTTATGCCGAGAAAGAGGCCTATGCCGGTGCCGGCGTGATGCGGCATTTCGAAAAAGCGGTGATGCTGCAGGTGCTCGACGCGATGTGGAAAGACCATCTCGCCGCGATGGATCACCTGCGGCAGGGTATTCATCTGCGCGGTTATGCGCAGAAAAATCCGATTCAGGAATACAAGCGCGATGCGTTTGGGATGTTCGCCCAATTGCTGGACAAAATTAAACACGAGGTGATCAGCATCCTCACCCGGGTCAAGGTGCGGGCCGAAGAAGACGTGCAGGCGGTGGAAGAGCAGCGCCGCGCCCAAGTGCCCATGCAGTTCGAACATGCCCAGGCGCCGGCCATGGCGCTGGGAGGCGAGGAAGGGGCCGGCGTTGCCGGTGACGAAGAATCCCATACGCCTTTCGTGCGCGAAGGTCGCAAGGTTGGTCGCAACGAGCCTTGTCCTTGTGGCTCGGGCAAAAAATATAAGCAATGCCACGGCCAAGTGTCGTGATGCGCCGCCGTCGTTTAATTTAAATTTGAATTAGAGAAGTCAGGTCATGGCCGTCGGATTGACAGGATTGCCCGTGCTCCACCCGGTGCCGGGCTTGCAGCTGGGCACCGCCTCGGCGGGTATCAAAAAGCCGGGGCGGCGCGACATCGTGCTCATCGACGTGCCGGCCGGCGCGCACTGCGCCGCGGTCTTCACCCGCAATGCCTTTTGCGCCGCGCCGGTGCTGGTGGCCAAGCGCCATCTCGCCGCGAGTACTCCGCGTTATTTGCTGATCAACACCGGCAACGCCAACGCCGGCACCGGTGAGCAAGGTCTGCGCGACGCGATTGCCTGCTGCGAGGCCATGGCCGGCCTAGCGGGGGTGGGCGCGGCCGAGGTGCTGCCGTTTTCCACCGGGGTGATCGGCGAGCCCTTGCCGGTGGACAAGATCACCGCCGCTTTGCCTGCCGCGTTCGCGGATTTAAACGCCGAAAACTGGGCCGACGCGGCGCACGGCATCATGACCACCGATACCGTGGCCAAGGGCGCTTCCCGCCGGCTGGAAATCAACGGGCAGACGGTGACCATCACCGGCATCGCGAAGGGCGCGGGCATGATCCGCCCCGATATGGCCACCATGCTGAGTTTCATCGCCACCGACGCGGCGGTGGAACCGGGCTTATTGCAGCGCTGTTTGCAGGCGGCGGTCGAGACCTCCTTCAACGCCATCACCATCGACGGCGACACCTCCACCAACGATGCCTGCATGCTGATCGCCACCGGCCGCAGCGGCTTGCCATTACTGGTTTCGGAGCAGGACGCGGCCTATGCCGCATTTGCGCTGGCGGTAAGCGAAGTCTGCGCCACCCTCGCGCAAGCCATCGTGCGTGACGGTGAGGGGGCGACCAAATTCATGACTGTGGAAATCGAGGGGGGCGCCAATGCAGAGGAATGCCGGCAAGTGGCCTACGCTATCGCCCACTCCCCTTTGGTGAAAACCGCGTTTTTCGCCAGCGACCCCAATTGGGGGCGGATATTGGCGGCGGTAGGCCGGGCTGGGGTGGCCGGTTTGGACGTGGGCCGCATCAATATTTATTTGAATGAGGTCTGTATCGTGCAGGGCGGTGGCCGCGCGCCGGCTTACCAAGAAGTCCTCGGTCAGGCGGTGATGAAGCGTGACGAGATCACGGTGCGCGTCCAACTCGGCCGCGGGCCATTTGCCGCACGGATATGGACTTGTGATTTTTCATATGATTACGTGCGTATTAACGCGGAATATCGCACTTGAGCCTTGAGATGCGGGGCTGAGCGCCCCATAGACTTACAGAGTCTATGGGATTGGACGAGCGGCCTGATTCAGGCTATGCTAAGATAGATTAGCCGATTTGTAATTCTGGTCTTTTAATCAACTATTTGCGGGGTTGTCGCTACATGTTGAACGGATTGTTGGATTTATCCTGGTGGGGTTATGTGTTAGTGGCCTTGGGTCTGACCCACGTCACGATCGCCGCCGTCACTATTTATTTGCACCGCCACCAGGCCCATCGCGCCTTGGAGCTGCACCCGGTAGTAAGTCATTTCTTTCGTTTCTGGTTGTGGTTGACCACGGGCATGGTGACCAAGGAATGGACGGCGGTGCATCGTAAACATCACGCCCGCTGCGAAACCGAAGAAGATCCCCATAGCCCGCAAATCCGCGGTTTGCGCAAGGTGCTGCTGGAGGGCGCCGAGCTTTATCGGATAGAGTCGCGCAATGCCGAGACCCTGGAAAAATACGGCCGCGGCACGCCCGATGACTGGCTGGAGCGTCAGGTCTACACCGGCAGGAGCAAGATGGGCATCGTCACGATGTTTATTTTGAATGTGCTGTTGTTCGGACCCATCGGCATCACGATCTGGGCGGTGCAGATGTTGTGGATTCCGATCTTCGCCGCGGGTATCGTCAACGGTGTCGGCCATTTCTGGGGTTATCGTAATTACGAAAGCCCGGATGCCGCCACCAATATCTCGCCTTGGGGCATCATCATCGGTGGTGAAGAGCTGCATAACAACCACCATGCTTTCCCGAGTTCGGCCAAGCTTTCTTCCAAACCCTGGGAGTTCGATATCGGCTGGTTTTATATCCGCAGTTTCGAGATCCTCGGCTTGGCCAGAGTGAAGAAAGTGGCGCCGGAACCGGTAATCAATCCCGGCAAACACGCGGCGGATATGGAAACGGTAAAGGCTATTTTGGTGAATCGTCTGCATGTGTTGTCGCACTACGCCAAAGATGTGGTGGTGCCGGTATTGCGCGAAGAAGCGCATAAGGCCGATACGGGTTGCCGCAGTTTGCTGAAGCGGGCGAAGACCACCCTGGTGCGGGGCGACGCCGTGATGGACGAAGACGATAAGGTTCACTTGCAGGCCGCCTTGAGCCGTAGCCAGGCCTTGAGCACGGTCTACGAATACAAGACTCGTCTGCAAGACTTGTGGCAGCGTTCCCACACTTCGCAGGACAGTTTGCTGACCCACTTGCAGGAATGGTGTAAGCAGGCTGAAGAGACCGGCATCAAGGGTCTGCAGGACTTCGCTCGTTCCTTGAAGGGATATACCTTGCAGCCGACGGCGGCGTAAATTATTTCAATAATTGCCGCGGCTTCGAGGATGGAGCCGCGGCAAACCATAAAAAAACCCGCCATCGGCGGGTTTTTTTATGGTGTTGGGCAAGCTCGGATTATTTGATCTTGCTTTCTTTGTAGGCTACGTGTTTGCGCACGACGGGATCGTATTTCATTCTTTCCATCTTGTCAGGCGTATTCCGCTTGTTCTTGACGGTAGTGTAGAAATGGCCGGTGTTGGCGCTGGAGACGAGCTTGATTTTTTCACGCATGGCGGAGACTCCTTAACCTTAGACTTTCTCGCCGCGCTCGCGGATATCGGCCAACACGGCGTCGATGCCGCGTTTGTCGATAGTACGCATCCCTTTGCAGGAGATTCGCAGGCTCACAAAGCGATTTTCACTCTCCACCCAGAAACGGTGGGTGTGAAGATTGGGCAGAAAGCGACGTTTCGTTCTGTTATTGGCGTGGGAAACGTTGTTTCCCGTAATGGGCCGCTTGCCCGTAATCTGGCACACTCTGGCCATGATACTCAACCTCCTCAAAGACTCATGCCGCAGCTGGCGGCGGCAAAGCGCGAATTTATACCAGCCTCGGCCGCTCATTGCAAGGACAACAGGCTGGCGGCGCGGTTAAAGCTCGCCCCGTTCGGCGAGGGACACGGTTTGGCCGTCGCCGATCACCAAGTGGTCCAGTACCCGGATATCCACCAAGCCCAGGGCCTCGCGCAAGCGCCGAGTGAGCTGGTAATCAGCGTTGCTGGGTTCGGCTACGCCCGACGGATGATTGTGGGCGAGAATCACCGCCGCCGCGTTGACGGCCAGGGCCTGCCGCACCACTTCCCTGGGATACACGCTGGCGCCGTCGATGGTGCCGCGGAACAATTCTTGGAATTCGATGACTCGATGGCGGTTGTCGAGGAACAGGCAGGCGAATACTTCGTACGGATAATGGCGGAGCCGGGCCTGTAAAAAACGCCGGGTATCGTCCGGGTTGCCCAGTGCCTCGCCCCGTTTGAGCGTATCGAAAAGGTGGCGGCGGCCCATTTCCAGCACCGCCTGCAATTGCGCGTATTTGGCCTCGCCCAGCCCATTGCCCTGGCAGAAACGCGGCTGGCTCGCTTCCAGCAGGGCGCGCAGGCCGCCGTATTCGGTGAGTAGATCGCGGGCGAGGTCTACTGCGGTTTTGCCGCGCACCCCGGTGCGCAGGAAGATGGCCAAAAGCTCCGCATCTGAAAGCGATTGGGAACCCCGTTGCAGCAGTTTTTCCCTGGGACGTTCCTCGATGGGCCAATCGGTGATGGCCATAGCTGTCCTCCTTGACGTCACCACAGCCTCACCGTTCAATGGTAAAACTGGTGGCGAATCTGTTATTTTTATCGCCCTTTACCCGGACTACAGAATGTAGCGCATGGATCAATTGATCAACAAGCGGATCGTGGTCGGCATCACCGGCGGTATCGCCGCCTATAAAGGCGCCGAGCTGGTGCGGCGTTTGAAAGAAGCCGGCGCCGAAGTGCGGGTGGTGATGACCCCGGCCGCGACGCAATTCATCACGCCGCTCACTCTGCAGGCCTTGTCCGGGCAGCCGGTGCATGTCGAACTGCTGGACGCGACCGAGGAAAGCGCGATGGGGCATATCACCCTGACACGCTGGGCCGACGCGGTGGTGGTGGCGCCCGCCAGCGCGGATTTCATGGCCAAGCTGGCCCACGGTCTGGCCGGCGATTTACTGAGCACCCTGTGTCTCGCCAGCCGGGCGCCGTTGTTGCTGGCGCCGGCGATGAATTCAGCGATGTGGGAAAATCCGGCAACCCAGGCCAACAGCCAGTTGTTGCGTGAACGCGGTGTGCGTCTGCTCGGTCCCGCCGACGGCGGCCAAGCCTGCGGCGAGATCGGGCCCGGCCGCATGCTGGAGCCGCCGGCCATCGCCGCTGCGGTCGCGCAAACGTTTTCCAGCGGGGCATTGCAAGGCAAGACGCTGCTGATGACGGCGGGGCCGACCCGCGAGGCCATCGACCCGGTACGTTTCATCAGCAATCGCAGCTCCGGCAAGATGGGGTACGCCGTGGCCCAGGCCGCCCAGGAGGCCGGCGCGCGGGTGGTGCTGGTGAGCGGCCCCACCGCCCTTGCGCCGCCGGCGCGGGTGGAACGGGTGGTCGTCGAGAGCGCTGCCGAGATGCACGCGGCGGTGGCGGCGCGGGTGGCGGAGGCGGATATCTTCATTGGCGCGGCGGCGGTGGCGGATTACACTACCGCGTCCGCACCGCACAAAATAAAAAAGAAAGAACCCCGCATGACCTTGGAGCTGGAGCGCACTCTCGATATCGTCGCGCTGGTGGCGAGGCGTTCGCCCCGCCCGTTTACGGTGGCCTTCGCGGCGGAGACTGAGGCACTGCTCGAACATGCTCAAGAAAAATTGCATGCCAAAAATTTGGATATGGTGGTCGCCAATTGGGTGGGTCGTCCCGGGCTGGGCTTCGACAGCGACGACAATGCGCTCACCGTGCTGTGGCGCGACGGCGGCGTGGACTGGCCCGCCGCCGGTAAAATCGCCTTGGCCCGCCAACTCATTTCGTTAATAGCCGAGCGATATCATGCGCAACATACAAGTTAAAATACTCGATGCCCGGATCGGCAAGGAATTTCCCTTGCCGCAATATGCGACCGAGGGTGCGGCGGGCATGGATCTGCGGGCCTGCCTCACCGCGCCGTTGGAGTTGCAACCGGGTGAGACTCAGTTGATCCCCACTGGAATCGCCTTGCATATGGCCGATAAAGGGGTGGCGGCGGTCTTGTTGCCCCGCTCCGGTCTGGGACATAAGCATGGTATCGTGTTGGGAAATCTGGTGGGTTTGATCGACTCCGATTATCAGGGCCAGGTGTTCGTCTCGTGCTGGAACCGCGGTACGGACCCTTTCGTGATCAAGGTCGGGGAGCGGATCGCGCAAATGGTGTTCGTGCCGGTAATACAGGCGGCCTTTGAAGTGGTGGAGGATTTTGACGCCAGCCAGCGTGGCGCGGGGTGATTCGGCCATTCCGGCCGGCATTGAACGGCGCGGCGAGAGTGGGGTCGCGACACCACCGCCGTGATATGAATTAAATTTTAAAAGGCATCGCGTTTTCATGGCGCAACGAGAGCCAGAGGGGCTGCTAGAAGAAGATAAGCCGCGGCGCGCACGGGTGCTGCGGGTGATGAGTCTCGCCAAGCTGAGCGCAACCGGCGTGGTGTGCGCGGCCGTCGTACTGGCGGTGGCCGGCGTGCTGGTTTACCAAATTTACGCCGCGACGGCGCAACGCCTGCTCGAACAACGCGTGCAGACCCTCACCAGCGAAGTCGCTTACGCGCTGGCCATCGCCATTCAAACCTCCGCGGCGGAAGTGGATCGTACCGCGGTCGATCCCCAAGTGATCCAAGCCCTGGCCGGCGGTGATCCGGTTCAAATCGCCAATACCGAACTGCGTTTGAGCAAACGCTTTCATGGCGCGTTGCGGGTGCGTTTGTTGCGACCCGGCGCCATGGGCGCGGAAGTGGGCGCCTTCCCGCGCTTGGGTTACGCCGATCTCGACATGGTGCACATGGCGGAAGCCAGCGGCGATTCGCCTTTGGTGGAAGCCCATTTGTTCGGCACGGAAGAAGCGCACATCGACATGATGCGGCCGGTGCGCGGCGACGGCGGTAGCGGCGTCAATCAATTACTCGGTCATTTGCTGGTGAGTTTCAGCGCGGACATGGTGCGCAACGCCATCGACAAGGTCTCGGTGCCGGTGGGTTATCTCGAGGTGCGCCAGCGCACCGATGAGCAAGGCGGCACGGTCACGTTGGCGGCGCGCGGCGAAGCCGCTCTGGCGCACGGTGCGACCAGCCGAGTCGCCAACTTGCCGGGCACGCGCTGGGAATTGGTATTCGCCACGTCGCCCGCCGAAACCAGCGCCGCGGGCTGGCGCACGAATTTAATATGGTGCGTGTTTGCCGGCACGCTCATTTTGCTCTCGCTGATCGGCTATGGTTTTTTCCGGGTATTGCAGCGCGCGGTGCAGTCGGATTTGGAAACCTTGATCGATGTAGTGCGCGATGCGCGCGTCGGTAAACCGCCGCAAGCGGAGTATCCTTTACACCTCGAGGATTTCCGGGGCACGGTGGACGTGTTGAGCGCCGCCGCCCATCATCCGCTCGAGACGCCGCCCGCCGTGCGCGCGCCGGCGAAGACTGGTCGCGCGGCGCCGCAGTTCACCGCCGATCAACTGCCGATGGAAGTCTTCAATAGCGAACCGGTTCATGCATCACCCACAGAGAGTACCGTGAATTTACCCATCTCGATTTTTCGTGCTTATGACATCCGCGGCGTGGTCGGCCAGACCCTTACCGAGGAAATTGTTTATGAAATCGGCCGCGCCCTCGGCAGCGAAGCGTTCGCCCGCGGTCAGCAGACCGTGGTGGTGGCGCGCGACGGCCGTCTGTCCGGACCGACTTTGAGCGAGGCCTTGGCCAACGGTCTGCGCGCGACGGGGCGCGATGTCATCGACATCGGGCGCGTGCCCACCCCGGTGCTGTATTTCGCCACCCATTATCTCAACACCGGTTCCGGCGTCATGCTCACCGGCAGCCATAATCCGCCGGACTACAACGGCCTCAAGATGGTGTTGAAGGGCGACACCTTGGCGGAAGGCGATATTCAAGCCCTCCGTCATCGCATAGAAAAAAGCGATTACACCGTCGGCTCCGGCAGCTACAGCCGGCAGGATATTCTCGCCGACTACATGCAGACCATCACCCAGGACGTGAAGCTGAAGCGGCCTTTGAAAGTGGTGGTCGATTGCGGCAATGGCGTGGCCGGTGAAGCGGCGCCGCGCTTGCTGCGCGCCTTGGGTTGCGATGTGGTCGAGTTGTATTGCGAAGTGGACGGTAATTTTCCCAATCACCATCCCGATCCCAGCCAGCTGGAAAATCTGCACGACTTGATCGCCGCCGTGCCGCAGCATCAAGCCGATCTCGGGCTGGCCTTCGACGGCGACGGCGACCGGCTGGCGCTGGTCGACGCGCGAGGCGGGGTGATCTGGCCGGACCGCCAGTTGATGCTCTACGCCAAAGACGTACTGTCGCGCAATCCCGGCGCCAACATCATCTTCGACGTCAAATGCAGCCGGCACTTGGTCAAGTTCATCACCAAACACGGCGGCCAGCCGTTGATGTGGAAGACCGGCCATTCCCTGATCAAACGCAAGATGAAGGAAACCGGCGCGCTGCTGGCGGGCGAGATGAGCGGCCACATCTTTTTCAAGGAGCGCTGGTTCGGTTTCGACGACGGCTTGTACACCGCGGCGCGCCTGCTGGAAATTCTTTCCGCCGACTCGCGCTCGGTGCTGGAAATATTCGCCGAGCTGCCGGACGCCATCAGCACCCCGGAATTGCGCATTGACCTCGCCGAGGGCGAACAAATCGTGTTCATGCAGCGTCTGCTGGAATTGGCGCAATTCAAAGGCGCGGTGCTCACCACCATCGACGGCTTGCGCGCCGACTTCGAGGACGGCTGGGGACTGGTGCGCGCCTCCAACACCACGCCGTCACTGATTCTGCGTTTCGAAGCCAATACCGACGCGGCCCTCAAGCGCATTCAAAACGATTTCCGGGCGCTGATGCTGAAAGTCGATC
Source organism: Gammaproteobacteria bacterium (assembly GCA_919903055.1). GTDB lineage: Bacteria > Pseudomonadota > Gammaproteobacteria > DRLM01 > DRLM01 > CAKKSB01. The sequence goes on along the minus strand of CAKKSB010000133.1, from coordinate 346 downwards.
CCGCCGTGACCTTGCCGTTTTGATGGCGTACCGAAGATTCAAGGCTGAAAGAGTATGACGCTAACCGCTGATTCCGCGTTGAACGTGGCCCATGTCCTGACCGAGGCGCTGCCTTATATCCAGCGCTTCACCGGCAAGACCGTGGTGATCAAATACGGCGGTAACGCCATGGTCGATGAAACCCTCAAAAGCGGTTTCGCCCGCGACGTGGTGCTGATGAAACTAGTCGGCATCAATCCGGTGATCGTGCACGGCGGCGGGCCGCAAATCGGCCAAGTGCTGAGCCGCATCGGCAAACAATCGGAGTTCGTGCAAGGCATGCGCGTCACCGACAGCGAGACCATGG